>JBBQVB010000159.1:0-5070 GCA_038211965.1 Sphingomonadales bacterium
CAGCGTGTTCTCGAAGCGCTGCTCGAAGCCAATGGCATCGTTGCACCGGGGGCGGTCGCCGACCACCAGCCCGACGCCGCGCTGGCCGCGAGCCTCGAAGCCGAGCGCCAGATGTTCACCCGCGCAGTGGTCGATGCGCTGTGCCCGCTGGACGAGATCGTGCCGGGCTAAAGCCGCGCCCGCTGGCCCGTGCGGGCATAGCTCAGGCGGCGACGACACCCCGGCGGCGGCGCGCGGCCGCACCGACGAGGCCGAAGCCGCCGATCATCAGCGCCCAGCTGGCAGGCTCGGGAACGCCCGCCGCGGCGTCGTCGGACAGGCGGACGTTGTCGAAGTCGCCCTGCCCATTGTCGCTGGCGAGCAGCACCGAGATTGCGCCGCCCGCGTCGGCGAAGCCTGCGGTGTAGCTTGCGCTGTACGTCGCCCAGGTTCCCGGCGTCGGCGCAACGCCGGTTGCCAGCGTCGTGACGCCGTTGACGATCAACGAAATCGTGCCCGGATTACCGACGTCGTTGCGGACGCCGAAATCGACGAACAGCGTATAGGTGCGGCCTGCGACGGCGGTGTCGGTAACGATCTGCGACAGCGACCCGCCGTTAGTATAGGCGACGGTCAGCCCGTCGGGGACATAGTTGAAATAGGCGAAGTTGCCCGACGACGAGCCCGGCTGAAACTGGCCGGTCGCGGCCCCCACGATGCTCCAGTCAGGAACCGCCGTGCCCGAAGAAAAGCTGCAGCCAGCGCCGCAGCCCGTCGATGCCAGCCCGCCGGGCGGCAGCGTCTCGAACGACGCGTTGCCGACGCCGATGACCGTCGCCCAGGCGGCGAGCGGCGTGGCGGCGAGCGCGGCGGCAATTACGGTCTTCAGGAACGTCATGGCCAAATACCCTCATTCGCCCGACACATCCGGGCCAGCATCCTGACCTAAGCAAGAATCGCGCCAACCGGGCAACTTGGCCAATCGGCTGGATTCGCTGGCCGCCGGGTTTCGCATGGCCTCGAACTGTAAGTTTTTCCGACACTTTCATGACATCAGCGCTGCCCGAGCGTCGCGCTGCATGGACTTGTCCGCGCCCGCGCGGCTAGGATGCCCGCCCCGGGGAGACACCAGTGCCAGACCATGCGGAAACCGACGTCGTCGTCATCGGCGGCGGCCACAACGGCCTGACCTGCGCCGCCTATCTGGCGACGGCCGGGCTCATGGTCACCGTCGTCGAGCGGCGCGGCATCGTCGGCGGCGCGGCGGTCACCGAGGAATTCGCACCCGGTTTCCGCAACTCGACCGCGAGCTACACCGTCTCGCTACTCAACAAGAAGGTCATCGCCGACCTCGACCTCGCGAAGCACGGCCTTCGCATCGTCCACCGCCCCGTCGCCAACTTCCTGCCGACCGACGACGGGCGCTCGCTGACCACCGGCCAGGGGCGGACCCGCGCCGAGGTCGCCAAGTTTAGTCAGAAGGACGCCGACCGCCTCGACGCCTATGAGGCGCAGCTCGCCAGCGTCGCCGAGGTGATGCGCGACCTCGTTCTCGAAACCCCGCCCAACGTCACCGACGGCTCGTGGCGCGAGGCGCTACCCGAACTGCTCGCCGGCGCACGGCTGGCCAACCGCGCGCGCAGGCTCGACATGGAGGAGCGCCGCACGCTGCTCGAACTTTTCGCCAAGTCGTGCGGCGACTATCTCGACGGCTGGTTCGAGAGCGCGCCGATCAAGGCGATCTTCGGCTTCGACGGCATCGTCGGCAACTATGCCTCGCCGTACCAGCCGGGCAGCGCGTACGTCCTGCTCCACCACGTCTTCGGCGAAGTGAATGGGGTCAAGGGCGTCTGGGGCGTCGCGATGGGCGGCATGGGGGCGATTTCGGACGCGATCTGCCGCAGCGCGGTCGAGGCCGGGGTCGATGTCCGCGTCGGCGACGGCGTCGCGCATGTCATTGTCGAGCAGGGCCGTGCCGTCGGCGTGGTGACCACCGGCGGCACGACGATCCGCGCGAAGGCAGTGGTCTCGAACCTCCACCCGCAGCTGCTTTATCAGCAGCTCATCGACCCCGCCGTGCTGCCCGCCGCCTTCGTGCGCCGGATCGCCGGCTACCGCTCGGGGTCGGGCGTGTTCCGCATGAACGTCGCGCTGTCCGAGCTGCCGAAGTTCACCTGTGCCCCCGACGACGGCGGCGACCATCTGCGCGCCGGCATCATCATCGGGCCGACGCTCGATTACATGGAACGCGCGTGGCTCGACGCGAAGACCTTGGGCGTGGCGCGCGAGCCGATCGTCGAGATGCTCATCCAGAGCCTCTACGACGACAGCCTCGCGCCGCCGGGTTGCCACGTCGCCAGCCTGTTCTGTCAGCAGGTCGCGCCCGTCCTGCCCGACGGCCGCAGCTGGGACGACGAGCGCGAGGCCGTCGCCGACCACATGATCGCCACGCTCGACAAATGGGCCCCGGGCTTCAAGGCGAGCGTGCTCCATCGCCAGATCCACTCCCCCTTGGATCTGGAGCGCAAGTTCGGCCTGATCGGCGGCGACATCTTCCACGGGAGACTGACGCTCGACCAATTGTTCAGCGCGCGCCCGATGCTCGGTCATGCCGACTACCGGGGGCCGCTCAGGGGCCTGTATATGTGCGGCAGCGGGACGCACCCGGGGGGCGGGGTGACGGGGGCGCCGGGGCATAATGCGGCGCGCGAGGTGGTGAAGGATTTTCGGGGGAAGCGGGTTTAGACTTTCCGCCCCCTCCCCCGGTTAACACTTGCAAACCGAGAGTGGGGAGGGTCGGGGTGAGGGGCTTGCCCCGAGTTCAAGCCACCGCCCCCTGCCGCCGCAACACCACCCACGGTAGCGCCCCAACCGCCGCGATCCCCACGCTGACCGCGAGCAGCACCGGGTCGCTGGCCGCGCAGACCACCGCGACGAACAGGAACATCGCCACCGCCAGCGCGCGGTCGCGGCCGTTGCCGATCTTGGCCAGCACGCAACACACGCCGAGATAGGCGAACAGGCAGAACAGCGTCGAGACGTTGATGATCGTCGCGAACTGCTTGCCGATGCTCGGCGCGGCGGTGGCCAGCGTGACCAGGCTCAAGCCGGTCGCGATCAGCAGTAGCGCGCGGCGCGGCGGTCGCGCGGTGTCCTCGGCGAGCGCGCGCGGGAACAGCCCGGCGTGCGCCCCGGCGCGCGTGGTCTCGGCGCCGACGAGCAGCCAGCCACCGAGCGTGCCGCTCGCCTTGACCAGCGCGCACGCTGCGACCAGCCCGCCGGCGATGCCGCCGACCGCCTTGGCGACGGCAGCGGCGAACGGCGCGGTCTGCCTGGCCATCTCGAGCGCCGGTGTGATGCCGCTGAGCGCAGTGCACGCCGCGATGTAGATCACCGCCGCAATCGCGACGCCGCCGACGGTGACGATGGGGACATTCCGCGCCGGGTCGGTGACGACGGCGCTCGCCATCGCGGCGCTCTCGAAGCCGGTGAACGCCCAGAAGATCAGCACCAGCGACGCGGGAATTGCCTGGCCCATCGGCTGGCCGCTGACGTTCCATGACGCTGTGAAGGTTTCCACCGAGAACCACCACCAGCCTGCGACCGCGACGAGCAGGACCGGCACGAGGCCGACGAGCAGCGACGCCGCTTCGATCCGCGCCACGGTGCGCGCCCCCGACAGGTTGGCGAGCGCGAGCAGCCACAGCGCCGCGACAGTGCCGACAAGCGTCCACCCCGGCTCGGCAAGCTTCGGCACGAACCACGCGAGATAGCCGACCGCCGCGAGCGCCACGGCGATGCAGCCGATCGTCGCCGACAGCGAATAGACGAGGCTCCACAGATACGCCGCGAAGCCGCCGAACTCGGCGCGCACCGTGTCGGCGAGCGTGAAGCCCGGCGTCAGCCGCAGCACCGCGACGCGCGCGAACACCAGCGCGAGGAGCAGCGCGCCGACCGCCGTGATGCCCCACGACACGATACTCATCGAGCCGATGCTCGCGGTGGTCAGCGGCAGCAGGTAGATGCCCGACCCGATCATGTTGCCCGCGACGAGCGCGGTGGCGAGGCCGAGGCCGAGTTGCTTCGAATGCATCGGCGCGAGCGTAGCGCGTGTAACGCGGCGCGCAATCCCGGCGAAATCGGCTGCGACACGCTTTTCCGCCGCCATCCCCGCGTTCGCCGGGATGACGAATTCGAGCGGCGACCCAATATTGGCAACCGAAGGAGACCCCGCATGACCATTTCCGTCAACGACGACCAGCTCAGCCCGCAGGCGCGCGCGGTGTTGCGCGACCACGCCACCGAGCGCCCCGGCACGAGCCCGCTCAACTATGAAAAGCGCACCGGCATCTATGCCTGCGCGGGCTGCGGCACGCCGGTTTACGATTCGGGCGCGAAATACGACAGCGGCAGCGGATGGCCGAGCTTCTTCCGCGAAATCCCGGGTGCGGTCGAAACCACCGTCGATCGCTCGCTCGGGATGACGCGCACCGAGGTCCATTGCGCCACTTGCGGCGGTCACCTCGGTCACGTCTTTCCCGACGGCCCGCGTGACGAGACGGGGCTGCGCCACTGCATCAACGGCGTCGCGCTCGATTTCCAACCGGGCGGCGAACAAGCCGCGTAGGCGCTGGTCGATCGCGGGTTCGGTCGGAGCAACGCTCGTCGGCGTCGCCCGTACAGGGCCGCGGCCCCCGATCGAAGGGCTGGCGAGCGCCCCCTGACGCTCTCCGCCGGCACCTGCTACACTCGTGCGCGATGCCGCTTGCCGCCTTCCGCAACCAGTCGTTCTTCGCCGACAAGAATCGCGCCTTCTGGCTGCTGCAGGGTGGTGGCTGGGGCGCGTATCTGCTGCTGCGCGCGCTCGGCGGCCTCGCCAATGCGATGGGGCTGACGTTCTTCCTGCCGACGCTGATCGTCACCGCGACGGGATTCTCGCTGACACTGCTAATGGCGGCAGCGTACCGCCGCGTCATCCGCATGAAGCCGGTGTTCGTCTGGACGGTGACTTTGGTCATCGTCGGCGTCGCGTCGGCGCTGTTCTCGGTACTCGAGGTCTGGGCGCACGCGACCTTCTACGAACCGGGCTGG
>JBBQVB010000160.1:0-5038 GCA_038211965.1 Sphingomonadales bacterium
CGTTGCTCTTTATCGCGGAAGCGGTCGTGGGCGAAGCGCACGCGACTCTGGTCGTGAACAAATTGCGCGGCACCCTCCAGGTGTGCGCCGTCAAGGCTCCCGGCTTCGGCGATCGTCGCAAGGCGATGCTCGAGGATATCGCCACGCTGACCAAGGGCGAGACGATCTCGGAAGACCTCGGCATCAAGCTCGAGAACGTGACGCTCGCCATGCTTGGCAGCGCCAAGCGCGTCACCATCGACAAGGACAACACCACGATCATCGACGGTGCCGGTGACGCCGACGCAATCAAGGGCCGGGTCGAGCAGATCCGCGCGCAGATCGAGACGACGACGAGCGACTACGACAAGGAGAAGCTGCAGGAGCGTCTCGCCAAGCTGGCGGGCGGCGTTGCGGTCATCAAGGTCGGCGGCGCGACCGAGGTCGAGGTCAAGGAGCGCAAGGACCGCGTCGACGACGCGCTGCACGCGACGCGCGCTGCCGTCGAAGAGGGCATCGTGGCCGGCGGCGGTACTGCGCTGCTGTACGCGACCAAGGCGCTCGAGGGCATGAAGGGTGCCAACGACGACCAGACGCGCGGCGTCGACATCATCCGCAAGGCGCTGTTCGCGCCGGTCCGCCAGATCGCGCAGAACGCCGGTCATGACGGTGCGGTGGTCTCGGGTCGCCTGCTCGATGGTGGCGATGCCAACATCGGCTTCAACGCGCAGACCGAGGTTTACGAGAACCTCGTCGTCGCGGGCGTCATCGACCCGACCAAGGTCGTGCGTACAGCGCTTCAGGATGCCGCTTCGGTCGCGGCGCTGCTGATCACCACCGAGGCCGCGATCACCGAGCTGCCCGCCGACGACAAGGGTCATGGCGGCGGCATGGGCGGCGGCGGCGGCATGGGCGGCATGGGCGGGATGGATTTCTAAGTCCCACGTAACCCGTGCAAACGAAAAGGGCCGCGACGCAAGTCGCGGCCCTTCTTGTATGCGGTCGAGAAGTGATCAGCGCGGCGGGGTAGCGCCGCCGGGGTTGTTCGCCGACTGGCCGCCGGTGGTGCTGTCGGTGGGCGGGGTACCCTGTGCCGAACCCGAACCCATGCTCGAACCCGATGTCGCGCCGGTCGCCGACGAACCCGAGGCGCTGCCGGCGTCGCTGCCGCTCGCCATGCTGCCGGTCGTACCGGCGCCGGCGCCACTGCCGGTCATCGCGCCGCCGCTGCTGCCGCCCGATGCCATCGCATCGGTGCCGGTGCCTGCGCCGCTGCCCGTCGCTGCCGCGTCGCCGACCGCTGCGGGTGCGGTGGCCGTATCGGTTGCGGTGGTGGTCGTCGTCGCAGTGGTGTCTTCGGCCTTCGTGCCGCAGGCGGCGAGGCCGACGGTCAGGGAAAGCGCGAGGGCGGTGGTGGTTAGCAGGCGCATAGCAAGTTCCTCAGGGTTGGTGATCAATCCCCGAAACCCGGCGTCGCGCTACTTTGTTCCGCCCGGTCCGGCGGTCACCGGTGCAGCTTCGCGCTGCGCGGCTGCCGCGTTGGCTGCGTCGACATTCTCGATGGCGCGGCGCTCGGCCTGCGCGATCGCTGCCTCGTCGGCGGTCGCAGGCGCAGGGGTGCGGTCGCAGCCGCCGAGCAGGACCAGCGCAGCCAGCGCGGCAAGTCTCACTTCGGCGACACCGGTGCCGGAGGGGTCGCGCCGGGGGCCAGCGGCGCATCGGGAACGGCGGCGTCCTCGTCTTCCTCGGGCGGCGACCCATCGTAGATGTCGGACTGGCGGCGCTGGAGATACGCCGAGCGGACGGTCGCATATTCGTCGAGGCTGCTCGCCAGCACCCCGTCGACACCAGCGTCGATGAGGTCCGAGCGCAAGTTGAGCGTCTGGCCGCCGAAGATCGCGACCTTCTGACCGAACGACGGGTCGAGCGCGGCGTTGCGCGCATAGGGGATCGGGTCGGCGAAGCTGTCGACGCCGAAACCGACCGCGTCGCGCAGCGTCGATGGACCGATGAACGGCAACATCAGATACGGCCCCGAGTTGACACCCCAGACCGCCAGCGTCTGGCCGAAGTCCTCGGGCTCGGCGGGGCGGCCCATGCTCGTCGCGTGATCGGCAAGGCCGCCGACGCCGAGCACGCTGTTGATCAGGAAGCGGTCGACGGTCCGAAACGCCTGCTTGATCTTGCCCTGGAGCACGGCGTTGATGAACGAGGTCGGCTCCACGAGGTTGCTGAAGCCGTTCGACACTCCGTGGCGCGCGGCAGTCGGAATGACGGCGCGATAGACCTTGGTCGCGGGCGTGACGACGGCTTTGTCGAGGCCGCGATTGATGCCGTAGATGGTGCGGTTGGTCTTCTCGTAAGGGTCACGCAGCGCGGCAGTGTTGTTACCCGGGTGCGGATGCGCGCACGCCGCGACGGCCATCGCGAGCATTCCGGCGGACAGGCGCGAGGCGAGGCGGCGCATAGACAGGGTTCCTGCGGGGGCGGCGGTGCGCGTGCCATAACGACAGTGCGCGAACAAGGCTCCGTTACCGAAACGTCCAAGGTTACACGCCAACCGACGTTGACAGGGATATAAAGACATCTTTATATCCCTGCGATGCAGACCGCGCTGCCTGTCTTTCGAGCGCTTGCCGACCCGACACGGGTCCGCATCCTGCTGCTCGTGCGGCGGATGGAACTGGCGGTCGGCGAACTGGCGCAGGTGCTCGGGCAAAGCCAGCCGCGTGTCTCTCGCCACGTCCGCATCCTCGCCGACGCGGGACTGGTCCGGCGCACCAAGGAAGGCGCGTGGGTGTTCGTGCGACTGGGTGACGCAGGCGTCTGCGGCCCCGCGCTGGCGGCGCTCGATGGCTGGAACGAGGGCGAGGCGGCTGCCGATATCGCCGCGCTCGCCGCCGTGCGCGCCGAGCGTGATGCCAGCGCAACGGCCTATTTCGAGGCTCAGGCGGCGACATGGGACCGCGTTCGCTCGCTGCACATCGCCGAGAGCGAGGTCGAGGCGGCGGTCGTTGCAGCACTTGGCGGGCGCAATCTCGGGACATTGCTCGACATCGGTACCGGCACCGGGCGAATGATCGAGCTGCTCGGGTCGCGCGCCAGTGCCGCGACCGGCCTCGACCGCTCGCCCGAGATGCTGCGCCTCGCGCGCGGCCGCATCGAGGCGGCGGGATTGGGCCATGCTGAAATCCGCCACGGCGACATGTTCGCACTGCCGCAGCGTTCAGCCAGCGTCGATACGGTCGTTTTGCATCAGGTGCTGCACTTCGCCGATGCCCCCGCCGATGCCATCGCCGAAGCGGCGCGGGTGCTCGCCCCCGGCGGACGGCTATTGGTGGCCGATTTCGCGCCGCACGACCGCGAGGAACTGCGCGCCCGTCACGCGCACATGCGGCTCGGCTTCGACGACCCCCAGGTCAGCGGCTGGATGCGCGCATCGGGTCTCGACGCGCGCGTCGTCGCGCATCTTTGCGCCCCCGAGGGCATCGAACAGCCGCTGACCGTGACTTTATGGCTCGGCGAGCGTCCCCCTTTGCAGCAGCGAGTTGCCGCATGACCCTGACCCTCCACCAGATGAACGAAGCGGCGCGCGCGGTGAACCCGCCGCTCTATGCCGACCTGCCTGGCGACATCGGCGTATCGTTCGAGTTCTTCCCGCCCAAGACCGATGCCATGGAAGCGACGCTGTGGCAGTCGGTCGAGACGCTCGCGCCACTGTCGCCGCGCTTCGTCTCGGTGACCTACGGCGCGGGCGGGTCGACGCGCGAGCGTACCCACGCCACCGTCGCGCGCATCGTTCGCGAGACCGGCATTCCGGCCGCCGCGCACCTGACCTGCGTCGATGCCAGCCGCGCCGAGATCGACGCGGTGGCGCGTGCCTATTGGGACGCCGGCGTCCGCCACATCGTCGCGCTGCGCGGCGACCCGCCGCGCGCGGGAGAGAAGTTCGCGGCACACCCCGATGGTTACGCCAGCGCCGCCGACCTCGTGGCGGGCCTCAGGCGCGTCGCCGATTTCGAGCTGTCGGTCGGGGCATATCCCGAACCGCATCCCGACGCGACGCATCCGGGGGCCGATGTCGATCACCTCGCGCGCAAGCTCGACGCGGGGGCGGTGCGCGGCATCACGCAATTCTTCTTCGAACCCGATACCGTCTTCCGCTTCCGCGACGCGGCGGCGGCGCGCGGTATCACCGCCGAACTCGTGCCGGGCATCCTTCCGGTCAGCAACTTCGCGCAGCTCCGCAAGATGGCGGCGGGATGCAACACGGCGGTACCGGCGTGGATGGCGCGGCTGTTCGACAACCTCGACGACAAGCCCGCCGCGCGCCAGCTGGTGGCCGCGACGGTCGCCGCCGAGCTCTGCCGCCGCCTCTACGCGGGTGGGGTGCGCCACTTCCACTTTTACACGCTGAATCGCGCCGAGCTGGCCTATTCGATCTGCCACCTGCTCGGCGTCCGCCCCGCCGCCGCGGCGGCACAGGAACTGGCGGCATGAGTGTCGCCGCCGACCTCCGCGCCGCCGCCGCGACGCGCATCCTGATCAAGGACGGGCCCTACGGCACCGCGATCCAGAACTACGGCCTCGCCGAGGCGGACTATCGCGGCGACCTCGCGGTGACGCACGACCAGAAGGGCAACAACGACCTGCTCAACCTGACGCGGCCCGACATCGTCGCGGCGATCTGCGACGCCTACCTCGACGCCGGGGCAGACATCGTTGCGACCAACACCTTCAATGCGACGCGGATCAGCCAGAGCGACTACGGCCTCGAAGCGCGCGTTCCCGAGATCAACCGCGCCGCAGCGCGCATCGTCCGCGACTGCGCCGATGCTGCAACGGCGCGCGACGGCAGGCCGCGCTGGGTGGCGGGCGCGTGCGGGCCGACCAACAAGACACTGTCGATCTCGCCGCGAGTCAGCGACCCCGGCTACCGCGAAGTCGATTTCGACGGCGTCAAGTCGGTCTACCGCGAGCAGATCGATGCGCTGCTCGACGGCGGCGTCGACATCGTGCTGATCGAGACGGTGTTCGACACATTGAACGCCAAGGCGGC
>JBBQVB010000161.1:0-4991 GCA_038211965.1 Sphingomonadales bacterium
CCGCCGGAGTCGCTGCTTACCGCCAGATCGCGCGCATTCGCGGGTCGCGCGCGCTTCCTGAGGCTGCCTGCCAGCAGCAGCACGCCGATGACGATCGTGACGACGACCGAGACAACGCCCAGGCCCCAGCCGAGTTGCGTCGCGGGATCGCCGGCCGCACCGAAGGTGCGCAGATACGACATCGGCTGCGTCGCGCCGAGCAGCGGCGCGACCAGCAGCGTTGCGCCGAACGCAGCGTGGCCGAGCCTCATGGCTTGGTGTTTGGTGGCGTGCCGGCGACGTCTGGCCGGGCTTCGGCGTTCGGCTGCGCGGCGCTTTCGGTCCTTGCAGCCGGAGCCGATGCGGCCCCGGCGCCCGCCAAGGTCGGCCGCACCTCCGCGGCGACGTTGTCGCCGACGTGGTCGCCCTGGATAGAAGCCTGGTATTGGTCGGGGGTGTAGGTGCCCCCGAGCGAGCCGATGTAGGCGACCAGCTTCCAGATGTCCTGCGGCGGCAGGGCAGGATTCCAAGCCGGCATGCCCTGCGGCCGACCTTCGTAGATCGACTTGTAGATCGCCACCGGTACGCCGCCATAGCGCCAATACTTGTCGGTCAGGTCCGGCCCTATGCCTCCTTTGGCTCCGTAGCCATGGCAGCCGGCGCAGTTCATCTTGACGAACAGTTGTTCGCCTTGTTGCACCGCCTGCGGGTCGCTGCCGTAGGGGTTCGCGATCGAACTCCCAAGCGTGCTGACCGCGCCGGCGACATCGCCCAGCGGCACTGCGGCGATCGCGTCTTCGCCGATACTAGGCTGCGCCGCCACCGTTCTGCCGCCCTCGAAGCGTTGGCACGCGGCGAGCAGCGCGAGCGCCGCGCTCGCCAGGAGCCAAGACGCCGCGCGCGAAGTCGAGACGTGTTTCATCGCTTGCCTCCGATCGTCGGGCCCGACTGCACCGCGGTGCCGCCGGCTTCGGTCGTCAGCATGCCGGCGGCGCTGTGCGGCGAATCGCCGTTGATCGAGAACACGTAGAGCGTGCTGCCGCGCGGCGGGAATCCCGGCATCGAGGAACTGAGCATCGCGACGCCGCCGATACCCGAATAGACGGCCACGTATTGGCGCTTGTCGGGTCCGAGGTAAGTCATCGGCTGGCCGATCACGCCCGAGCCGAGCTTGTACGACCAGAGCACCGTGCCGCTCTTCGCATCGACCGACCGGAACCAGCCGTCGGCGGTGCCGTAGAAGACGACGTCACCGGCGGTCGCGAGCACGCCACTCATCGTCATGAAGTGCTCCTTGATGGCCCACATCTTCTTGCCGGCGACCGGGTCCCAGGCCATGAACTCGCCCCAGTTGCCGCCGGGCGCCGGGTGGCGCGTCATTTCCATGCCGTCGTAGGGTGCGCCGCGGATGTACGACTGCAGGTGGTCGGTCACGTCCATGCACAGGTTGAAGATACCGGCATAGACGAGCCCGGTGCGCGGCGAGAACGCGGAAGGCTGCCAGTCCTTGCCGCCGATGTCGGGCGGGCAGACGTTCGAAAGCTTGATCCCAGGCTTGGGCTGCATCTCCGGTACGACTCCAGGCATGCCGGTCTTCAGGTCGATGCCGGTCGACCAGTTCTGGTACGCGAACGGCGTCGCAATCAGCACCTCGCCGGTGGTGCGGTCGATCGTGTAGGCGAACGCGTTGCGATCGAAGTGCACCAGCACCTTGCGCGGCTTGCCCTGGAAATTGATGTCCATCAGGACGTTCTCGTTGACGCCGTCGTAGTCCCACTGGTCGTGCGGCGTGAACTGGTACGCCCACTTCGCCATGCCGGTGGTCGCGTCGCGCGCGAACATCGCGCTGGTCCACAGGTTGTAGCCGGGGCGCTGCGCCGGAACGCGCGGGCTTGGGTTGCTGGTGCCGTAGTAGATGAGGTTAGTCTCTGGGTCGTAGGAAATCCAGCCCCACACGGCGCCGCCGCTTGTGCGATCCATGCCCGATGGCCAGCTCGTCCTGCCGAGATCCTTGCCGACCATCCATGGATAGAACGGCTTGAAGTCGGCGCCGATCTTCACGTCCTCGTCAGTGCCGCTGCTGTAGGCACGCCAGAGCTCCTTGCCGGTGTCGACGTCGAGCGCGGCAAACCAGCCCCGGACTCCGAGCTCGCCACCCGAGTTGCCGACGTAGACCTTGTTGCGGACGACGAACGGCGCCATGGTCATCGTTTCGCCGCTCGTCACGTCGCCCATCTTCGTGCGCCAGACTTCCTTGCCGGTTTTCGCGTCGACCGCGACGGTGTGCATGTCGAGCACGTTGTAGATGATCTTGCCGTTCGCGTAGGCGCCGCCGCGGTTGACGGTGTCGCAGCAGGCCTTGCCGATCGCGACCGGCGTCGGGTTCGGCGAATACGACCACTTGATCGGCGCGCCGGCCTTGGTGAGGTCGAGCGCGTAAGCCAGGTTCGGAAACGGCGTCACCAAGACCATCGTGTTGTCGAACACCAGCGGCGCGGCCTCGTGCCCGTTCTGCGTGCCGTCGGAAAAAGTCCAGGCGACGCGCAGCTTGGCGACGTTGCCTGCCGTGACCTGGTCGAGCGGGCTGTAGCGCGTGTTGGCGTAGTCGCGCGCCTGGCTGTGCCATTCACCCGGCGGATCGTTCGGCGCGAAATTGGCGCGCGTCCCGCTGGGCGATGTCGCGGCGCTCGCCGCCGCTGCGGGCGGCGGCGTCTGCGCCGCGGCCAGCAACGCACAGGCGCCGAGCAGCAGAGCGAGTGAAAGCCTTACCGGTACTTTTTGCAGCGTCAAATGCATTTGTCTGACTCCAGCACCGTTGGACTCGTTTGCGATTCGCGCAGACACGTGCACTGCATTACATGTGCCCGGGGCGGCGGCCTGACACGAGAGCAAGCGCTTGGCGAACGAGACGTGCACCGAGGCTGCGCGGATTCGCGTTGCGATAACGACGTGATGTACAGCGCCGACACATCGCTGTCAAGGTCGACGGACGCTTCGGACAACTTCCGAAAGCGGATTCGAATCGCTTTCCCAACGTCGACGACAGGTCCCATTGCTACCGAGACCCGCCTACTTCGGCAGGAACGGCCTACCTTCGTGGGCGACCAGCAGGTCGTGCATGTCGCTCGCGTGATCTTCTTCGTCGGTGAGGATCCCTTCGATCATGACCCGCGTCGTCGGGTCCTTGTCGCCGAAAAAGCGGATCAGCTCGCGGTAGTGCTCGATCACGATCCGCTCGGCGACCAGGTTCTCCCTGATCATGTCGACGAGATCGGCGCCCTCGGAATATTCGGTCGCCGAGCGCGCGGTCAGGGTGGCGGGATCGAAGTCGGGCTTGCCGCCGATCTGGTCGATCCGATCGGCGACGCGCATCGCGTGCTTCTGCTCGTCGCTCGCATGTTCCGAGAATTTCTCGGCGACGCTGTCGCTGGAAATCCCCTCGGCCATGATCGAATGCGCGGTGTAGCGCAGCACGCAGACGATCTCGGTCGCCAGCACCGCCTGCAGGATCGCGGTCGTCTGCTTGGCGTCGCCCTGGTAGTTGTCGGTGACCGGGCCCTTCTCCATGTGCTCGCGGGCTTGCCGGCGCAGTTGCTTCACATCGGTGAGGAACCAATCCGCTGCGCTTGTCGTTTTCGCCGTTTTTCGAGCCGTCGCCATGGCGCTGCCTTTCAGTGGTTTTTGTGGTCTGTCTGTCGTTGTCGAATCTGCCGCTTATCGAAGCCCGGCAACGTAGTGCGCGACCGCGTCCATCTCGGCGTCGGACATCTTTGCGGACAGCGTGCGCATCAAGGCTCGGGGATCGCTGGCGCGGCTGCCGCTGCGAAACTGCCTAAGCTGGATGACGATGTAGGGCGCGTGTTGGCCGGCCAGTCGCGGGAACGCAGGCGCCAGCCCTTCGGCGCCCGACCCGTGGCAGGACGCGCAGGCAGGCACATTCTTGCCGGGGATGCCACCGAGATAGATCGACTTGCCTCGTGTCGTCGAGGACATGTCGGGTGGCGTGGGCTTGAGCGTCTGGTACGAGAAGTAGTCGGCGAGGCTTCTCATCTCTTGCGGAGTCAAATTCACCGCCATCGCGCCCATGACGCCGTTCGCGCGGCGATGTCCTTGGGCCGCGAACTGCAGGAGCTGGTCGTACAGGTAGTCGGCGCCTTGCTGCGCCAGCGAAGGGATGGCGCCGCCGATGCTGTTGCCATCGGCGCCGTGGCAGGCCGCACAGACCTGGGTGACGATCAGCCTGGCATCGACGATAGGGCTCCGGGCGATGGTCTGCGTTTCCGTTTGCGCCAACACCGGGCTCAACATCGCCATCAGCAATGCAGCCGCCACCGTCCGGCGCTTCGAGTCCCGCATTGACATCGGCATTGCGTCACCTCGCCGTGTTGCTGACGTCGAGGCTCTTGCGTACCTTCGCGACCGCACGGGTGCTCACCGATGACGCACGATTTCCCCAGGCGTTGCGGATGTAGTTGACGACATCGGCCACTTGGTCGTCGTTGAGCTTCCAATCGAACGCCGGCATCGCGATGCCGGTGGGCTTGGCCGGCGTCCTCACGATTCGGTCGCCCTGAAGGACGACTCGGAGCACGGTCGCCGCTTGCCCGGCTTGAATCGCCGAACTACCGGCGAGTGCCGGAAAGACCCCCGGTATGCCGCGGCCATCGGGCATGTGACAGCCGGCGCAGTTGTCGGTGAACACGGCCTGGCCGCGCGCGAGTGCCTGGTTCGCGAGCTGCCTCGTCTTGGGCTCGTCGTGCGTGTCCGCCGGCATGTCCTTCAGGTAGGTCGCCACCGCGTTGAGGTCGGCGTCGCTGAAATAGCGCGTCGAGTTGGCGATGACCTCGGACATCGGACCGGCGGGTGCGGCACTCGCGGTGGAGCCGGTTTTGAGGTACTCGACGATCTCGGCTGCCGTCCAGCCCCCCAGTCCGGCGCGCAAATCGCTGGCCAGGCTCGGCGCATACCACCCCTCGGGCAAGGAGCCGCCCTCGAGCACCTCGCCCGTCCTG
>JBBQVB010000162.1:0-4926 GCA_038211965.1 Sphingomonadales bacterium
GGCACGGATCAAGGCTAGCGCAACAGCCACGCACCGATCCACGCGAAGGTGAGCAGCGGCACATACTCCGATAGTTCGGCGAGCGCCGCACCCCCTGCCGACGCACCGACGCTGCCGCCCGACAGCCAGACGTACAGCGGCCCCGCGCCGAACAGCACCGCCGCCGCCGCAAGCGCGACGACGACGAGCGCGAGCCATGGGCGGGCGGCACCGAGCCGCGACGCGATCGGAGCGGCGGCAACCGGCATTGCGGGCGCGGCGGGGTTGGCGCGGCGCCCCAGCAACTCGCCCAGCACATCGGCCTCGCCGTGCATACGCCACTCCCCGTCGCGCTCTACGCGATCATTTCATTCCCGTCATATAATACGCCCGCGAGCAGGCGATAGTTGTGAACGACACCCGCGGCCGCGCCTTCGACCGCAAAAACATCGACTGCATCGAACCACGGCGCGCGTTCGGCAGGCGTCGCGGCGCGGATATAGGTGTTGAAGACGCGCGGATCGTAGAAGCGGAACAGCGCGACGGTGCCGTCGGGGAGCTTGGCCTGCAAGAACTTGCGGAAGTGACGGCGCACCTCGGCGAACGGCAGCGTCGAGCGACACAGGATGCCCCAGTTGCGCCCCTGCCCCGGCCCGCGCCAAGCCGCGAACAGCCTGGGCGCGTCGCCGAGCGGCACCAGCCACGGCGACGCGGCGGCAAGCACGGGGTCGAGCGTGCCCGCGAACAGACAAGCGGACGTGCCACACTCAACGAGCGGCAGCAGGCGCGGATCCTGCGCAGTGTCGATTACCGCGAACCAGCCCGACCGCGTCGGGTCGGTGGGGCCAAGGGCGACGTCGCTCATTGCATGCACCGCTCGCAGAACGGCACGCCCTCGACCGCGGCGGCGATCATCGCCTTCGCCTGCGCCGCCGCGTTGCCGATCGCCGCACCCGCCGCGAGCCCCGCCGCGCCCGCGCCGCCGCCGCCCGCGTCACCGATCAACACGGTGGGAAAGCCGACGACGATAACCCCGCCGTGCGCCGTCATATCGCCCAGCCGCGCGGCGGGCAGCCCGCAGACGATCACCGTCGCCGACCCTTTGATGATGACGTCGGGCGGACCGACGCAGACCAGCATGTCCGACACCCGCGCCTGCGGCAGCCCGCCGGTGATGACCGTCACCGCGCAAGGCGGCAGGATCGGCCCGCCGACATGCGGCACGACACCGGTCACCATCGGACAGGTGTGCATGTCGGTGACGCGGGCGGCGGGCATTCCCATGGGTCAGGTTCCAATCATCCGGGGTCCGTGGCTCGCGTCACTGGCACCGTGGGTGCAGGTTCGTGGCCGTGCATGATCTTGGCGACGCGAAAGAACCAGCGCGTCGTCCAAGCGGCTGCGATATCCTGCAGCGTCTCCATGCGTGCGATCAGCGTTGCGCGGTCGGTCGTCGCGACGGGAAAGTCGACCACCAGCGAATAGGCCTCGCGCGCTTCGTCGAGAACGAAGACCCCGCCGCCGCGCTCGAACATTCCGCCGATCGCCGGGTCGTTCAACGCCCCGACCATGCGCCGGTAATTTGCCTGTCCCTCGGGCTTGGCGGTCCGCAGCGACGCGCCGTTGACGAAGACACGGCCGGTCAATACCGCCCGCGCCGCGTCGTAGTGCAGGCCGCTCGATCCGAAGCTGACATCGCCGCCGGCGTCGAGCGTTCGCCGCCCCGCGCCGACATGGCGGGCATAGGCGGTCACCAGAGCGTCGGCACGCTCGCGATCGGTCGTCACGGTCATGTCCGCCGCCCCTCCCCTTCCGTCGACGGCAAACCAGACCATGAAGCCGGCGAGCAGGGCAAGGGCGACGATCGAACAGCGTCGGTCACGGGCAGCCGCCATGCAATTGCTTCTCCATCTTCAGATACGTCTGTTCGACACCGTGATTGCTCGTCAGCGCCGGGAGCCAGCCTGTGTCGGGTGTCGCCGCGAACGGCATTGCCGATGCCGGATCGCCCGAGAAGCGCCGCACGACGGCGCCAGCGCCCGCATGCAAGGCATCGCCTGCCGCCGAATGTCCAAGGCCGAACAGCGACGGCGTCGCATCGTTGACATGGATGAAATGCTCGTACGTCGGCCCATCGACCCACTTCGGAGCAGCCGATCCAAAGCTCTTGACCGCGACACCGGCCAACGGATCCGCCGAGCCGAGTTCGACCGCCAACCGGTTGCGGGCGTCGTACAAAGCGAGGCTGGTGACCGCTCCGCCCTGGCTGTGCGCCCAGATCTCGGGCGTCCGCCCGTCGCGGATTTCGTCCGTGACGGTCGCCGCGAGCGTATCGACCGCAGGGTTGCGGCCATCGCTGATCGGTAACGATTTGCCTGCGGACGCCTGTTTGATGAGCCGCCGGTCCTGACCGGTCTGCGCCGCATCGGCCATGCCGCCCTCCGTCGCGTTATAGACCCCGACGACGCGCCCGCAGGTTTGCGCGGCAATCGCATTGAGCGTTTCGCAGTGTGCCCTGGCGTCGGTATTGATGCCGTTGACATAGATGATGTCGCGGGTGGGCGCGCCAGCCGCCCGCTTCTCGTTGCAGCACGCGGATGGTGAGACGAAAGCCGCGGCGCGCGACGACGACAAGGCGCTGTCGCCCGGCGGCGTGGCTAGGCAGTCCTTGCCCGGTCCCTGCGGGCTCATCAGCCAGCCGTCGCGGTCTGCGTCCGCCGCGCCGTCGCCGCCGGTGCCCGGACACTTCTGCACGGGAGCCGCGACCTTGCCAGCACCGAACATCTTCCTCGCCTTGTCATAGGCCTCGACGACACCTTGCTTGGCTTGGCGCGCGGCCTCGCCAGCCTGCCCGAGGGCGTCGAAGCCGCGGTCACCGGCAGTTCGCAGACCGTCGCGAAGCCCGCCGCGCGCCGCATCGACGGCCTGCTCGAGCTTCGCCTTGGCGGCCTCGGCGAGGCGCGCCGTGTAGGCAGCCACCGCATCGGCACGTTGCTTCGCTGCTTCAGCCAGCAGGCGCGCCGCATCCGCGCTTTTTTGGCCCAGCCATTGCGCCCCGCTGGCGACTTTCGACGCACCGGCCTTCGCCGCGTCGGTGGCGGCCGACCAGGCGTCGGCGAAGGCATCTCCCCAAGCCATCGGATCGATCAGGTCAACTCATCGAACAACTGCAATGTCCAGCTTTCGAGCCACTCGACCTTGGCCGCTTCGCCGATGTCCCAAGCGTTGAGGCACGCCGTCGCAGCGGGGAATTCGATGTCGAATTCGGCACCGAGATTGGCGGCCGTGATTGCAAACGACGCGACTCCGCGCTCGCTCGTGATGCCGTAATGGCGCGCCTTTTCGACTTGACGATGCGTCTCGGCAATCAGCGCCGACGGCGTTTCGGCGGCAAGGGCAGGAACCGCGCCCTGAAGAAATTTAGCCAGTCGGACGACGTAATCGCCTTCGGCGCGCGCCGCGAAGGCATCCAGCGCCTGCGAACTCACCTGGATCACGCCGACCTCCCTGCCGCCGCGCGTCCCGGCGCGGCACGATACGCGGCTGTCGACGAAGTAACGGTCGCGACTATTGTGCCGCCGCCACCGCAGTTCCCGTCAGCATCGACTTGCTGGCGTCGCCTACCACGAAATAGGCCCCCCAGAAATACGGGTGCGAAAAGCGCGGTTGGGCGATCAGCGTCGTCTGGGCGAGGCGCAGCGAGTCGCCGATGCTGTGGTTGCGGCCCTCGGTATAGAAGGCGCGGATCAATTCATCCGATTCGCCGCTTGTCGAGACTTTCCAATAGGTCGCGACGACGGCACGGCTGCCCGCCGTCAGAAAGGCGCGGACGAGGCCTTCGAGAGATTTGCCGCCCTCCTCCTGCCCCGAGCGGCGCGCCGAGGTGGCGCTGACGCCGCTCGACGTTTCGCACGCCGACAGGACGACGAGGTTGGCGTCGAGCTGCAGCTTGGCGATCTCCTCGAAGCTGAGGAAGCCGTCGGACCCCTGATCGCCGATCGACGTCAGCAGCGACGGCGGGATGTTGGCGCAACCAATCTGCGTTTCGACGAGGCCGTGCGTCGCGAAGTGCAGCACTTCGAACTGGTCGAGGTCGCCCTTGCCGGGCGCGCCGCGCGCCAGCATGGCGGTATCGGTGAAGGCGGCCCCGGTGACGCGCGGCGCATCGCCGACGCCGAGCGCGTTGGCGGCGACGACGAGGGTGTTCTCGCCGATCGGCTTGTTGGTCGGGTAGTTGAAGATCTCGGCGAGCTGCGTGTACTTGACCGGGCAGCCATGGCCGATCTGGACGTCGGGACGCGCAATGCCGTCGACGGGCGGCAGCGCGTGCTGGCCAAAACCGATGAAGGGTCGCTTTGCCGTCGATGCGGCGCGTTTGCGCGTGTCGATGAACGACTGTGGCGACAATGCCGTCGAAATGTCGGCCTTGGCGGCGAGGAAGGCGACCTGACTATAGTCGTTGGGGGCTTTTCTGGCGGTCGCGGCGTAGGTTTTGACGCTGGCGTCGTTGATGACGAGCACGCCGAGGGGCAGGTTGGTCAGCGGCCCGGCGGGATCGACGACGATCGCCGACGCAGCGGTCAGCTGCGCTGCGGCGGGACCGGCGATCAGGTTGAACAAGCCGCGCGCGGCGGCGACGCGGAACTGCGGGATCGTCTTGATCGACTCGTCGCGGATCGATTCGCGCACGACGCCCGACAGCGCGGCAAGTTCGCGCGCCGATGCCTTGATCGGATAGACCTGCACCTGATCCTTGCCGATGACGATGCCGAAGGCACGCGCGCGCAGTTCGGCGATTTTCAGAAAGACCTCGCCCGGCAACAGTGTGGCGCGCATTTCGGCGATCGTCGCGGGCCGGTCGTCGATCGCACCGAAGCGCGTGTCGGCGGCAAGTTCGGCGTCGATCTTGTCGAGTTCGGTCTGACGCGCGCCGCGTTCGGTTTCGAG
>JBBQVB010000163.1:0-4893 GCA_038211965.1 Sphingomonadales bacterium
AGCCGAGCAGCGCGCGCCCGCGATCCTGCGAATCGCTCAGCCAATGATCGAAATGGTCGCGGAGCGCGCTCTCGACGAGGCGCGCAGCCTCAGGGCTGGTCAGTCGGTCCTTGGTCTGGCTCTGGAACTGCGGGTCGCGGATGAACAGCGACAGCATGATTTCCGCCCCGGTCATCACGTCCTCGGGGGCGAGATCGGCGGCGCGCTTCTGTCCGACGAGCCCGGCGAATCCCCTGATGCCCTTGGCAAGCGCGGCGCGGAGGCCTGCTTCGTGGGTGCCGCCGTCGGGGGTGGGGATGGTGTTGCAATAATAGGACGACGCGCCTTCGCCGTAGAGCGGCCACGCGACGGCCCATTCCACGGCCCCCTGACCTTCAGGCAAATCGGCGCGGCCCTCGAACAGCGTCGGTGTCACGAGATCGCGGTCGCCGAGCTGTTCGCGCAAATGGTCGGCGAGGCCACCGGGAAACTGGAAAGTCGCGGTGGCAGGCGTCGCGTCGGCGATCAGCGCGGGGTCGCACTTCCAGCGGATCTCGACGCCGCGGAACAGATACGCCTTCGAGCGCGCCAGCCGGTACAGGCGCGCCGGCTTGAACGCCGCGTCGGGGCCGAAGATGTCGGCATCGGGCATAAAAGCGATCGTCGTGCCGCGCCGGTTGGGCACTGCGCCGAGCTTTTCGAGACCCGTCGTCGTGTGGCCGCGCGAGAACGACTGGCGGAACAACTCGCGGTTGCGCGCCACCTCGACGGTCAGGCTCGACGACAGCGCGTTGACCACCGAGACGCCGACGCCGTGCAGGCCACCGCTGGTGGCATAGGCCTTGCCGCTGAACTTGCCGCCCGAATGGAGCATCGTCATGATGACTTCGAGCGCCGACTTGTCGGGGAAGCGCGGGTGGGCGTCGACGGGGATGCCGCGCCCGTTGTCGGCGATGCTCAGCGAGCCGTCGCCGTTCAAGTTCACCTCGATGCGCGTTGCGTGGCCCGCGACGGCCTCGTCCATGCTGTTGTCGAGGACTTCTGCGGCGAGATGATGGAGCGCGCGCTCGTCGACGCCGCCGATGTACATGCCGGGGCGGCGACGGACGGGTTCAAGGCCTTCGAGCACCTCGATATGGCTGGCGTCATAGTCGGACGGGGCGGCGGTCGCTGCGAAGAGGTCGCTCATCGGCAATGCTTAGCGAGCGCAGCGCCGCCACGCAAAATCCCGCGCCGACCCTGTGCACAGAATTTTCTGACGACGCGACATTTTGTGCATTGCAATGCGAAATGTTGCAGTGCACAAGATGCAGGCCAATATGGCGATCCTCCCCAAGGATTTGACTCAGGGGCCACCGGGAAACCGGTGGCCCCTTTTTCTTTATCAGGCGCTAACGCTGTGACGCGAAATCCACAGCGCGCCGCAATGCGGTCCAGGCGTAAGGATTTTCTTGTGCGGCGCACCAAAGCCCCGCATTGTGCCCGTAACAAGCCTGCCGTGAACCCACGGTGCCCTGAGCGGGTGCATGAAATCTGCATTGGGTCGGCCGCACGTCTGTGCGGGCGGACCGCCAGGGAGTGGAATATGACGAATTTTCGGAACGCTGCGGCGCTCGCCGCGCTCGGCTGGATGCTGACTGGTGTTGCCACGCAGGCCGAAGACGCGGGCCCGCCGCCGCCGGTCGTCTTCACCGGCACGGCCGCTTTCGTCACCGACTATCGCTTCCGCGGCGTCTCGCTGAGCGACCGCGATGTCGCGGGGCAGGCGAGCCTCGTCGCGACGTCGTCGATCGGGCTCTTCGCGAGCATCTGGGGTTCGACGATCGAACCGATCGGCGCGTACACCGACGGCTCGGGCTTCCATAACGGCTCGGAGCAGGAAATCGACCTGACCGTCGGCTATTCGAAAGCTTTCGGCGCGATCACGCCGACGATCGGCGCGCTGTACTATGTCTACCCGGGCGGGCGCGGCGTCAGCTATATCGAGCCGTTCGTCACGATTGCCGGAACCCTCGGCCCTGTCGGCCTGACGCTCGGCGGTAACTACGTGCCCAAGCAAAACCACACCGCCGACCAGGACAATTTCTATCTCTGGCTTCTCGGCACCTACGGTATCAAGGACACGCCGCTGACCCTCAAGGCTTCGGTCGGGCGCGAAAAGGGCGTATTCGACTACGGCTCGGACAGCAAGATCGACTACATGGTCGGTGTCGATTTCAAGTACAAGTTCGTGACACTGGGCGTCCAGTATATCGGCAACGACCTCGACCGCGCCGTCACCGGCGGCAAGGGCACGACCCTGTATCACAACGCCAAGGACGGCGTCGTCGTGTCGATTACCGCCGGATTCTGAAGGGTTGCGACCGGCGGTCGGACCGCCGGTCGCCACTTGGGCGCCGAATGAGCGCCTAGTTCGCCGCGCGCCGGTTGATAAATGCGAGCCGCTCGAACAGCATCACGTCGGCCTCGTTCTTGAGCAGCGCGCCGTGCAGCGGCGGGATCAGGCTCTTGGTGTCGCGGTTGCGCAGGACTTCGACCGGCAGGTCCTCGTGCATCAGCAGCTTGAGCCAGTCGAGCAGCTCCGACGTGCTCGGCTTTTTCTTCATTCCCGGCACCTCGCGCAGGTCGAAGAAGATGTTCATTGCCTCCGCGACCAGCGACTTCTGGATGTCGGGGAAATGGACGCGGACGATGCGCTCCATCGTCTCGCGGTCGGGGAACTTGATATAGTGGAAGAAGCAGCGGCGCAGGAATGCGTCGGGTAGCTCCTTCTCGTTGTTCGAAGTGATGATGACGATCGGGCGCTGCGCCGCCTTGACGCGCTCGCCGGTCTCGTAAACGTCGAACTCCATGCGGTCGAGCTCGGTCAGCAGGTCGTTGGGAAACTCGATATCGGCCTTGTCGATCTCGTCGATCAACAGGACGGGGAGCACGGGCGAGGTGAACGCTTCCCACATCTTGCCCTTGCGGATGTAGTTGGCGATGTCGTGGACACGCGCGTCACCGAGCTGGCTGTCGCGCAGGCGCGACACCGCATCGTATTCGTAGAGCCCCTGCTGGGCCTTGGTCGTCGACTTGACGTTCCATTCGATCAGCGGCGCGCCGAAGGCGGTGGCGATCTCCTGCGCGAGCACGGTCTTGCCGGTGCCGGGCTCGCCCTTGACGAGCAGCGGGCGGCGCAGCGTCGCCGCGGCGTTGACCGCGACGCGCAGGTCGTCGGTGGCGACATAGGCGGCGGTGCCTTCGAAACGCATGGGTGGACCTTCGGCGGTTGACGTAAGCGTCATCGCTAGAGCGGCGGACGACAGGCGGCAAGAGTGTTGCGGCGGGGCAGGGCAACGCCTAGCGACTGGCCGCATGATCCCTGGCTTCGATCTCCATCATTTCGTCGATGCGACGCTGCGCGAGGACCTGGGGGTCGGCGGCGATATCACTTCGGGTGCGGTGATCCCGCCCGACGCCGCGCTGGCGGCGACGCTCGGGAGCCGGGACCCCGTGACGGTCGCCGGATTGTGGATCGCGGCCGCCTTCTTCACCGCGTGCGATCCTCGCGCCGAGATCGAGACGCTGGTCGCCGAGGGGGTTGCGGTCGCGGCGGGCACGCCGCTGCTGCGCGTGCGCGGCAATGCGCGCGGACTGCTCGCTGCCGAACGCTCGGCGCTCAACACCGTCCAGCACCTGACCGGCATCGCGACGCTGACGCGCGCCTATGTCGACGCCATCGCGGGGACGGGAGCGGTGCTGCTCGACACGCGCAAGACGCTGCCGGGGCTGCGCGTGCTCGAGAAATACGCGACGCGGACGGGCGGCGCGACCAACCACCGGATGCGCCTCGACGACGGCGTGATGATCAAGGACAACCACATCGCGGCAGCCGGCGGCGTCGGCGCGGCGGTGCGTGCCGCCAAGGCTGCGGGGCTGACCGGCATCGTCGTCGAGGTCGACCGGATCGACCAGATCGAGGCGGCGCTGGCGGGCGGGGCCGACCGGCTGCTGCTCGACAATATGGCCCCCGCGGTGTTGCGCGACGCAGTGGCATTGATCGCCGGGCGGGTGCCGACCGAGGCGTCGGGTGGGGTAAACCTCGCGACGATCCGCGCCATCGCCGAGACCCGCGTGACCTTCATCTCGGTCGGTCGAATCACGCAGAGCGCGCCTGCCGCCGACATCGGCATGGACTATCTGCCCGCCTGAACCACGCTGCCCGAGGCGGGTGGACTTTCGCGCGACTGTGCCATATCGGAGCGCTCCCCCACGGGGGCGCGTAGCTCAGCGGTAGAGCACTCGCTTCACACGCGAGGGGTCGCAGGTTCAAACCCTGCCGCGCCCACCAGTTGCGCGAGCCGGCGCGTCGCCTTGGCAGGTGCGCCAGCCTGCGCTAGGACGCCCGCCACCCTTTCGCCCGAGACCGACATGAAAATCAACGCCGTCGAAATCCGACCCGGCAACATCCTCGAATATCAGAACGGTCTGTGGCGCGCAGTCAAGATCCAGCACACCCAGCCCGGCAAGGGCGGCGCCTACATGCAGGTCGAACTCAAGAACCTGATGGACGGGCGCAAGACCAACGAGCGCTTCCGTTCGGCCGAGACCGTCGAAAAGGTCCGCCTCGACACGCGCGATTTCCAGTTCCTGTTCGCCGAGGGTGACACGCTGACCTTCATGGACAAGCTCAGCTACGACCAGACCTCGCTGCCGCGCGATCTGCTCGGCGACGCGGCGGACTTCCTTCAGGACGGCATGGACGTCGTCATGGAGACCTACGAGGACAAGCCGATCTCGGTGGCGCTCCCCGACCAGATCGAGGCGGTGATCGCCGAGACCGAAGCCGTGGTGAAGGGCCAGACCGCGAGCAGCAGCTACAAGCCGGCGATCCTCGAAAATGGCGTGCGTGTGATGGTGCCGCCGTTCATC
>JBBQVB010000164.1:0-4685 GCA_038211965.1 Sphingomonadales bacterium
GGGCGCGCAAAGAGTTCGGCGAGGTCGCCCGCCTGGTCGAAGCCGTGGACCGGCGAGAACACCAGTTCGATCGACCATTTGGTCGTCAGCCCTTCGCGTTCGAGCGGGTTCGCCAGCCCCAGCCCGCACACCGTCAGGTCGGGCCGCGCGAGGCGGACGCGGTCGAGCTGGCGGTCGACGTCCTGACCTTCGCTGATCGTCACGTCGGCGGGCAACGCGGCGAGTTCGTCGGCCATGTGCGCGCGGTGGAGGTATGGCGTCCCGACCTCGACGGGGATCATGCCGAGCTCGGTCGCCAGAAACCGCGCGAGCGGGATTTCGAGCTGCGAGTCGGGGAAGAAGAAGATGCGCTTGCCCTTGAGGCGTTCGGCATGACGTTCGAGCGCACGCTTGGCGCGGGCGCGCGCCGGGGCGATCGCGGCGCGGAAATGCATCTCGTCGATACCGAACGCCTGGGCGGCGGCGTGGAGCCACGCCGTCGTACCCTCGGCGCCGAACGGGAACAGCGCGGGCAGATGCTTGCAGCCGCGATCCTCGAGCGCCTGCGCGGTATCGCCGAGGAAGGGCTGCGCGAGCAGGAACACTGTCCCCGGCCCGATCTCGGGCAGGTCCTTCGCCCGGCGCGGCGGCAGCGAGTCAACGCGGTCGATGCCGATGTCGGCGAACAGGCGGCGGAACTGGTCCTCGACGATGTCGGGGAGCGCGCCGACGATCAGCAGGCGGCGGGCATTGGTCGGTGCGACTGGACAGGCGGGGACGAGCGCCGCGAGACAGGCATCCTCGCCCTGCGTGAAGGTCGTCTCGATGCCGCTACCCGAATAGTTGAGGATTTTTACACCCGGCTGCGTCGCCGACAAGCGCGCGGCGGCGCGGCTGAGGTCGAGCTTGATGACCTCGCTGGGGCACGAGCCCACAAGGAACAGCAGCTTGATCTCGGGGCGGCGCGCCAGCAGGCGGGTGACGACGCGGTCCAATTCCTCGTTGGCGTCGGCGAGACCTGCAAGATCGCGCTCCTCGATGATCGCGGTGGCGAAGCGCGGCTCGGCGAACACCATGACGCCCGCCGCCGATTGCAGCAGATGCGCGCAGGTCCGGCTGCCGACGACGAGGAAGAACGCGTCCTGGACCTTCCGGTGCAGCCAGATGATGCCGGTCAGGCCGCAGAACACCTCGCGCTGCCCGCGCTCGCGCAGGATCGTGCGCGGGGCTGCTGCGGTGGCGAGCGCGGTGTTCATGCGGCAACCGCCCCGGTCGGCGTGCCGCTACCCTGCAGCCGCGCCGCGCGCAGCTTGAGGATGAACTGCGTCGCGTTGATCACGTAGGTTACGTAGGCGGCGAGCGCGAGCAGCATCCGGCCATGCTCGCCGAGCAGATCGAAGCCAAGACACACCAGATAGGCCGTGTGCAACGCCAGCACGAGCATCGAGAACACGTCTTCCCAGTAGAAGGCGGGCGCGAACAGATAGCGCCCGAAGACAACCTTCTCCCAGATCGCCCCGGTCACCATGATCGTGTACAGGAGCAGCGTCTTGACAACGATCGACACCGTCGCCGCCTGTGCGCCCTGCCCCGTGTCGAGGAAACGCAGCACCAGCACGACGCTGACCGCAAACGCGACGAACTGCACCGGCGCGAGCAGGCCCTGCACGAGCGTCCAGACAGTCGCGTCGCGGCGCACGCGTTCCTCGGGCGTGTAGAGTGGGCGTGCGGTCGCTGTCGCCATACCGTCCACCCCCCTTCCGCCACGGTGTTCATGCATCGCTGCCGACCCGGTGTTTCTGCGTCCCTGCCGTAAAACCTAGCAGCGTCACCCCCGCTGTCAATTGGATTGGACGTAAGGCGCGATTGACAGCTTGTCGCGGCAATTCCGGGGATTGCCAGCCGCGCGGCGGCGGCATAGCGTAGTCGTAACGGGGACATAAGCCGGCGAACGGCGATCCCCACCGACGGTGCGAACAGCGTCTGCGGCAGGGTGGGGATCAGCGCATGGGCTCGATGCAGGACTATGGGATTGCGGCCCGCGGCGCGGGCGCCCCCGATCCGCTGGGTGCGGAGCTTTTGCCCTTCACGCTGCATCGCCTCGTCGAAGGTGAAATCATCCCGCGCCTGCTGCTTGCGCATCGCGGCGACGCCGCCGCCGCGATGGCCGCGACCCCGCTCGGCGCGGGTACCGCCGAGCGATTCGCCGTCGCGGCGCTGCGGCAAGAAGCGTACGGCCTGCTTGTCGAAGTCGACGCCATGCTCGCGGGCGGCAACAGCGTCGAGGCGGTCTTTCTCGAGGTCCTCGCCCCCGCCGCGCGCCATCTAGGGCTGCTCTGGGACGCCGACGAAAGCGATTTCGTCGAAGTCACGATGGCATTGTGGCGGTTGCAAGAGATCGTCCACGAACTCGCCGCGCGGATGCCCGGGGCGGCCGAACGCCGCGGCGGCGAGCGTCGCGCCCTGTTCGCGCCGCTCCCCGGCGAGCAGCACGGCTTCGGCTCGCTGATGGTCGAGGAGTTCTTCCGCCGCGCCGGGTGGACGACGGCGAGCGAGTTGTCGGCGACCGAGGCCGACCTGATCGGATTGGTCAGCAGCCGCTGGTTCGAACTCGTCGGGCTGACGGTGACCTACGAGACGCATGTCGCGCGCCTGCCCGGCCTCATCGCCGCGCTGCGCGGCGCATCGCGCAACCCCCGCCTCGGCATCATGGTCGGTGGCAAGGTGTTTACCGACCATCCCGAACTGGCACGCGACTGCGGGGCCGACGCGACCGCTGCCGACGCGCGGCAGGCGGTGCTCGTCGCCGAGACGCTGCTCGACGTGCTTGCGCTGCGTGCGGATACGCCGGTCGCGGGACGTGGTTGACCCGGCGGCCCTGCCGACGGACTAGGCGGCGATGGACCTGACCTCTTCGCTCGCCGGCGCGGTGCCGTTCCGCGCCCCGGCTGCGGCGCTGCGCGGTCTCGACCCCGATCTCGCGGCGCGTGTCATCGCCGCGTCGGGCGATGTCGCGCTGGTGCTCGACGGCGACGGCGTCATCCGCGACCTTTCGCTCGGCAGCGATGACCTCGCGATCGACGGCATCGAGGCGTGGCGCGACCGGCGCTGGGTCGACACCGTCAGCGTCGACAGCCGCACCAAGGTCGAGGAGATGCTGCGCGATGCACCGCTCGGCCCGCCGCGCTGGCGGCAGGTCAACCACCCGCTCGGCGGCGGCGACGTGCCGATCCGCTATCTCGCGCTGGATGCGGCGCGCGACGGGCGCGTCATCGCCATCGGCCGCGACATGCGCGCCGCCGCGGCGCTCCAGCAGCGCCTGCTCGCCGCGCAGCAGTCGATGGAGCGCGACTATGTTCGGCTGCGTCAGGCCGAGACGCGCTACCGGCTGCTGTTCGACGAATCGGCGGAGGCCGTGGTCATCGTCGAGACTGCGACGCGGCGCATCACCGAAGCCAACCCTGCGGCGCGCGCGCTGGCGGGCGATGAACGGCTCAGCGGTCAACCGCTCGTCGCGCTGTTCGACGACGCGTCGCGCGACGCCGCGCTGACGCTGCTGGGCGCGGTCGCGGTCGCCGAACACCGTGCACCGGTCGCGTTGACGACGGCAGAAGGACTGCCGGTGACGATGGCGGCGACGCTGTTCCGCCAGGACCGCGCGTCGTATTTCCTGATCCGGTTGCTGCGCGGCGCGACGCCGCCCGAGGCGGGCAGCGCCGACCGCCGCCTGCTCGACATCCTCGACCGGCTGCCCGACGCCTTCGTGCTGACCGACGCCAACCTCGACATCCTGAGCGAGAACGCCGCGTTCCTCGACCTGACCCAGTCGGCACGGCGCGCGGCGCTGCAGGGCGCGCCGCTGGGGCGCTTCCTCGGGCGGCCCGGTATCGACCTCGGCGTGCTCGTCCAGCAGCTGCAGGCGCACGGCGCAGTCCGGAACTTCGCCACCATCGTCCGTGGCACGGGCGGTGCCGAGGAGGAGGTCGAGGTCTCGGCGGTCGCCGCAGGCACGGCGGTGCAGCCGTGCTATGGCTTCAGCCTGCGCACCAGCCGCCGCGCGCGCGTCGAACTTGCGGCCCCCGACCGCGCCCTGCCGCGCTCGGTCGAGCAACTGACCGAACTCGTCGGTCGCGTGCCGCTGAAGGACATCGTACGCGAATCGACCGACCTGATCGAGCGTCTGTGCATCGAGGCGGCGCTGACCTACACCCGCGACAACCGCGCGTCGGCTGCCGAAATTCTCGGCCTCAGCCGCCAGAGCCTGTATTCGAAGCTCCATCGCCACGGCATCGGCAACCTGTCGGGCGGCGACGACCTGGCCTGAGACGGCCCCCGATGCGGCGACCCCCTGCCCGCCCTGCGGATAGCATGGCGAGGCGCGCTGCAGCGACCCGGCGCGGCGCTAGGCTGCGAGCCGGGCGGCGGCAAGGGGCGTTGGCATGACGATGCAGGCGACGCGGCGCCAAGGGCTTGGGCTGGGGGCGCTCGTCGCCGGAACGGCAGCATCGCCCGCGCTCGCCGCACGACCGCGCATCGACTTGGTGTCGAAGGTCGACTTCAAGGATCCGAAGTGGAACCTCAGCGCGCCGACCGAGGACTATGGCCCGTCGCTGTCGAGCCTCGAGAATTATGCGCGCACCGAGAAGCCTGCGCCGGTACCGCCGGGCTGGGCGCCGCCGCAGCCGCCGCCCGCGCCGGCGCTCAAA
>JBBQVB010000165.1:0-4641 GCA_038211965.1 Sphingomonadales bacterium
GGGCAATCCCGACTCGCCGCCGCCCGCGCACGTCATCGCCAAGCTCGCCGAGGTCGCGGCGAAGCCCGACGCGCACGGCTATTCGGCGTCGAAGGGCATTCCCGGCCTGAGGAAGGCGCAGGCGGCGTACTACGCGCGGCGCTTCGGCGTCGAGGTCGACCCCGAGTCCGAGGTCGTCGTCACCCTCGGGTCGAAGGAGGGGCTGGCCAACCTCGCCCAAGCGATCACCGCGCCGGGCGACGTCATCCTCGCACCCAACCCTTCATACCCGATCCATATGTTCGGCTTCATCATCGCCGGGTGCACGATCCGGTCGATCCCGGCGTCGCCCGGTCCCGACTTCTTCGAAAAACTCGAACACGCGATGCGCTATACCGTGCCGCGTCCGACCGTTCTCGTCATGGGCTACCCGTCGAACCCGACCGCCGAGACGGTCGACCTCGCCTTTTACGAACAGGTCGTCGCGTTCGCGAAGGCGCACAGCATCTGGGTCATCAGCGACCTCGCTTATGCTGAAATCTATTTCGACGGGGTGCCGACACCGTCGATCCTCCAGGTTCCCGGCGCGAAGGACGTCGCCATCGAGTTCACGTCGATGTCCAAAACCTATTCGATGGCGGGGTGGCGGATCGGCTTTGCGGTCGGCAACCGGCAACTGATCGCCGCGCTGACGCGGGTCAAATCGTACCTCGACTACGGCGCGTTCACCCCGATCCAGGCGGCAGCGTGCGCTGCGCTCAACGGGCCGCAGGAGTCGATCGCCGTGACCCGCGAACTCTACAAGGCACGCCGCGACGTCCTGATCGAAAGCTTCGCCCGCGCCGGGTGGGACATCCCCGTGCCGCGCGCGAGTATGTTCGCGTGGACGCCGATCCCGCCCGCGCTCCGCCACCTGGGCTCGGTCGAATTCTCGAAGCAGCTCATCACCCACGCCCAGCTCGCCGTCGCCCCCGGCACCGGCTTCGGCGAGGAAGGCGAAGGCTTCGTCCGCATCGCGCTCGTCGAAAACGAACACCGCATCCGCCAGGCAGCGCGGGGGGTGAAGAAGTATCTCCAGTCGATGGGGGTGAACGCCGGGGTCAAGCTGGCGGGGTAAACTACTTGGCTTCTTACTTGACCGAAACGAGCGCTTGCTAACCACGAATTGAGCGGTTAATTCGCCGCTGCTCGCGCGCATCCCGTCAAGCTGGCCGGGCAGATCGGGGGCGGCGGGGGATCGGCACATGGACGACTTGGCCACGGCGATGGTGACCGCGCTCGACGAGCCCGCCGTCGCGCCAGGTGCCCGCGCGATCGCCCCGCCGCTGTACGCCTTCACGGCAGCGGTCGGCGGCATTGCCAATGGCTTCGTGGTCGTCACCCTCGGCTACGTCCTCGCGGGCCGAAACTTCCCGGTCGCCGCGATAGCCGCTTTGGTTGGACTGGTCCTGTTGCCGTCGACGTGGCGCGTGCTGATCGGGCCGGTCATCGATCTCAGCCTGACCGCGCGCCACTGGTTCCTGTTGTCGGCGGTCGGCGCGGCGGTCGGTATCGGGCTGTTTGCGGCGATGCGGCTCGACCCCGACAATCTGTGGCAGATCGGCGGCATCAGCCTCGTTCTCGGCATCTTCTACGCCATCTGCGCAACCGCGCAGACCGCCGCGATCGCCATCACCAGTTCGCCCGTCGTTCGCGGCCGGATCGCCGGCTGGGTTCAGGCGGGCTCGCTCGGGGGTACGGGGATCGGCGGCGGTGTGGGGCTGTGGCTGGCGACCCATGCCGGCATGGCGACGGCGGCGGTTACGCTCGCATTGCTGTGCCTCGCCTGTGCCTGGCCGATGCTGTTGATCCGCACCCCCCGCCACGTCGCCGGACTGCCGATCGCGGCGACGATCAAGCGGATCGGCGGCGATGCGCTGTCGCTCCTCAACACCCGGCGCGGGTTGCTGACGGTCGCGGCGGTGACGCTGCCGATGGGTCAGGGGGCGTTCATCAACCTGCTGCCGTCGATCGCGCGCGACTGGGGCGCGTCGGCCGACCTGACCGCGACAACGACGGGCGTTCTCTCTGGCCTGATCGTCATCCCCGGCTGTCTGCTAGGCGGCTATCTGTGCGACCGGCTTTCGGCGCAGACGGTCCTCGCGTGGAGCAGCATCGCCTGCGCGGCGGGGGAGCTGGCGATGGCGCTCGGGCCGCGCACCCCCGTCACCTTCGTCGGCTTCGCGCTGGCGAACAATGTCCTTATGGGCGTCGCCTACGCCGCGGTCGCTGCCGCTGTCCTTGTTGGTCTGAAAAGCTCGAGTGGGGGAACGATCGGGGCGACGCTCGGCAGCCTGTCGAACGTGCCACTGGTCGCGGTCACCGCCCTGCTCGCGGCGGTGGCGGCACCGTACGGGACCAGCGGCATGTTACTGGCCGAAGCGGTCCTCGGCCTTGTCGCGGCACTCGCCTACCTCGGACTGGCGTGGCTGTGGCGACCGCAGGCGACCGGCGTTCCCGCGCTGGCGTGGACGCCGCAATAGCGTCGCGTGCGGCCGCGCGCATCTTTGTCCTGTCCCGCGTGCCCCCGGGTCGCTAGGCGTCACCGATGACCTCAACCACTCCCCTGCGCATCGGCCTCGCTGGCCTCGGCACTGTCGGCGGCGGCGTCGTCGCTCTCCTGACTGCCAACGCCGGGTTGATCGAGCGGCGCGCCGACCGGAGGATCGTCGTCACGGCGGTGTCGGCGCGCGACCGGGGGCGCGACCGCAGCGTCGACCTCAGCCACGCGGCGTGGGTCGACGATGCGACGCAGCTAGCCCTGCGCGACGATGTCGACGTCGTCGTCGAGATGATCGGCGGCAGCGACGGTCCCGCGCTCGTGTTGGCCCGCGCCACACTGGGGGCGGGCAAGGCGTTCGTCACGGCGAACAAGGCGATGCTCGCCCACCACGGTCTCGACCTCGCCGCGCTGGCCGAGACGAAGGGCGTCGCGCTCAAGTACGAGGCAGCGGTCGCGGGCGGCGTGCCCGTCATCAAGGCGCTGCGCGACGGTGCGGCGGCGAACCGACTGCTCCGCGTCTACGGCATCCTCAACGGCACGTGCAATTACATCCTGACGCGGATGGAGGCCGAGGGGCTGTCGTTTGCCGCTGTCCTCGCCGACGCCCAGGCCAAAGGGTTCGCCGAGGCCGACCCATCGTTCGACGTCGACGGCATCGACGCCGCGCACAAGTTGAGCATCCTCGCTGCGATCGCGTTCGGCGCGCGAATCGATTTCGCGACCGTCGCCGCGACCGGCATTCGTGCGGTCGCCGCCGTCGATCTTGCCCACGCCGCGACGCTCGGGTTCCGCATCAAACTCGTCGCGCTGGCGGAGGAGATCGATGGGACGTTGTTCCAGCGCGTCCACCCGTGCCTCGTCCCGCTCGCCCACCCGCTCGCGCACGTCGACGGCGCGCTCAACGCCGTCGTCGCGGAGGGCGATTTCGCGGGGCGCTTGTTTTTCTCCGGTGCCGGTGCCGGAGCCGGGCCAACGGCGAGCGCGGTCGTCGCCGACCTGATCGACATCGCGCGCGGCGAAGTCGGCCCTGCGTTCGCGATGCCGACGGCGCGGCTGGCAGCGCTCGGGGTCGTCGACGCGGCCACCGCCATCGGCCGCTGCTATCTCCGCCTGAACGTCGCCGACCGACCGGGCGTGCTCGCCGAATTGACCGCGATTCTGCGCGACGCGGGGGTCTCGATCGAAAGCCTGATCCAGCGTGGCCCCGCCGCCGGGGGCGGCAACAACGAAACTACAACCGATGCTGCCGACGTCTATGTCGTCATGGTCACCCACGCCGTCCGCCAGTCGGCGGTGGCGGCGGCCCTCGCGCGGATGGCAACGTCGCCCAGCGTCACCGCCCCGCCGATGATGATGCACATCCTCGACTACGGGTGAACCCCGGTCACGGCGCGAGAGGGTGTAGCCTTCCGTCGTCAACCGGTTCGCCTTTCCCCGTCCCCGGCTTTCGGCTACCCAGCCCTCGCCACTGCTCCGGAGCCTCCATGCAGCCCAGTTCGACCCCCGCCAGTTCGACCCCCACCAGTTCCACCTTGGACCGCGTCCTCGTCCTCGAAATGGTCCGGGTGACCGAGAGGGCGGCGATCGCGTGTCGCGCCCAAGTCGGGCGCGGTGACGAACACGCCGCCGACGCCGCCGCCGTCGAGGCGATGCGCGACGCGCTGAACGAGCTCGATTTCGACGGCACCATCGTCATCGGCGAGGGCGAGCGCGACGAGGCTCCGATGCTGTTCATCGGTGAAAAGGTCGGGCGCGGGCGCGGTGACGGCGGGACCGGGCCGAAGATCGACATCGCCCTCGATCCCCTCGAAGGGACGACGATCGCTGCAAAGGCCGGACCCAACGCGCTCGCCGTTCTCGCGATCGCCGAGGAGGGCGGGCTGCTCAACGCCCCCGACGTCTATATGGACAAGATCGCGATCGGCCCGGGCTATGCCGAAGGCGTCATCGACCTCGCCAAGTCGGTCACCGCGAACATCACCGCGCTCGCGGCGGCGAAGGGCGTCGCGCCCGCCGACATCACCGCGTGCGTCCTCGACCGTCCGCGCCACGAGGCGATCATCCGCGAGCTGCGCTCGCTCGGCTGCGGCGTCGTGCTCATTCCCGACGGCGACGTCGCG
>JBBQVB010000166.1:0-4614 GCA_038211965.1 Sphingomonadales bacterium
CCGTCGGCGAGATCGCGGCGCGGGGCGACGACCGCACAGGCACGTTCCAGGTCGAGCTGCGGCTGCCAGCCGTTCCGGGCCTGCGTTCGGGGCTGATCGGCAATGCCCGGCTGCGCGCGGGTGGGCAGGGGCCGGTCGCCGGGCCGGTGTCGGTGCCGGCGGGCGCGGTTTTCGCGGCGCGCGCCGACGAGGGCTTCGTCTATGTCTACCAGCCCGCGACGAAGACGGTGAAGTCGCGTCTCGTCCATCTCGGCGAGCTGAACGATACGGCGATCACCGTGACTTCGGGACTGAACGCCGGCGAGCAGATCGTCCGCTCGGGCGTCGACCGGCTGCGCGACGGGCTCGCCGTGGCGGTCGCGAAATGAGGCTCGCGGCGGTCGGATTCGGGCGACAGTTCGGGTTTGCGGCACCGGTCGCATGGGCATAATCGACTTCGCCGTCCGGCGCTGGCAGATCACGCTGGTCCTGTTCGCGCTGCTCGCGGCGATCGGCTTCTCGGCCTTCGTCGGCATCCCGCGCTCGGTCGATCCGCACTTCACCGGGCCGGTCGTCGTCGTCGTCGCGACACAGCCGGGGGCCGACCCGTCGGACATGGAGCAGACTGTCGCCAAGCCCATCGAGGACATCGCACAGGGCCTCGACGGGATTAATTTCGTCTCGTCGACCTCGACCGACAGTTCGGCGATCATCGGTGCCGAGTTCTCGTGGGGCAGCGACCCCGAGGCGCACTACAACGATGTCGTGCGCGAGGTGAACGCGCTCAAGGGCACGCTGCCGGCTTCGCTCCAGCCGCTCGAATTCAAGCGCTTCCGCACCACCGAGGCCGCCGTCCTCCAGCTCGCGCTGGTCAGCGACACCGCGTCGTACCGCCGCCTGCAGAAGATCGCCAAGGACTTGCGCGAACGCTTGAACCAGGTGGCGGGCGTGCGCGAGACGCGCGTCTGGGGGCTGCCGACCCCTGAAGTGCGCGTCGCCGTCGACAGCGGGCGGCTGGCGCAGCTCGGCCTGCCGCTGACGACGATCACCGACGCGCTGCGGAACGGCGGCAGCGACCTGCCGCCGGGTGCGGTCCAGTCAGGCGACCAGCGCTTCAACGTCGAGGCGGGCGGCGCCTTCCGCTCGGTCTCCGAGGTCGCCGACGTACCGCTGCGCGCCGACGGTGCGAACGGCCGCGTCGTGCGGGTCCGCGATGTCGCGCAGGTCGGCTGGGCGACCGAGGAACAGCCCTATCTGGCGCGCTTCAACGGCAAGCGCGCGATCTGGGTGACGATGATGCAGAAGGACGGCCTCAACGTCCTCGACATCGAGAAGGATGCGATCAAGGCCATTGCCGCCTTCCGGTCGCAGCTCCCGCCCGACGTCAAGCTCGAGGTCGGCTTCGACCAGTCGCGCGACATCTCGACCAAGCTCGCGCAGCTCAGCCGCGACTTCGGAATCGCGCTGGCGCTGGTGCTGCTGACGCTGCTGCCGCTGGGCTTCCGCGCCAGCCTCGTCGTCATGGTGTCGGTACCGCTCAGCCTCGCCATCGGCTGCGCGGTGCTGGCGTTTAGCGGCTTCACGCTCAACCAGCTGGCGATCGCCGGCTTCATCATCGCGCTCGGGCTGCTGGTCGACGACAGCATCGTCGTCGTCGAGAACATCGCGCGCCGCCTGCGCGAGGGCGAGGACCGCGAGACCGCCGCGATCCAGGGCACGCGCCAGATCGCCGTCGCGGTCCTCGGCTGCACCTTCGTTCTGCTGCTGGCGTTTCTGCCGCTGGCGTTCCTGCCCGAAGGGTCGGGCAAATTCATCCGCTCGCTGCCCGTCGCGGTGTTCGGCACCATCGTCGGATCGCTGCTGGTGTCGCTGACGATCGTGCCGTTCCTCGCCAGCCGCATGCTGTCGAAGCGCCAGACGCCGCACGGCAACCGCGTTTTGCAGGTCATCCAGGCAGGCATCCACCGCGGCTACGCCCCGCTCCTCCACTGGTCGCTGACGCGGCCGTGGCGCGCCATGCTCGCCGCAACTGTGCTGTGCGGCGCGTCGCTGGCGCTGATCCCGCTGCTCGGCACCAGCCTGTTCCCCAACGCCGACACGCCTTATTTCCTCGTCCAGGTCGCCGCGCCGCAGGGGGCCGCGCTGGCCCAGACCGACCGCGCCGTCGCCTTCGTCGAGCGCGAGCTGCGCCGCGAGCCCGCCGTCAAGACGATCCTCGCCAACGTCGGCCACGGCAACCCGCAGGTCTTCTACAACCAGCGCGACCTGCGCCAAAGCACCAGCATCGGCGGCGTGCTCGCCGTTCTCGACGGCTGGGATGCAAAGGACGGCCCGGCACTTGTCGAACGCCTGCGCGCACGCTTTGCGACAAGTCCCGACGCGCAGATCGTCGTCAAGGTCTTCCAGAATGGCCCGCCGGTCGATTCGCCGATCCAGGCCAAGCTGCGCGGTCCCGATCTCGACATGCTGCGCGCGTTGTCGGTCAAGGCGGAGGCGATCATGCGTGGTGTCCCCGGTACGCGCGACATCGAGAATCCGATTGCCGTCGACCGCACGCGCCTCGACCTCGGCGTCGATGCCGACAAGGCGGCGCTGCTCGGCGTCGCCCCCGGCGCGGTGCGGCGCACCGTCCGCCTCGCGTTGTCGGGCGAAGCGGCGGGACGTTTCAGGGACGCCGAGGGCGACAGCTATAACGTCGTCGTTCGCCTGCCGCTGGCCGAGCGTCAGCCGGTTTCGGCGCTCGAACAGGTCTACATCCCCTCGACCAACGGCGGTGCGGTGCCGCTGCGCCAGATCGCGCGCCCGCATCTCGCCAGTTCGCCGGCGCGGATCGAGCGCGAGCGCCAGTCGCGACAGGTCAGCATCGCCTCGCAGATCCAGCCCGGCTTCAACACCGCTGCCGTCAACAAGGCAGTGTTCGCGGCGCTGGCGAAACTGCCATTGCCCCCGGGCTACCGCTTCGTCGTCGGCGGCGAGGCCGATCAGAGCGCGCGCAGCTTCGGCGGGCTGGGGCCGGTCATCGCCTTCACGGTGTTCGGCATCCTCGCCGTGCTGGTCATCGAGTTCGGGCGCTTCCGCGAAGTCGCGGTGGTCGCCGGGGTCATCCCGCTCGGCATGGTCGGCGGCATCGTCGCGCTGTACCTGACGGGCAATTCGATCAGCTTCACCGCCGTCATCGGTTTCGTCGCGCTGATCGGCATCGAGATCAAGAATTCGATCCTGCTCGTCGATTTCACGACGCAGCTGCGCGCCGGGGGGATGGGGCTGCGCGATGCCATCGAGAAGGCGGGCGAGGTGCGCTTCCTGCCTGTGCTGCTGACCAGCGTCACCGCGATCGGCGGGTTGCTGCCGCTCGCGCTCAGCGGTTCGGGGCTGTACGGCCCGTTGGCGTGGGTGATCATCGGCGGGCTCGTCAGCTCGACCCTGTTGTCACGCGTCGTGACGCCGGTGATGTACCTGCTGATCGTGCGCGGCCATGACCTGCCGGGCACGCCACCGGAACGAGTCGCCGTCGCCTGACGTTCGGACGGCCATGCTCAATTACTGCGATGCGTCGGAACCCGGGATCACGCGGCGCAAGCGCGGCAAGCACTGGCATTTCTTCGGGGTCGACGGTGCGCGGATCACGGACGCGCAGGAGATCGCGCGTCTCAACAAGCTCGCGGTGCCGCCCGCCTACGCGCGCGTCTGGTATTCGCCCGACCCCGAGGGGCATCTGCAGGCCATCGGCTACGACGCCAAGGGCCGCCGCCAGTACCGCTATCACTCCGACTTCCGCGAGCAACGCGAGAGCCACAAATACGACCGCTGTGCCAGCTTCGGAAGTGCGCTGCCGTTGATCCGCAAGCGCGTCGAGGCCGACATGGCGCTGCGCGGGTTGCCGCGCGACAAGGTGCTCGCCGCCATCGTCCGCTTGCTCGACCAGGGCCATATCCGCGTCGGCAACGAAGCCTACGCGCGCGAGAACAAGAGCTTTGGCGCGACGACGCTGCGCAACCGCCACGGCAGTGTGCGCGGCAGTACCGTCAGGCTCGACTATCGCGGCAAGTCGGGCAAGCTCCAGCAGGTCCGTCTCAGCGACGCCAGCCTCGCCCGGATCGTCAAGCGTTGCCAGGACCTGCCGGGGCAGGCGCTGTTCCAGTATCTCGACGACGACGGCGACCCCCATCGCATCGGCTCGGCCGAGGTCAACGCCTACATCAAGGAGGCGATGGGCGACGACTTCTCGGCAAAGCACTTTCGCACCTGGGGGGCGAGCGTCATCGCCTTCGAAACCATTGTCCGAACCCGCGCGCCCTTGACGCTGAAGGCGCTCCTCGAACCCGTCGCGGCGGCGCTCGGCAACACCCCCGCGATCAGCCGCAAGAGCTATGTCCACCCCAAGCTGCTCGAACTGGTGACGAGCGGTGCGGCGGCTGAACTGATGGGCACGCCCCTGCCGCGCGCGACGATGTGGCTGAGCGGCGTCGAGCGGGGGTTGATCGGGTTGCTGGAAGGGTAGTGAGGCAGCGTTATGCGGTCAGCGCGGTCCGCCGCGACCGCGCAAGGCCGCCGACAAGGCCAAAGCCGACGATCATCAGCGCCCAACTGGCCGGTTCGGGCACCGCCTCGACCGAGCCCGCATAGGACACGCTG
>JBBQVB010000167.1:0-4604 GCA_038211965.1 Sphingomonadales bacterium
CCGCGTCCAACCCGCTGCGCCGCGCAGCCGTGTCCGAACCGCTCGACTGCGGCGTCCGCGTCGTCAACGCGCTGCTGACACTGGGGCGCGGTCAGCGCGTCGGCATCATGGCGGGCAGCGGCGTCGGCAAGTCGGTGCTGCTCGGGCAGATCGCACGCGCCTGCACGGCGGATGTCGTCGTCGTCGCGCTGATCGGCGAGCGCGGGCGCGAGATCGGTGATTTCGTCCGCACGCAACTCGACGCGCGGTCTCGCGCCCGCGCCGTGGTCATCGCGGTCGTCGCTGACGACGCGCCGCTGCTGCGGGTCCGCGGCGTCATGCGCGCCCATTCCGTCGCCGAGCATTTCCGTGATCGGGGCCGCCACGTCCTGCTGATCGTCGACAGCCTGACCCGCGTCGCCCATGCCCAGCGCGAAATCGGCGCGGCGCTCGGCGAGGGGCAGGGCGCGCGCGGCTATCCACCATCGGCGATCGGCCTGATCCCCCGGCTTGTCGAGCGTGCCGGTGGCGACGCCGCGACCGGTGGCTCGGTCACCGCAATCTATACCGTGCTGGCCGACGGCGACGACATGAACGACCCCGTCGTCGACGCGGCGCGCGGCGTGCTCGACGGGCACATCGTCCTGTCGCGCGCGATCGCCCAGCTCGGCATCTACCCGGCCGTCGATATTGCGGCCTCGGTCAGCCGTGCGATGCACGACCTCGTCACCCCGCGGCACGCCGCTGCCGCCGCGCGCTTCCGCCGTGCCCAGGCGCTGATCGATGCCAACCGCGACCTCGTGCTGATGGGCGCCTACGCCCCCGGTCACGACGCCGCGCTCGACACCGCGCTGGCGGCGCGCGAGGCGATGGAGGCGTTCCGCAGCCAGACGCGCGACGCCGGGATCGGGTTCGCGGACTCGGTCGCCGCAATGCTGGCGGTGCCGCTATGAGCCGCCTCGAACGCCTGCGCGCCATCCGCCGTATCGAACTCGACATCGGACTGCGCGGGCTGGCGGTGGCGGAGGCGCGGCTGGGCCAGCTCGCCGCGATGCGCGAGCGTCTGGCCGGGCTAGCAAACGGGCTGCCGGCCGACCCCGCGCCCCTGTCGTGGAAAGCGGCAACGGCGAGCCGCGAGCGGCTGGGTCTGGCAGGCGTGCAGGTTGCCGTTGCGCTCGATGGTGCACAGTCCCAACGTGATGCCGCAGCGACCGCCGCCGCGCGGCTGCGGGTGCGCGTCGATGTGGTCGAGACGGCCTTGGCGGCGCAGCGATGACTCCGGTCACGGGCGCGGTGAGTGGCGCGGTCGATCTCGGCACTGCCGCGCCGGACGCGACTCCAGTGTCGGGGTTCGCAGGCTTGATCGCGGCGTTGGTCGCGTCGCCCGCGCCTGCGGTGCCGGACGCTGACGCTGCACGGCCGAGCGCAACTGCCGAGCCCGCTGTGGCAACCGGGCTAATCGCCCGCTCGCAGTCCGAGGACCCCGACCCCGATCTCGACCCTGGCGATGCGCTGCCGACCGATCAGTCGCAGCTTATAGGTCTGCCGGTCGCCATTTCACCGCCGCTGCTCCCATTGCTACCGTTGCACCTGTTACCGCTCCTGCCGCTCGACGCGGATCGGGTCGCGACGACTGTGGCGGGAACGGCCGCCGCTACGACGGTCATGCCTCCGCCGGGCGTCGAGGTTGTCGAGAACACGGTCAATCCCGGCCCGTCGCAAGGCACCGCAGGCCTCAGCCGGCTTGCTAGTCTCGCACCTGCCGCTAACGCGGCGCAGCGTCCCGCCGCCGTGCCACGCCCCGGTTCCGGCCAGCAGACCGGGTTCACGCCGACGCCAGAGCACCGCACGGGTTCGCGAGCAGTCGAACCGACATTGCCGCGTGCTGCGGCGGACGCCGTTCTTCCCCGTCCGCTGGCGCCGCCATCGCCAGCGTTATCGGCGGTCGCTCTCGCGACAATCGCGCCCGCTCCAGCAGCCGAGCCTGCGACCGCCTCGGCATTATTGCCGGTGCCCGCAGCGGCAACCGCAACACCGCCTGTAGCGAGTCCTGCCGCAGCGGCCACGTTGACGCCGCAGCCACTTGCCCAGTCGCTGCTCCTTCAGTCACCGCCTGCGCACGGCGTCGCTGCGGCCGCTCCGGCGCAACTTGACCGGCGCGCCGCTGGTCGCCTGCGTACCGATCTCGCACCCGCACCGCCCGTTGAGTTCGCCAGTGCATCTATTCCTGCGCTTGCCGTGGCGGACACCGGCTCCGCTCCGACGACGCGGCCTGCGCCAACCGCCGCGGGTGCCACCGATCCAGCGCCGGCACACCTCACCGCCGACATCACCGATGCAGCAAATGGCGGGTTCGATGTCGCCACCGAGCGGCTCGGTGCGGTGCGGGTGACGTTGGAAGCGCGCGACACGCGGGTCGCGGTGCAGTTCTCGACCGACACGCCGGCGGCGGGCCAATTGCTCGCCGCGCATTCAGCGCGCCTCGCCGATGCGGTCGCGTCGGGCGGCCAGCGTCTCGATGCGCTGGCGGTCGATGTGCGCGGCGGCAGCGGTGGGCAGGGAGGGCGCCAGGCACCCGAACAGCGCGCGCAAACGCCCGGCCGTCCGGCCCAAGCAACGCCCGCTCGCACCGCTCGCACCGCCCGCACCGACCGTTTCGCCTGAGGTTAAGCCATGTCCGACGCCCCCGTCCCCAAGCCGAAGAAGAAAGGCGGCCTGATGCCGGTCCTGCTCGTCGTCGCGGCGTTCGCGGGTGGTGCGGCGGCGGGCGGCGGGGGGGCGGTGATGGCGTTCGCGTCGATGCCCGGCGGCAAGGGCGCGGCGGCACCCGAACCCAAAGAGAAAGCGCACCTCGACTATGTCGAAATCGACAACGCCTTCACCACCAACCTCGTCGATACCGGGCGCTTCCTGCAATTGCGGATCGCGGTATCGACGACCGGCGGCCCGGCGACTGTAGCGGCGCTGGCGACCCACAAACTGGCGATCGTCTCGGCTGTTCTGGGCGTTCTCGGCGACGCGTCGGAGGCCGATGTCTCGGGTGCCGCCGCGAAGGCCAAGCTGCGCCGCGAGCTGCGCCAGATCATCGATACCGTGTTGCGCCAGAAGGCCGGTGTCGCGGGCGTCGACGAGGTCTTCCTGACCAGCCTGGTGGTGCAATAGTGAGCGACACCCCGCGCATAACCGCAGGCTATGATGCCGACGCGCCGCGCGAAGTCGTATTCCCCGTCGCCACCCGCCGCGTCGCCGACGCCGCCCCGCCTGGCCCCGACCCTGCACTGCTCGCGCAGAATCTTGCAGCGGCGTTGACGACGCTGTGCGGCGGCGAGGTTGCGGTTACGGCAACGGCAGGCGACGCGTTGCCGGCGTTGGCAGGATGGGCGGGGCCGGACGGCGGCACCTGTACGATCGGCGGCGGCGCGGGTCTCGCTGCGGCGCTGCTCAACCGCGAATGCGGCGGCGCGTTCGAGGTCGCGGCCGGTGGCGGGCAATCGCCCCACGCGGTGCGGCGTGCGGCGGTGCTCATCGTCGGACTCCGCGACCTGCTGGCTCCGGATACCGCAACCTGGGACGCGTGCCCGCCTGGCCCGGTCACCGCCTTTGCTGTCACCGTTACCGGTGTCTCGGATCGTATCGACGTCGGGATGGTTGCCCCGCCTGCTGCCGTCAGCGCGAAGGATTTCGGCGACTGGCCGGTGCGGCTGCGCGGCGTGCTCGACGGGCTGGCCGTGCCGGTGCGGCTGGTCCTGCACGAGGGCAAGGTGGCGGTCCGCGCCGCGCGCGCGCTCAGCATTGGCGACGTTATCCCGATCGCCACCGCGCATGAAGTCGGCCTGCGCGTCGGCACGCTGGCGCTGGCGCACGGGCAGGTCATCGACAGCGAAACCGGCTCGCCGCGCGTCCGTATCGTGGCGCGCGCCCGCTGCGCCCTGCAGGAGCAGCCATGAACGCCATCACCAACCAGGATTTCGAAACCGCGATCGGCCGCGCCAGCCTCGGCGCGCTCGGTACCATCGAGATGCGCCTGTCGGTCGAGATTGGCGCGACCCGGATGACGCTCGCCGAACTTGCGGCGCTGGAGCCGGGTGAGGTCATCGAACTCGACCGCCGCGCCGACGAGCGCATCGACATCCTCGTCAACGACCGGCTGCTGGCGAAGGGTGAGGTCGTGACCGTTGGCGACCGCTTCGGCGTCCGCATCGTCGAACTGATCGAAAGCGGCGAGCGGTGAGCGAATACGCGCTGCGGCTGGGGCTCGTGCTGCCACTGGTGCTGCTGGCGCTAGGCGGGGTGCTCGTCGCGGCGAAGCGCGGTCTGATCCGCCTGCCCGGCGTTGTCGCGGGCGAGGCACCGCTCAAACTGGTGCAGGTCGTCGCGCTCGGGCCGGGGACGAAACTGGCAGTGGCCGAATTTGACGGGCGGCGGCTGCTGATCAGCGTCGGACGCGAGGGTGTGCGGCTGCTCGATCCCGGCGCTTCGACGTGACCACTGCCGCTCCCCTGACCACGCTGGCCGCGACGCCGCTGGCGCTGCCGCTGCAGATCCTCGTGCTGATGACGGTGCTGACGCTGCTGCCGTCGCTGCTGCTGATGATGACCGGCTTCACCCGCATCCTGATCGTGCTG
>JBBQVB010000168.1:0-4604 GCA_038211965.1 Sphingomonadales bacterium
CCTGCGTCGCGAGCTGGATCGGCGTGATCTCGTGGAGCTTGCCGTCCTTCTTGCCCTTGCCGCGCGGGGTGCGGACGGCGTCGTAGATAAAGGCTTCGGGCATGGTCGTTCTCCGGTCAAAATGCAGCAGCAGGCATTGCCATCATCGCCTCGCTGCCCGCTTCGAGCTTGCGCCGCAGCGCGCCCGCGTCGGGGAAATAGCGCTCGGCATAATAGCGCGCGGTAATCAGCTTGGCCTCATAGAATTCGCGGTCGCCGGTCCCGGCATCTAGCGCCTCGTGCGCCGCCTTCGCCATCAGCAACCACATATGTCCGAGGCTGACGATGCCGAGGATGTCGAGGTACGCCGTCGCCCCCGCGCCAGCGTTGTTGGGGTTCGCCATGCCGTTCTGCATCAGCCACAGCGTCGCTGCCTGCAGCTCGCCGAGCGCCTTGCCGAGCGGCTCCGCCACCACCGCCAGCCGCGGGTCGGCTGCAGCATCGCTGACCGCCTGCCCCGCGAAGGCCAGATACGCCCGCAAGCCCCGCCCGCCGTTCATAGCCAGCTTGCGCCCGACGAGGTCCATCGCCTGGATGCCGTTGGTGCCCTCGTAGATCTGTGCGATGCGCGCGTCGCGGACGAACTGCTCCATCCCCCACTCGACGATATAGCCGTGGCCGCCGAACACCTGCTGGCTCTTGGTCGCGATTTCATAGCCCTTGTCGGTGCAATAGCCCTTGATCACCGGGGTCAGCAGCCCGATCAGGTCGTCGGCCAACTGGCGTTCCTCGGGCGTCGCCGCCTTGTGCGCGAGATCGACCTGCAGCGCGCCCCACAGGATCAGCGCGCGCGCGCCCTCATTGAAGGCGCGGCCATCCATCAGCATCCGCCGCACATCGGGGTGGACGATGATCGGGTCCGCCTTGCTCGTCGGCTGCGGGACCGCGTCGGCGTTGGCAACGATGCCCAGCGCCTTGCCCTGCACCCGGTCGCGGGCATAGTTCGCGGCGTTCTGGTACGCGACCTCGCCCTGCGCCAGCCCCTGCACCCCGACGCCCAGCCGCGCCGCGTTCATCATGATGAACATCGCGCGCAGGCCTTTGCGCTCCTCGCCGATCAGATAGCCCGTCGCGCCGTCGTAGTTCATCAGGCAGGTCGAGTTGCCGTGGATGCCCATCTTGTGCTGGATCGACCCGCACGCGACGCCGTTTCGCGCACCCAGCGAGCCGTCGTCGTTGACCAGATACTTGGGCACGATGAACAGCGAGATGCCCTTGACGTCGTCGGGCGACCCCGTGGTCTTCGCCAGCACCAGGTGAACGATGTTCTCGGACAGGTCGTGCTCGCCCGCCGAGATGAAGATCTTCGTTCCGGTGATCTTGTGCGTGCCGTCATCCTGCGGCTCGGCGCGCGTGCGGATCAGCCCCAGGTCGGTGCCGCACTGCGGCTCGGTGAGGTTCATCGTCCCCGTCCAGCGCCCGTGCACCATGTTGGGGAGGTACATTGCCTTCTGCGCATCCGAGCCCACCGCCGCGATCGCCGCCTGCGCGCCTTCGTTGAGGCCGGGGTACATCGAGAAGGCCATGTTGGCGCTCGACATATATTCTGCAAACGCGGTGGCGACGACGTGCGGCAGCCCCTGACCGCCGTAAGCGGGATCGGCCCCCAGCGTCCCCCAGCCGCCCTCGACGAACTGGTCGTAGGCAGCGCGGAAGCCGTCGGGTGTGGTCACGCTGGCGTCGGCGTGGCGGGTGCAGCCCTGCTGGTCGCCGGGCAGATTGAGCGGCGCGAGGACGTTCTCGCAGAATTTCGCACCCTCTTCGAGGATCGCCTGGACGACGTCGGGGGTCGCGTCGGCGAAGCCCGGCAGGTTCGAATATTTGTCGAGGCCGACGATCGCCGACAGGACGAACTGCGTGTCGCGGACGGGGGCGCGGTAGCTCGGCATCGGATCGGTCCCTCAGTGCTGCCCGGGTTCGTGGACGATGGTTTCGAGCAGCACACAGAATGATTGCAGTTCTTCGATCGTCGCGTCGATATCGGTACGCTGTTCGGCAAGCGCGGCAAGCCGGTTACGGCATTTCTCGAGCGTCACGCGGCGCTGCTTCACGCGCCCGTCGCCGACGTCATAGAGGTCGATCATCTCGCGGATTTCGGCGAGGCTGAAGCCGACGTTCTTGGCGCGCAGGATCCACGCCAGCCGGGCACGGTCGCGGCGCGAATAGACGCGGTTCTGCCCCTGCCGCTCGGGGGCGATCAGCCCATTGTCCTCATAGAAGCGGATGGCGCGCGGCGTGACGTTAAACGCGCTCGCCAGCTCGGTAATCGTGAACGACGCGGCATCATTGGCGGGCGGCGGCAGCGGCGCGTGGGCGAAGGCATGGGCAACATCGGGCATCCGCGCGGTCTAGTTGACGTTAACGTCAAGTGTCAAGACGCCAGGCGTGATGGCCGCGCGTGGTGGGCGATGACGGGCTCGAACCGCCGACCCTCCCCGTGTAAAGGGGATGCTCTACCAACTGAGCTAATCCCCCGCGCGGTGTCCGTGTAGCGCGATGGCGGCGCGCTGTCACTTGGCAGCGCTGGTACAATTTGCGATAGAAGCGGGCGTCATTCCGGAGCCGCCACGATGTTCGCGCGTCTGTTCACCGATCACCCGCGCAGCGTCGGCGAAGGCTATTTCGAGCACCTCGTTGCGTCGCTGACGACCGCAGGCAAGCTGGCGGCGGCGAGCGGGGCGTGCGTCGTCCACGCGCTCGTGCCGGGGCTGTGCAAGACCACAGGATCGACGGCGATCCTCAAGCTCCATGCCGAGGTCATGCCGCGCCGTTTCGATCAACCGACGCTCTAGCACGCCAGGTCAGAGCAGGTCGAACTGCTGCTCGAGCACGCCGCGCGCCAGCGGCACGGTGATGTCGCGCGTTTCCGCCAGCGCCGCCGCATCGACCGCGCCGACCGTCGCAGCGAGGCTCGCGAAGCTACGCTCGATGCGCGTCAGGAGATAGGCAGCGACATCGGGCGCGAGGCGGATGCCGCGGTCGGCGCAATGTTTCGCAAGGACCGCCGCGAGCAGCGCGTCGTCGGGATCGCGGATCGCCAGCAGCGGCGTCGCGGCCAGCCGCGATGCAAGGTCGGGCAGGCGGTGCGGCCAGTCGGCGGGGCGCAGCCGAGCGGTCATCAGCAGCGGGCGAGCGAGGGTCGCCGCATTCCATGCGTGAAACAGCGTCTCGGGGTCGGCGGTCTCGGCAGCCTCGATGAGCGTCGCGCCGCTGCGCGCGGCGAACAGGCGCGCGAGGTGGCTTTTCCCCGAACCCGGCGGGCCGATCAGCAGCGCCTGAGGTCCCGGCCAATCGGGCCAGCGGTCGAGCCACGCGACCGCGTCGGCATTGGCGGCGGACACGAAGAAATCGCTCTCGCCCATTGCCGCGCGGTATTGCAGCGGCAGCGGCAGCTGGGTCACGCGGGCGGCCGTCAGGTGAGCGGCGGCACCGCCGGGTCGGGCGGTCCACCGTCGACGTAGAAGCGCGACTTGAGATAGCGCGCCAGCGTCCAGCGCGCGAAGACGCCGACCACCGCCGCCACCGGCACCGCAAGGAATACCCCCGCCAGCCCCGCCAGCTCGGCCCCGGCGAACACCGCGAACAGCACCCAGACCGGGTGCAGCCCGATGCGGTCGCCGATCAGGTTTGGCGTCAGCACCGCGCCTTCGATCGTCTGGACCACGACGAAGACTCCGAAGACGAGGCCGAGCTGGACGGGGTCGGGGCCGAACTGGCCCAGCCCGACGAGCAGGCTCATGCCGACACAGAACAACGGCCCGACGAACGGCACGAAACCGAGCACCCCCGCGAGCAGCGCCAGCACGATGGCATAGTTCAACCCGACGAGGCTCCAGCCGACGGCGTACATCACCGCCAGCGCGCAGCAGACGAGAAACTGGCCGCGAATGAACCCCGACAGCGCGGCGTCGGACTGGCCGAGCAGCAGGCGGATCGTCGGCAGATGGCGGCGCGGCCACCAGCTGTCGAGGCGCGCGGTCAGCGGCTGCCAGTCGCGCAGCAGGTAGAAGGCGACGATCGGCGCGATGACGACGAGGCTGAGGATGTTGAAGAACGCGAACGCACCGCCGATCACCGCCCCCGCGCTGGCGGTCAGCCAGCCGACCGCGCGCGCCGTCACGTCGCCGACCAGCGCCTTCTGCTGTGCTGCACCACCAGCGCGCCGAACGAGACGCGCGAGCAGCGGCTGGGCCTCGCGGACGAGGCGCGGGAGGGCATCGACGAGCTGCGACACCTGCGCCTGGACGATCGGCGCTGTCGCGACGATCAGCCCGATGGCGGCGGCAATGAAGACGAGCAGTGTCAGCGATGCCGCCGCCCAGCGCGGCATCCCGCGCGCTTCCAGCTTGAGCGCCAGCGGATCGAGCAGGTAGGCGATGATGAATCCCGCGAGGAACGGCCCGAGGATCGCGCGCACGCCGTAAAGCGTCGCGAGAGCGGCCGCGAAAACGAGCAGCCAGCCCCAATGGATGCGCGGCAGGCTGAGGCGGCTGGCGAGCGTCTGGTCGGTCACGCGCGAGTCCTCATGACTGCATGCGCGGCGGCGGCGGCAACAGGTCGGCAGG
>JBBQVB010000169.1:0-4585 GCA_038211965.1 Sphingomonadales bacterium
AGGGCTTACCGCAGCGGAATTGTTGCGGGTGCGCGGTTACGAGGTACATGTCTATGACCGGCACGACCGCGCGGGCGGGCTGCTGACCTACGGCATCCCGGGGTTCAAGCTCGAAAAGCATATCGTGTCGCGGCGCGTCGCGCGGTTGGCGGCGGGGGGCGTCGTCTTCCACCCCGACTTCGAGGTCGGGCGCGACGCGAGCCTCGACGACCTGCGCGCGCGCCATGACGCTGTGCTGATCGCGACCGGGGTCTACAAGCCGCGCGACATCGCCGTGCCGGGCATCGACGCGCCTGGGGTGGTCGCGGCGCTCGACTATCTGACGCGCAGCAACCGTCGCAACTACGGCGACGCGGTTGCCGATGCCGCCGATTACGACGCGGCGGGCAAGCATGTCGTCGTCTTCGGCGGCGGTGATACGGCTATGGACTGCGTGCGCACCGCCGTGCGGCAGGGTGCGGCGTCGGTGAAGTGCCTCTACCGCCGCGACCGCGCCAACATGCCGGGATCGCAACGCGAGGTCGCGCACGCCGAGGAGGAGGGCGTCGAGTTCGTCTGGCTGTCGGCCCCCGCCGCCGTGCTCGGCGAGCCTGTGGCAGCGGTGCTCGCCGACCGGATGAGGCTCGGCCACGCCGGACCCGACGGGCGGCGCGCGCCGGAGCCCGAGGACGGCGGCCGCTTCCGGCTCGATGCCGACCTCGTCATCAAGGCACTGGGCTTCGACCCCGAGGACCTACCGCTGGCGTTCGGCACGCCGGGGCTGGGCGTCAACCGCTGGGGCACGCTGCGCGTCGACCACAAGACGATGGCGACGAGCCTCGACGGCGTCTTTGCAGCGGGCGACATCGTCCGCGGCGCGAGCCTCGTGGTATGGGCGATCCGCGACGGGCGCGATGTGGCGGCGAGCATGCATGCGTATCTCGCGGCGAAGGTCGGCGCGCTGCAGGTGGCGGCCTGACATGGGGCTGACCGCTTCCCCCGCCGAGCGCGCGCGCATTGCCGAGCATGGCTTGTACCGCCCCGACATGGAGTCCGATGCCTGCGGCGTCGGGCTCGTCGCCGCGACCGACGGCAAGGCATCGCGCCGCGTCGTCACCCTCGCCATCGATGCCCTGAAGGCGGTATGGCACCGCGGCGCGGTCGATGCCGACGGCAAGACCGGCGACGGCGCCGGACTGCACGTCGAAATCCCGGTGCCGTTCTTTCACGAACATATCGAGCTGGCCGGGCACAAGCCCAAGCCGAGCCTGACGGCGGTCGGCATGATCTTCCTGCCGCGCACCGACCTCGCGGCGCAGGAGGCGTGTCGGACGATCGTCGAGAGCGAGATCATCGACTTCGGCTATACGATCTACGGCTGGCGGCAGGTTCCGGTCGATATTTCGGTGATCGGCGCCAAGGCGATGCAGTCGCGTCCCGAGATCGAGCAGATCATGCTCGCCGGTCCCGATGGCTCTGAAGACAAGGACGCGTTCGAGAAGGACCTCTACCTGATCCGCCGCCGCATCGAGCAGGCGGTGATCGCGGCGCAGCTGCAGGGCTTCTACATCTGCTCGCTGTCGTGCCGCTCGATCATCTACAAGGGGCTGTTCCTCGCCGAGGAATTGTCGGTGTTCTACCCCGACTTGGCCGACGCGCGCTTCGAATCGCGCTTCGCGATCTACCACCAGCGCTATTCGACCAACACATTTCCGCAGTGGTGGCTGGCGCAGCCTTTCCGCTGCCTCGCGCACAACGGCGAGATCAACACCGTGCGCGGCAACAAGAACTGGATGAAGAGCCACGAAATCCGCATGGCGGCGGCGGCGTTCGGCGAGCATTCGGAAGACATCAAGCCGCTGATCCCGGCGGGTGCCAGCGACACCGCCGCATTGGACGCGGTGTTCGAGGCGATGGTGCGCTCCGGCCGCGACGCGCCAACCGCCAAGCTCATCCTGATTCCCGAAGCCTGGGCGAAGGACGACACGCTGCCCGAGGCGCACCGCGCGATGTACGCGTTTTTCGCGTCGATCATGGAAGCGTGGGACGGTCCCGCCGCGCTGGCGATGACCGATGGGCGCTGGTGCGTCGCGGGGATGGACCGCAACGCGCTGCGGCCCATGCGCTTCGCACTGACCAGCGACGGTCTGCTCGTGACGGGGTCGGAGGCGGGCATGGTCGTGCTTCCCGAGGCGACAATCGTCCACAAGGGGCGCCTCGGGCCGGGGCAAATGATCGCGGTCGATCTCGATGGCGAGTTTACCGGTGGCGAGGCAGTGCCGCCGCGTTTCTACACCGACCGCGAGATCAAGGACCGCATCGCCGCCGAGCATGATTATCCTGCGCTGGTCGCCAATTTCACCACCTACGCCTCTATTCCCGGTCACGACGGGCCGGAGCCTGCGGCCGCTTACGAGCGCGCCGAATTGCGCCGCCGCCAGATCGCCGCCGGGCTGACGATGGAGGACATGGAGCTGCTGCTCGCGCCGATGGTCGACGACGCCAAGGAGGCGGTCGGCAGCATGGGCGACGACACGCCGCTCGCGGTGATCTCCGACAATGCGCGGATGCTCAGCCACTTCTTCCGCCAGAACTTCAGCCAGGTTACCAACCCCCCCATCGACAGCCTGCGCGAGACGCGGGTGATGAGCCTCAAGACGCGCTTTTCGAACCTCGGCAACATCCTCGATCCCGACGCGCGCCAGGAAGGCGTGATGGTGTTCGACAGCCCCATCGTCACCAATCTCGGCTGGGCGCTGATGCTCAAGACCTTTGCGGGTCAGGCGGCAGTGATCGACTGCACCTTCGACGTGGCGGGCGGTCCGCTGGGCCTACGCGCCGCCATCGAGCGCGTCCGCACCGAGGCCGAAACCGCCGTGCGCTCGGGCAAGAGCCAGTTGTTCCTGACCGACGAAGCGCAATCGGCGACGCGCGCGGGGATCACGATGATCCTCGCCGCCGCGGGGGTCCACACCCACCTCGTCCGCAAGGGCTTGCGGACCTTCGCCAGCATCAACGTCCGTTCGGCCGAGTGCCTCGACACCCATTATTTCGCCGTGCTCATCGGTGTCGGCGCGACGACGGTGAATGCCTATCTCGCGCAGGAAGCGATCCTCGACCGCCACGCGCGCGGACTGTTCAAGGGGCGCAGCGCCAGCGAGTGCGTCGCGCGCTACAAGAAGGCGGTCGACGACGGGCTGCTCAAGATCATGGCGAAGATGGGCATCGCTGTCGTCTCGTCGTATCGTGGTGGCTATAACTTCGAAGCCGTCGGGTTGAGCCGTGCGCTGGTCGCCGATTTCTTTCCGGGGATGCCTGCAAAGATTTCGGGCGAGGGCTTCGCGTCGATCCACCTCAACGCCCAGCTTCGCCATGAGCGCGCGTGGGACGAGGCGGCGAGCGCGCTGCCCATCGGCGGGCTGTACCGCTACCGCGCCGGGGCCGAGGCGCACGCCTATCAGGCCAACCTCATCCATCTGTTGCAGGAGGCGGTCGCCCGCGACAGCTACTCGGACTATCTCAAATTCTCGCGCGCCACCGCCGAGCTGCCGCCGATCTATCTGCGCGATCTGATGCAGTTCAACTGGGCGAAGGTGCCGCTGGCGACCGAGGCGGTCGAGTCGATCACCGAAATCCGCAAGCGTTTCGTGACGCCGGGGATGTCGCTCGGGGCGCTCAGCCCCGAAGCGCACGAGACGCTGGCGATCGCGATGAACCGCATCGGCGCGAAGGCGGTCAGCGGCGAGGGCGGCGAAGACGCGGCGCGCTACACCCCCTACGCCAACGGCGACAACGCCAACTCGAGCGTCAAGCAGATCGCCAGCGGGCGCTTCGGCGTCACGGCGGAATATCTCAACGCCTGCGAGGAGATCGAAATCAAGGTCGCGCAGGGCGCCAAGCCCGGCGAGGGCGGCCAGCTGCCGGGGTTCAAGGTCAGCGAGATGATCGCGCGGCTGCGGCACTCGACGCCCGGCGTCATGCTAATTTCGCCGCCGCCGCACCACGACATCTATTCGATCGAAGACCTCGCGCAGCTGATCTACGACCTCAAGCAGATCAACCCGCGGGCGCGCGTCTGCGTCAAGCTGGTCAGCTCGGCGGGCATCGGCACCGTCGCCGCCGGAGTCGCCAAGGCGCATGCCGACGTCATCCTCGTCGCGGGCCACGTGGGCGGCACCGGGGCCAGCCCGCAGACGAGCATCAAATATGCCGGCACGCCGTGGGAGATGGGGCTGAGCGAAGTCAACCAGGTGCTGACGCTCAACGGGCTGCGCCATCGGGTCAAGCTGCGCACCGATGGCGGCCTCAAGACCGGCCGCGACATCGTCATCGCGGCGATCCTCGGCGCCGAGGAGTTCGGCATCGGCACGCTGAGCCTCGTTGCGATGGGCTGCATCATGGTGCGTCAGTGCCATTCGAACACCTGCCCGGTCGGCATCTGCAGCCAGGACGAGAAGCTCCGCGCGAAATTCTCGGGCTCGCCCGAGAAGGTCATCAACTTGATGAGCTTCATCGCCGAGGAGGTCCGCGACATCCTCGCCCGCCTCGGCGTCGCGTCGCTCGATGAGGTCATCGGCCGCACCGAGCTGCTGCGCCAGGTCAGCCG
>JBBQVB010000170.1:0-4488 GCA_038211965.1 Sphingomonadales bacterium
AGCGCGGGCGGGCTGTCGCAGCCGAGTTCGCCGGCCTTGAGACCGTGGGTCGCGAAATGCACCACGGCATACTGGCCATAGTCCTTACGGGCGTCGAGCGCGGTATCGGTGAAATCGGCACCCTGGACGAGATCGCTGCCCGGACCCGACAGGCTCTGCGCCTCGGCGAGTTCCTTCTTGCCGATCGATTTGGCACCGGCATAGGCGTTGCGCAGCGCGTCGCCGTCGCTGCCGACGGTGCAGCGTTGCGCCAGCGCCCCGCGGCTCGGCAATGCGGCAAGCTCGTCGGCGGTCGGCTGGGCGTGATTCCCGAAGCCGATGTAAGGGAATTTGGCGCGCGAAGCGGTCTGCGTGCGGGCGACGAGGAAGGCGCGCGGCGACACCGACGTGTCGAGGTCGTAGCGCGCCGCGAGGAAGCCGATCTGGCTATAATCGCGCGAGTTGATCTTGACGTGATCGGCGAACCAATCGACGCTTTTACGGTCGCCGACGAGGACGCCGAACGGCAGCTGCGTCATCGCCCCGCTCGGCTCGGTGATCAGCGTCTTGGCTCCGGCGATCAATCTCTCGGCGGGCCCGAGCAGCGCGGTAAAGAGCTTGAACGATCCCTCGACGTCGAAGACCAGCGGGACGACGCGCCCATCGCGCGCCACGTTGCCGTCGATCGAACCGCGCACGCTGCGGGCCAGATCGGCGAGCGCCGGTGTCGCCAGCGCATTCTTGTAGATCAGCGCGTCGTCGTGCGTGACCGCGATCGTATAGGTGACCTTGGGCAGGGTCAGCAGCTTGACGTACACTTCGCCGGGCTTGAGCGCGTCCTGAAGCTCCTTGAGCGTCACGATGCTGTCCGATGCCTGGAGATATTGCTGATCGCCGGCGAGCTCGCGGCGCACCTGGAGCAGCTTCGCGGCATTGGCGTTGAGCTGCTGCGTCAGCCGCTCGCGGTCCTTGTTGGCATCGGCGGGGAGGCTGGCGATCTGCGTCGCAAGGCCGCGACTTTCGCGGTCGAGGTCCTGCAGCGTCTTGGCGCGCACCGCGCCTTCGCTGCTGCCGCTCTCGAAGATCTTCTGGATCTGCGCGATCTGCGCCGCGACAGCGGGCGGGTTGATCATCTGCGACGCCAGGAAGAACTGCGCGCGCGCCGTCGCCGCAGTCGCGGGCGTGTTCGAGTCCTGCTCGAGCAAGGCAAAATAGCCATCGAGGCCGCCGGCACCGGTCGCAGCCGACGGGCCGCCGGCGCGGAGCACGGCCAGCGCCTCGCCATATTGCTTGCTGGCGGCAGCGCGGTCGTTGCGTTCGGCAAGGAACGCCGCATAGGCGAGCTTGCGCTGCGCGAGCAGGGGCGACCCGGCATAGGCGCTGGCGCGTTCGAGGCGCGTCACCGAATCGGCGAGGTAGGTTCGCGCCGCATCCGGGCGATTCTGCGCAATCGCGACACGCGCAAGTTCGGCGGCGGCTTGGCTGCGCATCCATTGCAGGTTCGACGTTTCGATGCCACCGCCCTGCTCGATCCGGTCGAGATTGGCCATCGCGGCGGTCAGCGGCGGCAGCGCGCCCGCGATATCGCCCGAAGCGCGTAGTGCGGTGCCCCGCACGTAGAGCGCCTGCGTCCGGAGGAGTTCATTCTGCTGGGCTGCACGACCGCGCCCGGTGCCGACCGCCGAGCGGCGCGGTGCGGCATTCAGTTCGCGCAGCGTCTGCGCGTCGGCGAGCGGGTTGGTGTCGGCCTTCGACTGGGCGACATTACTGCGGGCCTCGTCGGCCGCGAGCACGTCGGCGGCGATCGCCGCGGCGGCTTTGAAGTCGCGGCGGTTGAGCGCCACCATCGCCTTGTAGACGCGCAGCCGTAGGCGCAGGAAGTCGCCGGTGCGGTTGGCGGTGGCGCCCGCCGCCGATGGTGCGCCGAGCAATGCATCAGCGCGTTCGAGATACGCCGCGGCGACGTCGGGGTAGCCGAGATTGGATTCGGAGAGCGCCGCTTCGAGCAGGAACCCGACGCGGTCGCTGGTCGAGGCATTGGCGGGCAGCCGCGCCGAATAACGCGTGACGATCTCGCGCGCTTCGACGTTTTCGCCGCGGACGGTGTAGTCGATGACCTCCGAGCGGCGACCCGCGAGGGCAATCTCATCGGCGCTGGCCTGGGCTTCGATCTGCGCCGTCGGGGGCTTGGCGTCGCCGAGCGCCAGCGCGGGCTTGGGAACCTCGCTCGGCCCGGGGGAGCGCCCGGTCGCGGCGAGCACGCGCAGGCCGGCACCGAGATTGGCACTGAAGCGCTCGAGGCCCTCGGCCGCAAAAATCGTCTTGCCGCGCGTCGCGGTCACCGCCAGCGCCGGGAAACCCGCTTCGCGCTCGACGCAACGCCGCGCCTGTCCGGCACCGAGCCCGGCGATCTGCACAGCCACTGCATCGCCGCACTCCATGCGCGCGTTGCGGGCCTTGTCGAGCTTCGCCACCGCGCCCGCTGTCGCATCGATCGCGAACAGGCGACCGGCGCTCTGGGTATCGGTCCATCCCCGGCAACGCAGGTTGAAGGCACGGTCGAACATACCGCTCGCCGACGGGTCGCCCCACAGCCGTTCGGCCCGGCACAATTCGCCCTTATCGCCGCGCCCGAGATCGATCGCGTCGCCGACAGCGACGCCGCTTGCGGTCGAGGCGAAGACCGTGGCGGCGAGGCTCGTCGCGATCGCCGCCGCACGCGCTGCGCTTTTCCGCTTCGACATTATCGACCCCCTGTCGGGCGCGCCGGTTCGGCGGCAGGTTTGGCCGCCGGGTCCGGTGCGGCCTTGCACGTATCTTCATCCTCGTCGCAGTCGCGCCACAAGACCTCGTTCGACGACCCGGTGACGAGGTCGAGCGGCAGTGCCAGCCCGGCATTGTTGCTGAGCAGCAGTGCGTCGCCCGGATCGACGAGGTTGATCAACGGCAGCGTCACGCCGGTCAGGATGCAGCTCGCCGATTGCAGCGCGATACAGCCGTTGATGCGGACGTTGTTGGGCGTGATGCCGTCGAGCTGATCGGCGCTGATGCGGACTGCCGCGACGACGCCGTTCTTGCCGTCGAGCGTGCCGAAGACGCCGATCAGCGGGTCGGTAGCGCCCGTCTTGAGCAGTCGCAGGCTGCTGACCTCGACGCCGCCCGCGACCTGCGCCGAGGGACCGGTATTCTGGATCAGCGCCCATTGGCCCGGAGCCAGGACGAGCTGACCGGCCTTGACGCTTGCCTGCGGGGCCGGGGTGATCTTGGTATAGACCGGTTGCGCGCTGAAGAAGGTCGACGTGGCGTTCGCGAAATACTGCGCGCGCACCTGCTCGATGGTCAGCGGCAGCCCCGGCGTCGCGGCCCCGACTGCGGGCAGCAGCGCGTTGACGAACGGGATGCCGACCTCGGGCGCCTGCGGCTCGCCGAGCGCGATATAGGTTGCGCGCAGCCCGATCGTCGATCCCGTGCCATCGATCTGCCCGCCGGTCCCCGGCGTCGCATTGTCGAGGCTCGATTTGGTCAGGACGCGGATCGTTGCCGCCAGCGGGTTGGTCGCGATCGCCTTGTCGAGCGGACCGCCGTCGAGCGACCCGCCGAGCGTCATGATCCGCGCCGTGCCACCGGCCGCGGTGCGGTAGGTCACGGTGTCGGTGACGGTAATGTCGCCACGCGCCTTCACCGCGAACTGTGTAACCGTGTCGGTGATCGACGTTCGCCCGATGTCGATCGTCCGCGATGCGCTCGCCGCCAGCCCGTTGTCGGCGTCGATCTCGAACTTCGGTGCGACGATGCGCCCGACTTCGGTGTTCGACAGGCTGTAGCTGGTTGCTGGCGACGCCGCGAGATTGTCGCCGATCGCGACACGGGTCACCGCCGCACCGTTGACGTTGAGCTGGATGCGGTCGGTCGCCTTGAGTGTCATCGTGTTCGACAGCGCGAGATCGGGCGAGGTGATCGTCACGCGCGCCGCCTGCTGCGTCAGCCCGTCGGCGCTCAGCGTGACGAGCTTGCCCGCCGTGATCGCATAGTCGGTACCCGCGCTGACGCCGCCATTGACGGTGACCGCGCCCGTCGCAGCCGCGAGCGTCAGCTTGCCCGTCGTCTGCGCGGTTGGCTGGGGGGCCCCCGCCGCGCCGGTGCCGAGCGCGATGTCGCCGGCGGTCGCGGTGAGCGTCGCGTCGCTGCCGCTGTTGAGCGAGCCGACCGTGACCTTGCCAGTCGTCGATGTCGCGGTCAGCGCTGCCGTTGTCCGCGCGGCACCGACGATCGTCAGGTCGCGCTGGGCGTTGAGCGTCGCGCTGAGCGCGTCGAGGCTGCCCATGCGCAGCGCGCCGCCGGTGGCGCGGGCCTGCAACGCGCCGCCCGATCTGGCGAGGCCGGTCACCGTCAGGTCGGTCGCCGCGGTCAGCGTCGCGGCACCGCCCGCCGGCACCGCGCCCCCCGCGATGGTGCCCGCCGTCGCCCGCGCAGGCAGCGCGCCGCCCGACATCGCGGCGCCGGGCACCA
>JBBQVB010000171.1:0-4386 GCA_038211965.1 Sphingomonadales bacterium
CGTAGCGTCGGTCGACCCTAGACGACCACCGCCTCGGTCAGGCACGTCAGGTGGACGACGCGCGCTTCGACCTATGGCGGCTTTCGGGGCGGCGGCGACAGGTTTTGTCGCGTTGCCTGCCGCCGCGCTTTTCACTAGATATTGTCGCCTGCCGCCGTCCGCGACACGAGCCATTGCTTTGACCGAGACCATCGCCATTGCCAGCGACCACGCCGGGTACGCGCTCAAGGCGCTGCTGGCGGACGAATTGCGCGCCGCCGGACACGCTGTGCTCGACCTCGGCACACATGGCGAGGCGTCGGTCGACTATCCCGACTACGGCTTCGCGATCGGGCACGCCGTGGCGGACGGGCGCGCGGGCAGCGGTATCGCGATCTGCGGGACAGGGATCGGCATTTCGATCGCGGCGAACCGCGTCGCGGGCTGCCGCGCGGCCTTGTGCACGAGCGGGCTGATGGCGCGGCTGGCGCGTACCCACAACGACGCCAACGTGCTCGTCCTCGGTAGCCGTATCGTCGGGGTCGAGGTCGCGCGCGACTGCGTACACGAATTTCTGAATACGACGTTCGCGGGCGGGCGGCACGCGGGTCGCGTCGCCAAGTTCGACCGCGAGCCACTCAAGGAGGCGGCAGAATGAGCAGCGCAGCAGCACTTGCGGACAGCGCGGCGGCCGACGCGATGCGTCCCGAAGGCTTCTTCGACGACGGCGTCAGCATCGTCGACCCGGCGGTCAGCGCCGCGATCGACCGCGAACTCGACCGGCAACAGCATCAGATCGAGCTGATCGCCAGCGAGAACATCGTCAGTCGCGCCGTCCTCGATGCGCAGGGTTCGGTGTTCACCAACAAATATGCCGAGGGCTATCCGGGCAAGCGTTACTATCAGGGCTGCGCGCCGTCGGACGCCGTCGAGACACTCGCGATCGACCGCGCCAAGCAGCTGTTCGGTTGCGCCTACGCCAATGTTCAGCCGCATTCGGGGGCGCAGGCGAACGGCGCGGTGATGCTGGCGATGACGAAGCCGGGGGATACCATCCTCGGCATGAGCCTCGATGCGGGCGGGCATCTGACGCACGGCGCGGCCCCGTCGATGTCGGGCAAATGGTTCGACGCGGTGCAGTACGGCGTACGGCGCGACGACCATTTGATCGACTTCGAGCAGGTCGAAGCGCTGGCGCACGCGCATAAGCCGACTCTTATCATCGCCGGCGGCTCGGCCTATCCGCGCATCCTCGACTTCGCGCGCTTCCGTGCGATTGCCGATGCGGTCGGCGCGAAGCTGCTGGTCGACATGGCGCATTTTGCGGGGCTGGTCGCGGCGGGCATCCATCCGTCGCCGCTGCCGTTCGCCGATGTCGTGACGACGACGACGCACAAGACGCTGCGCGGCCCGCGCGGCGGCATGATCCTGTCGAACGACGAAGCGCTCGGCAAGAAGCTCAACAGCGCGGTGTTTCCGGGCTTGCAGGGCGGTCCGCTCATGCACGTCATCGCCGCCAAGGCGGTGGCCTTCGGCGAGGCGCTGCGCCCCGAGTTCCGCGACTATGCCGCCGCCGTCGTTGCCAATGCCAAGGTCCTCGCGGCGCGGCTTGTCGAACGCGGCTGCGCGGTCGTCGCGGGCGGCACCGACACCCACCTCGCGCTGATCGACCTCAGCCCCAAGGGGCTGACCGGCAAGGATGCCGATGAAGCGCTCGAACGGGCTGGCATCACCTGCAACAAGAACGGGGTACCCTTCGACCCGCTACCGCCGACCAAGACCAGCGGCATTCGCGTCGGCTCGCCGGCGGGCACGACACGCGGTTTCGGCCTCGCCGAGTTCGCGGCGATCGGCGACATGATCGCCGACGTTCTCGATGGGCTGGCAGCCAATGGCGAAGCGGGCAACGCGAGCGTCGAGGCGGCGGTCAACGTCCGCGTCCGGGCGCTCTGCGCGCGCTTCCCGATCTATCCGCGCTAGATGCGCTGTCCCTTCTGTCTGAACGACGACAGCCAGGTCAAGGATAGCCGACCGACCGAGGACGGCGGGGCGATCCGGCGGCGGCGGCAGTGTCCGGCGTGCGGCGCGCGCTTCACGACGTTCGAGCGCATCCAGCTGCGCGAACTGGTGGTGGTCAAGAAATCGGGCAAGCGCGAGGTGTTCGACCGCGACAAGCTGGCGCGGTCGATCGAGATCGCGTGCCGCAAGCGTCCGATCGAGGACGGTCGCATCGAGCGGCTGGTGAATGGCGTGGTCCGCCGTCTCGAGTCGGTCGGCGAGAGCGAGATCAGCGTCGGCACCATCGGCGAGATGGTCATGGAAGGCCTCCAGGCGCTCGATCCCGTCGCCTATATCCGCTTCGCCAGCGTCTACCGCGACTTCCGCGAGGCGCGCGATTTCGAGACCTTCGTGGGCACGTTGTCGGGGGCGGTGGTGCCGCTGCCGACCCGGCGGCTGGCGCGAGAGGGCGAGTGACGCCATCTGCAGGGGTCGGGGCGGGGTTCGCGCCGGCAGTGATCCTCGTCCGCCCGCAACTCGGGCAGAATATCGGCGCGTGCGCACGCGCGATGCTCAATTTCGGGCTCACCGACCTGCGGCTGGTCAGTCCCCGCGACGGCTGGCCCAACGCCGACGCGGGGCCGTCGGCGAGCGGGGCCGACAGCGTGCTCGCGGGCGCGCGTGTCTTCGACACCGTGCAGGCCGCGGTCGCCGACCTGAGCTATGTCTACGCCACGACGGTGCGTGGTCGTGAACTGACGCGCCCCGTCGTGACACCGCGCGCCGCAGCCGCCGAGATGCGCGCGCGGCCCGCCGTTTCGGGGCTGATGTTCGGCCCCGAACGCTCGGGGCTGCTTACCGACGATCTCGTCATCGCGCATGCCATCCTGACGGTGCCGGTCAATCCGGCATTCGGGTCGCTCAACCTCGCGCAGGCGGTGCTGCTTACAGGGTATGAGTGGTGGCAGGCGGACGATGCGACGCCGGATTCGGTGTTGGTCAACTACGACGCCCCCGCGCCGCACGGCGAGCTCGAGGGGCTGATCGCCGCACTCGACGCGACGCTCGCCACCGTAGGCTATTTCGCGCCGCCCGAGACGGTCGCGGCGAAGCGCCTGACGCTGCGCAACCTGCTGACCAGACCTGCGTATTCCGGCAAGGAGGTCAGGACGTTGCGCGGCATGGTGACGGCACTCGGCGAAGGACGGCGACGGCGGATCTGAACGCGGCCACGGATTTTGCTTCTCCCGCGCACGCGGGGGGGTCGGGAAGCCAGGATTAAAGCAAGCAAGGGCGGTCGGCAAAGCCGCCGCTGGCGTCGGACGGGGTCGGCAGCAATCGCCGCCGCCTCGCCGTCCGGTGGCATCGCGAGCCTGCGGCGAAAACGCCGAACCGCGCAGGCGGTTCGCCGTCTTCGCCCCAGCCGCTTATGCCACTTGCTGGATATCGCCCTCGGGGTCGCGCAGCGCATAGCCGCGGCCCCAGACGGTTTCGATACAACCCGTCGGGTTGGTTCCCGCCGTCGCGAGCTTCTTGCGCAGCTTGCAGATGAACACGTCGATGATCTTGAGCTCGGGCTCGTCGCGCCCGCCGTAGAGGTGGGTCAGGAACATTTCCTTGGTCAGCGTCATGCCCTTGCGGAGCGACAGCATCTCGAGGATCGCATATTCCTTGCCGGTCAGCGCGACGCGGCGACCGTTGACCTCGACGGTGCGAGCGGCCAGGTCGATCGCCATCGGGCCGGTGCGGATGACCGACTGCGCATGGCCCTTCGAGCGCCGGACGAGCGCGTGGACGCGCGCGAGCAGTTCGGCGCGCTGGAACGGCTTGGTGACCTAGTCGTCGGCGCCGAAGCCGAAGCCCGAAACCTTGGCATCGGTTTCGCTGTTGCCCGTCAGAATGATCACCGGGGTGGCGATGCGCGCGACACGAAGGCGACGCAAAACCTCGTAGCCGTGCAGATCGGGCAAAGTCAGGTCGAGAAGAATAGCATCATAATCATAGACCCGCGCCAACTCGATACCATCTTCACCGGTCGCCGCAGTCTCATATTCAAGCCCTGCACCACCGAGCATCAACTCGATAGCGCGTGACATCAAACGGTCATCTTCGATCAACAAAATACGCACAGGGGGCCCCTCGCCTTGCAGGTCCCTAAGCGCCCCGTCCACGCCGTAGGGATGTTTTAGCATGGCCAATCAACCTTCTTTCAGCGCCCGAGTAAAGTCTTAATTGCCGCGATACTTTCGATAGTGACGAATTTGCGGTCAGCTGTTGCTTTCGCACCCGTTCCGTCGCGCCTCGCCCGCCTCGAACACCGACCGGTAAATCTGCACGCGCGTGACGCGCAGCCCCGGCATTCCCGCGCATGCAACCGCATGTTCCCACAGCGACAATTCCTCGTCGCTG
>JBBQVB010000172.1:0-4336 GCA_038211965.1 Sphingomonadales bacterium
CCAGAAGCGCGCCGGCCGCATCGACATGCTGGCGTTCGTCGTCTGGTCGAGCCTGTTCGCGGTGCCGCCGCTGTTCGCGCTGGCACTGGCATTCGAGGGGCTCACCCCGGTCGTCGCGGCGGTACGCGCCGCGAGCCTGGCGACGTGGGGCGCAGTCCTGTGGCAGGCGGTCGGCAATACGATGTTCGGCTACGGCGTCTGGGGCTGGCTGCTGGCGCGCTATCCAGCGTCGAGCGTCGCGCCGACGGCGCTGCTGGTGCCGGTGTTCGGGATGGCGGCGGCGGCATGGTGGCTCGCCGAGCCGCTCGAGGCGTGGAAGCTCGCGGCAGCGGCGCTCGTCATCGGCGGGCTGGCGGTCAACCTCCTCGGTCCGCGCTTCTTCAGGCGCACGGCACTCGGCGAACCCGTCTAGCTGCCGAAGCGCGCCTGTTGCCGCGCCAGCTCATGCGCCAGCGGTGCAAACGCTGCACGATCGGCGTTGGGCGTGTAGGCGTCGAACAGTCCATTGGGGCAGTGACGGTTGTCGTCCCAGCCGCGGTGGCTGAGCACCGGGTACAGGCAGATACCCCCGACCGGCACGTCGTTGCCGCGCGCCGCGGCGACCTCGTCGGCGACATAGTGCAGCCACGGCGCGCGAAAGCCGCCCTCGGTGCCCGTCTCGGCGATCAGCAGCGGGCGCCCATAGCGGTCGTGGACATCCTTGAGCAGGTCGCGCAGCGGCTTGTAGATCGCCTCACCAAGATGGACCGGGCGGCCGTGGTCGATCCATTGATTGTTGAAATAGAAATTGACCCCGCAGACATCGAGATAATCGGCCTGGCCGCCGAGTTCGGGGCGGCGGCGGCCGGTCAGGAAGTCGACCGCCTCGAACTGCGCCTCCATGTACTCGGCCGCCGCGCGGACGTGATGTTCGAGGCCCGACTGCGGCAGGATGTTGATCAGCGGTTCGGCGGTGATGAAGCGCGCGTCGGGCACGACAGTGCGGATGGCGCGGATCGCGGCGATCGACATGCGCACCAGCTGCGCCTTCAGCTCCCCACCGCGCCCGCGCGCGAAGGGGTTCATGCCGCCCATGTCGCCGCCTGCCCAGCTGAGGAAGCTGATCTCGTTGACCGGACAGAACCACGGGGCGCCGTCGGTTTCGGCAGCGACTACCGATGCTGCCGCTCCCGCGAACGCTCCGAAGCGCTCGACGAAACGCGGCGACCAGATGTCGGTGCCGTTCGGCCAGCCGTAGTGGAAAAGGTCCCAGATCGGCGTGACCCCCGCTGCCCGCGCGGCGCGCAGTTGCGGCAGCAGGCTCGACCAGTCGTAATCGCCGCGCCGCCGCTCGATCAGGTGCCAGCGCAATCCGTCGCGCGCTGCCTTCAGGCCGTGCCGGGCGAGCAGTTCGTAGTCGCGTGCCGCTTGTACGTCGTGCCCGGTCAGCGCGACGAGGTCGAGGCGAATGCCGTCGGCGCGCTTGTGCGTCGAGCACTCGAAGCCGCCGAGGAAGAAGGAATCGAAGAGCTTGGGCATATTACTCACTTCGTCATTCCGGCGAAGGCAGGAACCCCGTTGCCTCACGAGTTCAACGCCCGAGCGTGAAACGCGACTCGGTGGCTGCCTTCGCCGGAATGACACCAAGCAAGATAAGACCCTACTCCGCCGCCACGACGCGCGGCATCGCGATGACATCGCCGCCGACGGGCAGCGCCTCCTGGATGCGCCGGAAGGTCGCCAGCGCCTGCCCCGTGACCTGGTCCATGTTGTAGTAGCGATAGGTCGCCAGCCGCCCGACGAACCAGACGTTCGGCGTCGCCATCGCGAGGCGCTCGTACTTCTTGTAGAGCTCGGCGTTCTCGGGGCGCGGGATCGGGTAATAGGGGTCGCCCTCGGCACTCGGGTATTCGTAGGTAATCGCGGTCTTGGGGTGCACCTGGCCGGTCATGTGCTTGTATTCACTGATCCGCGTGTACGCCTCGGTCTGCGGATAATTGACCGTGCCCGTCGGCAGCGCCTGCTCGACGTCGAGGGTCTCGTGGCGGAACTTGAGGCTGCGGTACGGCAGCTTGCCGTGGCGGAAGCCGAAATACTCGTCGACCGGTCCGGTCCAGATGAGGCGCTTGAACGCCACCTCCTTGCAGATGTCCTGATAATCGGTCTGCGTCATCACCTTGATGTTCGGGTGGTCGAGCATCTTCTCGAACATCCGCGTGTAGCCGTGCTTGGGCATATATTGATATTCGTCGGTGAAATAGCGGTCGTCGCGGTTGGTCCGCGTCGGCACGCGTGCGGTCACCGACTTGTCGAGTTCGCTCGGGTCCATGCCCCACTGCTTGCGCGTGTAGCCCTGGAAAAACTTCTCGTAGAGTTCGCGGCCGACGACCGACACCACGACATCTTCCGACGTGCGGATCGGATCGACCTTCTCGGCCTTCGCGGCGAACCACGCGGGCAGTTCCTCGCTGGTCAACGACAGGCCGTAAAGCTTGTTGACGGTGTCGAGGTTGATCGGGATCGGCACTTCCATGCCGTCGACCTTGCCGAGCACGCGATGCTCGTATTTGCGCCATTCGGTGAACTTCGAGAGGTGTTCGAAGATCATTTCCGAATTGGTGTGGAAGATGTGCGGGCCGTATTGGTGGACGAGCAGGCCGTCGTCGTTGTGACGGTCGTAGGCATTGCCGCCGATGTGCGGGCGACGGTCGATGACCAGCACCTTCTCGTCGCGCTCGCTCGCGAGGCGTTCGGCGAGCGTCGCCCCGGCAAAACCCGCACCGACGATGAGCCAATCAAACATGAGCCGCCTCCCTCACTGGCGTCGCGGGTGCGTCGCCGTTCAAAACCTTGTCGATCTCGCTGCGCATCGCCGTCCAGGTCGCGTCCCACGAGCCGCCTGCGAGCTGCGCATCGACGCGGCGCAGCCAATCGGCGCGCGGACGCAGTAATACCTTGGCAAGCGCCGCCAGCGTCGCCTCGGGCGTCGATGCGATCTCGACCAGGCCCGCCTCGCCGTACGGGCGCACGACGTCGCGGATCGCCGTCGACACCACTGGCAAACCGGCCGCGAGGAACTCGGGGGTCTTGGTCGGCGAGATGAAGCGCGTCGCGTCGTTGATCGCGAACGGCATCAGCCCTGCCGCCCAGCCCGCGAGATAAGCGGGCAGCTCGGCATAGGTCTTGCCGCCGAGCCAGTGGATGTTGGGCGCCTGCGGCAGCGACGCAGGGTCGATCTTGACCACCGGCCCGATCATGACGAACTGCATCGTCGGCGCGAGTACGGCGAGCTTGCCGAGCAGGTCGGCGTCGAAGCGTTCGTCGATGACGCCGAAGAAGCCGATGCGTGGCTCGGCGATCGCCGTCTGATCGGTGGGTTCGGCGAGGCCGCCGGCGCGTGCTGCCGCGAAATGCGGTGCGTCAATGCTCGACGGGAAGCAGTGGATGTTGGCGTGGCGGTGCGCCGCCGCCTCGTGCATCGACGCGCCGCCGGTGAACACGACGTCGGCGGTGTCGAGCAACTCCTGCTCGAGCGCCAACAGCAGCGGCGGGGCGTTGTGGAACGCCGACAGCTCATCCATCTTGTCGAAGACGATGGCGTCGGCGGCAATGTGGCGGCTGAAGTCGAGCGCCATCGGCGTGTAATACCAGAGGATCACGGGGCCTTTGCACCGCGCGACGAGCGCATCGAGCACGCTGCGCTGATGCGCCATCGCGGTTGCGGGCGCGGTGCCGTCCGGCAGCGTCGGCTGGACGACGCAGATGCCGCCGTCGCGGGCCGACGTGTCGACACCGGGAGCGGCTGCGTCGGTCCAGATCGGTTCCTCGACGAACCGGATATCATAGTCGCGCGCGGCACGGCTCAGCAGGTGCTGCGGGCGTTGAAAAACGAAATCCCAGCGCAGATGCGACAGCACGATAAGAGTCGGACGAACCGGCAGTATCGAACGCGCGCCCAACGGCACGGCGAAGTCCGTCATCGGGGCTCCCGGTCTCACAGAGGATGTCGAGTGGCCCTGACCGGGCCTGCGCCGAAGTGGCACGACGGATAAACGGCAAGCCCGACAATTCGTTCCCGGGCCGCGCCGTCAATGCCGCACTGCGGCATCTCAGCACATGCGGTCAGTTATCGATGTGCATCGAGTAGGTGAAGGCCTCGCCGGGGTGGGTGCTGACCGACACTTCGACGGTACGCCCGTCGCCGTCGAGATAGGCGCGGGTGATGCGCAGGCACGGCGCGCGGCGTGACAGGTGGAGTGCGCTCGCCTCGCGCGCGCCCGCAGCGACGGCCTGGATGTCCTGCTCGACGCGCCGGATGACGAACCCGCCGAGGCGCTCGAGCTGGCGGAACAGGGTG
>JBBQVB010000173.1:0-4309 GCA_038211965.1 Sphingomonadales bacterium
GTTCGGCGCGTATAGCGGCCACGTCTGGGACGCGACGCACCCCGACATCTCGAACACCGGGCAGAGCAACAACGCCGGCGCGACTCGCGACCGCTACGGCAAATACAGGGCGCAATACGACAAGCTGTACCGCGCCGCGACGCTCGACGAGGATGCCGCGCTCAAGTCGGCATCGTGGGGGTCGTTCCAGATCCTCGGCGACAAGTACGCGGCGTGCGGCTTCGCCAGCGTCGCCGACTTCGTCGATGCCATGGTCGAGAACCAGAAGCGCCACCTCGACGCCTTCGTCGCCTTCATCCTGACGCGGCGAGACCTGAACACGGCGCTGACCGCCAAGGACTGGACAGCGTTCGCGCGCGGCTACAACGGCGCTGCGTACAAACAGAATGCCTATGACAAGAAGATGGCGGCGATCTATGCGCGGCTGACCGCGCTCAAGCCCGTCGTGCGGCCGCCGGTGCCGCCGCTGCCGCGTGCAGGGGTGCGATGAGGGCGGCGCTGGCGCTCGTCGCGTTGCTCGCGGGACCGGCGACGGGGCAGTCGTACAGCCCCTATCTCGGACCGCCCGTGGCGACCGCTGAAGGTCCGGCGGTGCGTGACGGGAAGGCGGCGACGCTGGTCTTCGCAGGGCTCGGGGCGGTGTCGGTGCAGCCGCTTATCCAGCGCACGACGCGCACCGCGCAGTGCGCCGTGCGGCTGCGACCGTTGCACGGTGCAGCGCAGGTCGTCACGACGATCGGCACCGGCGAGACCGAGGCGCTGAGCTGCGGCAAGGTCCGCGCCTTCGGCCGCCTGCCCGCCCCGCGCGGCGTGTCGCGCATTGGCTTCATCTACCGCGCCTATTCGCCCAATTTCGCCTCCGAAGCCGTCGTCGTGCTGGCACGCACCGCGACAACGCCATGGCGCGTCGACGATGCGCTCGCCGACCGCTTAGCCGACCGCCCCGGTCTGCGGACGCTGCCCGACATGCGGCGCTACCTGATGAAAACCGGCATCTGACTGGGCTCGAATATGAACAGGTAAGCGAAGTAAGCGCCCGTGAAGTGTTTAACGAAATCCGTGGCGGTGTTTGGCAAGAAAAGACGTTCGAAGCCGCGCTGCACTGAATTTAGCCGATACGGTTCGTTTTGTCAAGCTGATTCGCACGATGCGGCACCGTCAGGGGATCGACAGGTCGCCGGTGCCGATCTTCTTGATGGCGTTTCGCGCCGCGTAGCTCAGCCCGACGCACGTCGCCGTGCCGGTCACGAAGCCCGAGAGGAAACCCGCGACGATTCCCGGCGCGACAGCGGGCGCACCGAGCACCGCCCAGCCGACGCCGAGGGTTGCGCCGGTCTTGGTACACCGCTTGGCGACATCGATGACGCGGTCCTGCTCGCCGATGCCGACGATGCCGATACCATATAGTTGCGTGCGCATATCGCTGATCGATGTCGGCATGTTTCGTCCTTCCAATCGAGATCAAGCAAAGTCGTAGGTGAACAAATCCTCCCCCACCCCGACCGCGATGCTCGCCACCTCCTCGCCCGCCATCTGCTTTTCGAGCAGCGCGATCGACAGTTCGGGGAGCATCGTGTTGGTCAGGATGGCGTCGATCATGCGGCCGCCGCTCGCCACTTCGTTGCAGCGCGAGACGATCAGGTCGACGACCTCCTGTCCGAAGCTGAACGCGATCCCATGGTTGTCGGCGATGCGCTTGACGACGCGGTTGAGCTGCAGGCGCACGATGCCGCGCAGCATGTCGGGCGACAACGGGTAGAACGGCAGCACGATCAGGCGGCCGAGCAGCGCGGGCGGGAAGGTCTTGAGCAGGTCGGGACGCAGCATCTGCGCCAGCGCCTCGGACGCGGGTTTGGTCTCCTCGTCCTCGCTGACCGAAGTGATCATCTCGGTGCCGACGTTCGAGGTCAGCAGGATCAGCGTGTTCTTGAAGTCGATGAAGCGGCCCTCGCTGTCGTTCATGAAGCCCTTGTCGAAGACCTGGAAGAACATCTCGTGGACGTCGGGATGCGCCTTTTCGACCTCGTCGAGGAGGACGACCGAATAGGGCCGCCGCCGCACCGCCTCGGTCAGCACGCCGCCCGCGCCGTAGCCGACATAGCCCGCAGGCGCGCCCTTGAGCGTCGAGACGGTGTGCGCCTCCTGAAACTCGCTCATGTTGATGACGATCATCGAATCGTCGCCCGAGTAGAGGAGTTCGGCGAGCACGTGCGCGGTTTCGGTCTTGCCGACGCCGCTGGGTCCGCACAGCATGAAGACGCCGACGGGCTTGTTGGGGTTGTCGAGCTTGGCGCGGCTCGTCTGGATGCGCTTGGCGATCGCGTCCATCGCGTCGTCCTGGCCGACGACGCGCCGCTTGAGCTGGTCGCCGATGGTCAGCACCGACTGGATTTCGTCCTTGACCATGCGGCCGACGGGAATGCCCGTCCAGTCGCCGACGACGCTCGCCACGGCATCGGCGTCGACGGTGCCGAACACCATCGGCATGTCGCCGTGCGCCGCGCTCATCGCGGCGATCGCACTGTCGAGAGCGGCGCGCAGTTCGGCATCGTTGTCGGGCACGCCGCCTTCGGTCGCCCGACGCGCTTCGGCGAGCGCGCCGCGTGCCGCGATGACGCCAGTCAGTGCCTCTTTTTCGGCCGCCCATTTGACGTTGGCGGCGTCGAGTTCGACCTGCGCCTCGGCGATCAGTACGTCGAGTTTGGCGACCTTGTCGTCGCTGCGGTACTGGCCCTGCGTTTCACGCTCGGCGATTTCGCGCTCGACATTGAGCAGCTCGACCTTGCGCGCGCGGTCCTCGACGCGCGCGGGGGTGGCGTGCTGCGAGACCGCGACGCGCGCACACGCGGTATCGAGCAGGCTGACCGCCTTGTCGGGCAATTGGCGTGCGGGAACATAGCGTTGCGACAGCTTGACCGCCGCTTCGACGGCTTCGTCGAGGATGACGATCTCATGGTGCTTCTCCATGATCGGCGCGACCGAGCGCAGCATCGCGACCGCGGTATCGGTCTCGGGTTCCGATACGTCGACGGTCTGAAAGCGCCGCGTCAGCGCCGGGTCCTTTTCGAAATAGGTGCGGTATTCGGCATAGGTCGTCGCCGCGATGGTACGCAGGCGGCCGCGTGCGAGAGCGGGCTTGAGCAGGTTCGCGGCGTCGCCCGTCCCGGCGTTGCCGCCCGCGCCGATCAGCGTGTGCGCCTCGTCGATGAACAGGATGATCGGCTTGGGCGACGCTTCGACCTCGTCGATGACCGCGCGCAGCCGCTTCTCGAACTCGCCCTTGACGCTCGCGCCCGCCTGCATCAGCCCGATGTCGAGCGCGCGCAACGTCACGCCTTTGAGCACCGGCGGCACATCGCCGTCGACGATGCGCCGCGCAAAGCCTTCGGCGACCGCGGTCTTGCCGACCCCCGCCTCACCGACGAGGATCGGGTTGTTCTGGCGGCGGCGCAGCAGGATGTCGATCAGCTGGCGCACCTCGGCGTCGCGCCCGACGATCTTGTCGATCTTCCCGTCGCGCGCCTGCTGCGTCAGGTCGACCGAGAATTTCGCCAGCGCCTCGCCCTCGCCGACGGGGCCGGTGTCGTCGTTGCCGCCCGCGGTGCCGCTCGCGTCGAGGCTGCCGCCGCCCTCGTTGGTTTCCTTCGATGTCGCGGTGATGCTGTGGAATTCGCTCGCCAGCTTGTCGGCGTTGACCTTCCTGAACTCGTCCGACAGCTGGAGCAGCGCCGCCTTGAGCGACGGCTTCTTGAGGATGCCGACGAGCAGGTGCCCGCTGCGGACTTTCCCCGCGCCGAATTGCAGCGAGGCGTGCAGCCAGCCCTCCATCACGGCTTCGGAGATCAGTGGCGAGAAACCGCTGATCGAGGTCGCGCCGCGCGGCAGCGCGTCGAGCACCGCGACGATGTCCTTGCCGACGCGCCCCGCATCGACGCCGAACGCCGTCTCGATCGCGGCGAGGTCGTTCGACGCGTCCTGGAGCAGGATATGGAGCCAGTGCGCGAGTTCGACATAGGGGTTGCCGCGCATCTTGCAGAAGCTCGTAGCCGACTGCACCGCCTGCAGCGACGTGGCATTGAGGCGCCCGAACAGCGCCGACATCTTGATTTCGCTCATGCTTCCGCTCCCCCAAAATTCGAAACTGCCGTGCGTCGGCGCAAATGCGCGTCGGCGCGGACGCCGTCGGGCTTGCCGAGCCAGCCGATCCAGCCGAGCTGGCTGCGTCCATCGAGCCGTACGGGCACGGCATCGCCAGCGCCGACCTCGACCGCCATGTCCCATTCGAGATGGCTCGGCGCGAACGCCGCGA
>JBBQVB010000174.1:0-4286 GCA_038211965.1 Sphingomonadales bacterium
GCTCCTCCAGAAGACGATGGTGACGGTCGAGGGGGTCGCCATCGACCTCGATCCGCAGGTCAACATGTGGCAGGTCGCCGAGCCGTTCGTGCGCGACTGGATGCGCGATGAACTGGGCCCCGAGGCGCGGCTGGCCGACAGCCTCGTTCTCGGCTTGCGCGCGCTGCGCCAGTTGCCGCGCGTCTTCCGTCAGCTGATCGACCAGGTGCCAGTTGAAGGTGCCGCACCGCCCGTCGCACCCCTGGTCGAGGCTCCTCCCGAAATCAGGGTCCGCGCCCGGCTGGTGGGCGGCTGGCTGCTTGCGGCGGCGGCGTTGGGGCTGGGTGTCGTGGTGGGCGTGTGGCTGTGACCTCGTGCCTTCCCGGAGGGCGCAGGGAGTGACCGTCACCCGCTTCGCCCCCTCCCCCACCGGCCACATCCACGCCGGCAACATCCGCACCGCGCTGATCAACTGGCTCGCGGCGCGCAAGGACGGCGGCAGGTTCGTCCTGCGCATCGACGATACCGACCTCGCGCGCTCCGAGGAGCGCCATGTCGTTGGCATCCGCGCCGACCTCGCGTGGCTCGGTCTGACCCCCGACGCCGAGGTCCGCCAGTCCGAAAGGTTCGCGCTTTACGATGCCGCACTCGCGCGGCTGGCGGCGGCGGGGCGGGCATACCGCGCCTACGAGACCGGCACCGAACTCGACATCAAGCGCAAGATCCAGGCGTCGCAGGGACTGCCGCCGGTGTATGACCGCGCCGCGCTGGCGCTGACCGACGCCGACCATGCGCGTTTCGCCGAGCAGGGCGTCGCGCCGCACTGGCGCTTCCGCCTCGATACCGCCGCGCCGATCGTCTGGGAGGACCGGGTGCGCGGCGGTTGCCGCGTCGACCCCGCGTCGCTCAGCGATCCGGTGGTACGGCGCGCCGACGGAACATGGTTGTACATGCTGCCGTCGGTCGTCGACGACATCGACCTCGACATCACGCTCGTGGCGCGCGGCGAGGATCATGTTACCAATTCGGGCGTCCAGTTGCAGATGTTCGCCGCACTCGGCGCGGTGCCGCCGGCGTTCGCGCACCTTGCACTGCTGAGCGGCGGCGACGCGGCGCTGTCGAAGCGCGAGGGGTCGGACGGCGTCGCGGCATGGCGTGCGGCGGGCATCGAGCCGCAGGCGATCCTCGCGCTGCTCGCACGACTGGGGTCGAGCCAGCCGGTGGTCGCCGTGGCGGACGTCGCCGACCTGATCGGGGACTTCGACCTCGCGCACTTCAGCCGTGCGACGGCGCGCTTCGACGCGGGCGAGCTGGTGCAGCTCAACGCCCGGACGATTCATCTGCTGACCTTCGCGCAGGTCGCCGACCGGCTGCCCGTCGGCATGACCGAGGCCGCGTGGCTGGCCGTGCGCGGCAATCTTGCGACGGTTGCCGAAGCGGCGGACTGGCAGGCGGTCATCGCCGGGCCGGTGGCGGCGAGCGTCGCCGACGAGGATCGCGCTTTCGTCGCCGATGCCGCCACGACACTGGCGGCACTGCCGTGGGCAGGCGATGTCTGGCACGCGTGGACCGGCGCGCTGAAAACCACCACCGGCCGCAAGGGCCGTTCGTTGTTCGCACCGCTGCGCCTCGCGCTGACGGGGCGCGACCACGGCCCCGAGATGGCGGCGTTGCTGCCGCTGATCGGGCGCGACGCGGCACTGGCCCGGCTCGCGGCAGCGGCTGGCAACGCGCCGCCCCGCAACGTATCTTAGGCGGACTTTCCGGAGTTTCGCGCATGTCGTTCCTCAACCCCAGTGCCGACTTCGTCCGCCGCCGCCGCTGGCTGATCGGCGGCGCGTCAGTGTTCGCGACGGCAGCGATCGGCGCGGGCTTCTGGGTGGGGCAGGACGCCAACCGCATGCGCCCCGACCCCAAGATCATCTACGTCGACAGCTGGGCGGGCGGACGGACGCGCGACGATGCGCTGGCGAAGCGTGCGGCGGACCATGCGGCGCTCGACCGCAAACTCGCCGAATCGCGCGCCTATATCGCGTCGCTGCCGCCCGAAAAGCGCAAGGCGGCACAGGCCGACTACGACCGCTACCTCGCCGCGCCGAACAAGGACCGGGTAGGCTGAGCGCCGCCACCCCTGACGATGTCCGCTGGATGGGCGCAGCGCTTGCCTACGCCGAGCGCGGGCAGGGACGGACGTGGCCCAACCCCTGCGTCGGCTGCGTTATCGTGGCGGACGGGCGCGTTGTCGGGCGCGGCTGGACGCAGCCAAGCGGGCGACCCCATGCCGAGGCGATGGCGGTCGCGGCGGCGGGCGGCGCGGCGCGCGGGAGCACCGCGTATGTAACGCTCGAACCCTGCGCCGCGCCGGGACGCGGTCCGGCATGCAGTACGGTTCTGATCGAGGCCGGCGTCGCGCGCGTCGTCGCGGCGATCCGCGACCCCTTCCCCGCCGTCGATGGCGTGGGCTTCGAGCGACTGAGGGCGGCGGGTATCGAGGTCGTCGTCGGCCCCGGCGCGGACGGTGCCGAGCGTGCGATGGCGGGCTTCCTGACCCGGCAGCGGCTCGGCAGGCCGTACGTCACGCTCAAGCTCGCGCTGTCGCTCGACGGTTGCATCGCGACCGCGACCGGGGAAAGTCGCTGGATCAGCGGAGCCGAAGCGCGCGCGCACACCCACCTTGAACGCGCCCGCCACGACTTGATCCTCGTCGGGCGCGGCACGCTCGACAGCGACGCGCCGCGCCTCGACGTCAGGCTGCCTGGGCTCGAGGACCGCGCGCCCGTTCGCGCCGTGTTGTCGTCCGGTGCCCCGCCGTCAGGCTGGCTCGGCGTGACCGATCCGGCGGCTATCGCGGCACTCCCCGGCGACACGCTGATGATCGAGGGCGGCATGGGCGCGGCGGCGGCGTTTCTGCGCGCCGACCTCGTCGATCGGCTGCTGCTCTACCGCGCGCCGATCGTGATCGGCGGCGGGCGGTCGCTGGGCGATATCGGGCTCGACGGCCTCGGAGGGGCGCACGGGCGCTGGCAGCGCGACGCGACCCGCGCGCTCGGGGCCGACAGGCTCGAAACCTATCTACGGACGCGCTGAGTCCGCCGCACCGCCCGTCACGAAACACGCCTTGCCCGCGAACGCCAGTTTCGCGCAGGCATCGCGTGCCGCTTCGCGCGTCGCGTACGGCCCGAGCTGGAGCTTGGTCACCGGCCCCGCCGCCTCGTAGATCGGCTTCGCCTTGCCCGCTGCGCTGTCCTCGACCTTGGCCCATGCGGCTTCCGCCAGCTTCTTGGTCGAGAACGCCCCGAGCTGGACACGCCAGCCGGTCGGCTTCGGTGCCTCGGGCTTGGCGGCAAGCTTGGCCGCCTCGGTCGCGTCGGGCTTGGGCGCACTGATCTTCGGCGGTTTCGGCGCGGCGTCGGGCTTGGCGGGCGGCGGCGTGTCGGCGCTGGCGAGCGTCGTCGGCTTGGGGATCGCGACCGACGTCACGACCGGCGCGGGGCTTGGCGGCGGCGCGGCGCTGGCAATCGGGGCGGGATCGGGAACCGGCGCGGCGGTCTTGGCTGTGACGGCAGCGGACTTGGCGGGCGGTGCCGACGATGACGACGATGATGGCAACGGCGTGCCGAGCGTCGCGGGCAAGTTGAACGCGCCCGTCGACGCGGTCGCGGGCTTCGCGGCGGCGGGCGGTGGCACGACAATTGGTTTGACCGTCTCGTCGCGCCGGGGGGCAAGCGTCCGTGCCGGGGCTGCCGCCAGGGCCGGGGCCGCCGCCCCGCTGGCAAGGCTTGCCGCGATGCCCTCGCCTGCAGTCCGCGCATCGGGGGTCAGCGTCGGCTCGATCGACCCGAGCGCGCTGTTCGCCTGCGCCAGTCCGCTCGCCTGCGCGCGCAGCAGATAGCCATAGGCGAGGCCGAGGTTCTTCGGCGTCCCGTCGCCGTTGTAGGCGGCGATGCCCAGCACATATTGCGCGCGCGGCTCGCCGCGGTCCGCTGCGGTCTTGAGCCAGCGCACGGCTTCCGCCTTGTCGCCCGCTTGGAATAGCGCGATGCCGAGATTGGCCTGCGCGGGGAGATGCCCCTTCGCTGCCGCCTTGCGGTAATAGTCGCGCGCGATCGCGGCGTCCTTGGAAACGCCGCGCCCGAGCTTGTAGGCCTGGCCGAGGTTGAACAGCGCGTCGGGATCGCCCTGCGCGGCGAAAGGCAGCCAGGCGGCGACCGCCGCGGCGTCATCCCCCGCACGCCAGCGGTCGACGCCCGTCTTGACGCTCGGGACGCCGCTCGTCGCGGCGGCGGCGGCGAGCACGAAAGGGATCA
>JBBQVB010000175.1:0-4281 GCA_038211965.1 Sphingomonadales bacterium
GTGGCGAATGCGCCCATGAAGCTGCCGACGGGTGTACGCTTGGCGGCGGTAATAACGACTCCGGTCATGGTCTGGGCTCCTGAAGGCTGTTGGGGCCGTCCTACTCCGCCCGCAAAAAACGCGCCAGCGGCTCCCACAGCAGCGCGGGCGCGCGGCTGCCGACCACCATCCCGACATGGCCCGCGTCAAGGTCGTGGCGCGTCCCCAGCCCCAGCGCGCTGGCAGCGGGCACGATGCGGTCGCGCCGCGCGACGACGTCGAGGATCGGCACGTCGAGACTTTCGGGGCGCACTGCCGAGCCGTCGATCCGCCACGCCCCGCGCCCGCTGAGGTTCGCCGCGAACAGATCGTCGAACAGGTCGCGCGCGACACCGACAGGCAGCGGCGCACCGTCGTTGGTCCAGTCTTCGAGCGCGACGAAGGCCCGCGCGCGCGCGCTGTCTGGATCGACTATGCCGAACGCTGCGAATTTCGCCGCGACCCCGTCGGCGTCGAGCGCCCAGAACATCGGCTGAAGCAGTTCTATCGGCAAGCCGTCGAGCGCGTCGGCGAGGGGCCGTGTTGCGGCGGCATGGCGCTCCACCGCGGCGCGCTGCGCTGCGTCGTAGCGGTCGAAATGCCAGGGCGTCGCCAGGAGTGCGATCCGCGTCGCCGAAATTTCCGCCGCGACCGCAAGCGCCATTGTGCCACCGAGGCAATAGCCCGTCAGAGCAATGGGTTCGCCGATCCCGGCCACGAGCGGCAGCAGGCGCTCGGTGAGCATCGCCGCGAGATCGAGCCTGCGTTCCTCCGGCCCGAGCGCGCCCCAGTCGACCAGCAGCGGCCGCAGCCCCTGCCCGGACAGCCAGCGCAGCAGCGAATTGTCCGGGGCGAGATCGAGAACGGTCGGCGGATTGAGCAGCGAGGGCACGAAAACCACCGGCGGCCCGCCGCCACCATAGTCGCGCAGGGAGACGCCGCCGACCCGCGCCACTTCGGGCATCGCGGCCAGTGTCCGCCGATACGGGTGCGCCTGATACGCCCGCACCCCTGCCAGCGCGCGGGCGAGACGCTCCCGGTCGCCCGCGCAAACGTCGGCGAGCAACGCCAGCAGTGCCGGGAGGGGATGCGGCCCTCGCCCGCGTTGCGGTGCAGCATCGCCATGTGCTAATGCGGCATCAATTGTTTGATCGGACCGTGTCATGGACGCCGCCGCCACCCCTTCCGCGCCCAATGATGCCGGCAAGCCGCCGGTCGTCATCAAGAAATACGCCAATCGCCGCCTCTATAACACCGGCAGCTCGAGCTACATCACACTAGACCATCTCGCGACGATGACGCGATCGGGGCAGGATTTTCAGGTTTTTGACGCGAAATCGGGTGAGGACATTACGCGCGCGGTCCTAACCCAGATTGTCATGGAAGAGGAGAACGGCGCGCAGACGATGCTGCCGATCCCGTTCCTGCGCCAGTTGATCGCGATGTATGGCAACTCGATGCAGTCGATGGTGCCGCATTATCTCGAAGCGTCGATGGACGCGTTCGCCAAGAACAATGCCCAGTTCCGCGAGGCTGCCGCCGCCGTGCTGCCGACCGCGCTCAAGCCGTTCGAGGCGATTGCCAAGCAAAACATGGCGATGTTCCAAGCCGCCACCGGAATGTTGACCGGGCGAGTCGGCAAGGGGGCCGCCGAGCCGGTCGCGGCGGACGAGCTGGCGGCACTAAAATCGCAGATGGCGGCATTGCAGGCGCAGCTCGACCGCCTGGGGAAGTAACACCGCCGTTCCCCTTCGAGTGAGCGGGTGGCCGTTACTTCTTCACGAACTTGAGCGTCATCCGGTCGCTTTCACCGATCGCCGCGTATTTCGCCTTGGTAGCGTCGCCCTCGGCATAGTTCGGCGGCAACGTCCAGACGCCCTTGGGATAATCGTGGGTGTCCTTGGGATTGGCGTTGATCTTCGATTCACCGACGAGCTTGAATCCCGCGTCGGTCGCCAGCTTCACCACGGTCGACTGCTTCATGTAGCCACTCGATTTCTGCATTGCGTCGGGCATCGACTCGGGCAGGCGATGCTCCTCGACGCCAAGAATGCCACCGGGCTTGAGCGCCTTGGCGAAGCCGGCGAAGGCCAGCGGGGCGTAGCCGCCGATGTACCAGTTGTGGACGTTGCGGAAGGTCAGCGCCATGTCGGCGCTGCCCGCCGGAGCGATTCGATCCCAACTCTTGTCACTCGCGGGCGTCACGATGACCTTGTCGAAGACGGCGGGGAATTTCGCCAGCCGTTCCTTGAACCGCGCTGCAGCCTTGGCGCTACCTTCGCCGGCATCGGGGTCGGCGGCGGCGACGTAGAGCTTGCCCGTATCGCGGAGGTACGGCGCGAGGATTTCGGTGTACCAGCCCGCCCCCGGGGACACTTCGACGACGGTCATCGTCGGCTTCAGCCCAAAGAATGTCAGCGTCTCGACGGGGTGGCGATAGACATCGCGCGCGCGGTTCGCCTCGGAACGCTGCGACCCGCCGAGCAGGACAGCGAAGTTGGTCGCGGCGGCCGGCACGGCGACGGCGGCGACAAGAGCGGCGGTCAGGGCAGGGCGGAACATCGGGTGGCCTCGCTGGCAGGGTTGCGCCGCGTCTTTAGCCTGTCCATTGCGTCATCGCAAAGATGGACCGCGACACCAGCCTCGTAATTCTTGCCGTCGCGGTCGTACTGACGCTCGTCGGTTGGCTCGGCGACCGCGCGCGGCGGCGTGCGCCGCTGGCGCGCCATGCGCTGCTACCGTGGCACGCGCTGCTGTTCGTCGGGCTGACCGGCGTGTTGTTCATGGGTATCCATCTGGTCGGGAGTGTGGGCTGATGTGGGCAGTCATTGCGGTCGATCATGCTGGGCCCGCGCCGGGCGCCGCGCGTCAGCGCCTGCTCGCCGATCATCTCGCGCACGTGCAGCGCATCGTCGACCGTATCGCCGTCGCGGGTCCGCTGCGCGATGCGGACGGAATGATCACCGGCTCGCTGCTTGTGCTCGACGTTGCGAGCGAAGCCGAGGCGCGTGCGCTGATCGCCGCCGATCCCTATGCGGAAGCCGAAATCTGGGCGCGCGTCGATTTCCACGACTTCAAGGGCGTCGCGGGCAACTGGGTCGGCGGGCGCAACTGGTAGGTCAGGGCGTGCCGTAGCAGTTGCGGAAGTTGTTTCCGGGGTTGCGGCAGGCAGGCGGCATCGGCGGCGGCGCGGGCAGGGCGTTGTAGCGCGTCGTCACCGATGGGCTCGGCGCGCCGTGGCACGGCCCCGAGCAGCCCGTGGTCAGCGGCGGGTTGACCCACGACGCGTGGGCGATCGGCGTGTAGCGCGGGCTGCCCGCGACGGTGTTCGCCTGGGGCTCGAAGATCGTCGAGAAGTTCGCCGGGTGTGCGCCGTTGAGCGGCCCCTTGATGACCTTGCGCCACGCCGGATCGTCGGGGAGCATCAGAAAGACATTGTTGCCGGTGTGACATTCGGTGCACGGCGCGCTTTCGAGCAGCGTCCGGCCGTCTTGCAGATCGCGGATGACCATCGTCTCGGTCGCGGTCGGGATCCGCCGTCCGGGATCGGCGCGGGTTAGATTGTCCCAGAAGCACGCTTTGCCCGTCACCGCGCTCTGGCAGATGATCCCGGCAAAGCTGCCCGGACCGCCGTTGTTGCGCGGCAGTGCGACGCAGGCACCGCGCCTCGCCGGGTCGGTCCATGTCCATACCGCGGCCGGATTGCCCGGGCTGAGCATGTTGCTCGCAAGATTGCCCTGGTTGAACCACGTCGTGCTGGCGAGGCTGAAGTTGGGCGGAACGGGCACCTGCTGACCGGCGCACTCGTCCATGTACGCCGTGCGCGTCGCGGGTAGGATCAGCCCGCCCTCGCGCAGCCAGCGCAGGATGGCTTCGGACAGCCGGTATTCTTGGGGTAGCGCCTGACGCTCGTAAATCCCGCGCGCATTTTCATAGATGACCCGGTTTCGCCAGGCGTAGCGCGCGCGAAGCTTGGGCTCGGCGGCGGCGAGCTGGCGATTGAGCTTTGCCGCCGTCAGGTAGGCACGCTCGTCGGGCTTGTCGGTCGCCTTGAGCGCGGCATCGACGCGCCGCGTGAAGTCGGCGACCTTCTCGTCGAGTTTGATCGGCTGCGCAGCCAGCGCCCGCACCAGCGATGCCTGAAGCACCGGCAACGCTTTCTCGGTCACCACGATGCGCCGCATCTTCGCGTCGAAGATCATGCCGTGACCGGTGACCGCGATCGCGTCGGCGGTCGTCGCCTCGGTCGTCGCAGGCTCGGGC
>JBBQVB010000176.1:0-4251 GCA_038211965.1 Sphingomonadales bacterium
TCCTCGGCCTGGACCCCGGCGTTGCGCTCGGCCTGTCCCATCGCGGCACGGATCGCCGCCTCGGTCTGCTCCATGCTCGCGACGAGGCCGCGCCGCATCCCGGCGCACGAGCGCTGGCCGACGCCGATGACACGCGGCGACCCGTCGCTGCCGACCATGACGATCAGCGCCGCGACCTTCGACGTGCCGACGTCGAGGACGGCGACGGTGCGCTCGCCGCGGATCGGCAGGATCTTGGATTTGGGCGGCGTCATATGTCGATGGCCTTGGCGGGTTTGGGGGCGGCGGCAAGGCCGTCGCGGACGCCGGGGCCGCGGACCGTCATCTTCCCGCCGACGCGCATGTCGAAGCGCGTGAAGCCGTGCGCGAGCAGCCCCGACGCGCGGTCGAGGGACGCGAACTGCTTGAGCGCCGCCTCGGTCGCGGCGTCGCCCTCGGGGAGCGCCAGCGTCTCGCCCGACTTGAAGCGCAAGTCCCAGCGGCGCTGGCCGATGAGCTGCGCGGCAGTGACCTGCTTCGCCAGCTCGGGATGGTTGGCGAGACGGTCGAGCAGCGCGTGGGCATGGAGATTGGCGGCCGGCCCGACGACGAGCGGCAGCGCGCCGAAGCGGTCGAGACGCTCGAAGGTCAGCGGACGACCCGTCCGGTCGACCGCCGCGAGGCGATGCTTGTACTGCCACAGCGCGATCGGCTGGCGCTCGACGACATGGACGATCAGCGTGTCGGGCAGCCGCCGCGCGACGCTTGCGTCCGCCACCCACGGCAGCGCGAGCAGCCGCGTCCGCGTCGCGGGCAGGTCGACGCGCAGCATCGCGTTGGTCGCGCCGTCGAGCGCAGCGGTATAGACCGGCAGGCGCGGCATGTTGCGGATGCCGCTGACCTCGACGTGGCGCACCTCGAACCCAGCGTCGGCGGTTGCGACGGTCGCCGCGAGCCACCAGCGTTCGGGGTAGTGCAGGAGCGTCGCGGTGACGCCCGCGCCGACCAGCAGCAGGACCGCGAACGCGCCGGCGACGCGGCTGTAGAAGCGGCGCGGCGCGACGGGCAGGTTGACGACGCGCGGTGGCGCTGCGGCGGGCTTGCGGGGCTGGCGCGCCCGCGCGTTGGGGGGCTTCGCGCCCCGCCGCTGGACGGTGCGGGTCATGCGAGCGCACTCGCCAGCAACCGCGCGACGAGCGCGTCGTAGTCGATGCCGCGGTAGCGCGCCTGTTCGGGGACGAGGCTGAGCGGCGTCATCCCCGGCTGGGTGTTGACCTCGAGCAGGTACAGCCCGGCCTCGCCCTGGCTGTCGTCCCAACGGAAGTCCGACCGCGACGCCCCCCGGCAGCCGAGCGCCGCGTGGGCGCGCGCCGCCATGTCGAGCGCGCTCGCCTCGACCTCGGGCGGTAGCACGGCAGGGCACGTGTGGACGGTCAGCCCGTCGGTGTATTTGGCGTCGTAGTCGTAGAATCCCTGCGTCGGGTTCAACTCGGTCACCGCCAGAGCTTCCCCGTCGAGGACCGCGACGGTCAGCTCGCGCCCGGCGATGAACGGCTCGGCGAGGAGCTTGTCGAAATGCCGCCACGGCCCCTCGGCGTGGGCAGCGATCGGGTTGCCGTAGTTGGAGGCGTCGGTGACGATCGCGACGCCGACCGACGAGCCTTCGTTGACGGGCTTGAGGACGTAGGGGCGCGGGAGGGGATCGCCGTCGGCAAGGCTCGCCGACGCGACGATCTGTCCGCCGGGCATGCGAATGCCGAGCGGCACGAGCACCTGTTTGGTCAGCACCTTGTCGATGGCGATGGCGGACGCGCGCAGACCGCTGTGCGTATATTTCAGCCCCATGAGATCGAGCAGGCCCTGCACGCTGCCGTCCTCGCCGGGCGTGCCGTGAAGGGCGTTGAACACGACATCGGGGGCGGCGTCGGCGAGGCGCTGCGCGACGTCGCGGCCCATGTCGATGGTGATCACATCATGGCCGAGGCGTTCGAGCGCAGCAGCGATCCCCGCGCCCGAGGTCAGCGAAACCTCGCGCTCGGCGGACCAGCCGCCCATGAGGACCGCGACCTTCATGCGCGCCCCACCCGCTCGATCTCCCACTCCAGCGCGACGCCCGAATGCGCCAGCACGCGCGCGCGGACTTCGTCGCCGAGCGCCTCGATGTCGGCGCTGGTCGCGTCGCCGGTGTTGATGAGGAAGTTGGTGTGCTTTTCGCTGACCTGCGCGCCGCCGATCCTGAGCCCCCGGCACCCGGCGGCATCGACAAGTTGCCACGCCTTCTGCCCCGGCGGGTTCTTGAACGTCGATCCGCCCGTGCGCGAGCGCAGCGGTTGCGACGCCTCGCGCTCGGCGGCGATGCGGTCCATCTCGGCGGCGATCGTCGCGCGGTCGCCGGGGGTGCTTCGAAACAGCGCTTCGACGACGATATCGCCCTCGGGCAATGCCGAGTCGCGGTAGCTGAAGCCGAACGCGGCGGCTGGCAGCGTCTCGATCGCGCCCGAGCGCCGTACGACGGTCGCCTCGACGAGGATGTCCGCCACATCGCGCCCATAGGCCCCGGCATTCATCCGCACCGCGCCGCCTGCCGTGCCCGGGATGCCGCGCAGGAATTCGAGGCCCGCGAGGCTGGCGTCGCGCGCGGCTGAGGCGACCGCGATGCCGGGCGCACCGGCCCCGGCGCGCACGTGGTCGCCTTCGACAGCGATCCGCGCCATCGCCTTGCCGAGGCGCACCGTCACCCCCGCGACGCCGCCGTCGCGGACGATGAGGTTCGAGCCGAGTCCGAGCGGCAGCAGCGGCACGTCGGCAGGCAGACCCGCGACGAAATCGGCGAGGTCGTCGGTGCCGTCGGGTTCGAACAGGCTCTCCGCGGCACCGCCGGCCTTGAACCAGATCAACAGCGCGAGCGGGGCGTTCGCCGTCAAGCGGCCGCGCGGGCGCGTGGCGACGGCAGCGATCATGGTGCGCGCACCTTCGCGATGCCCTCGGCCAGCCCCGCCGCCCATTTCGTGATGTCGCCCGCGCCGAGGCACACCACCATATCGCCCGGTCGCGCTTCGACCGCGAGCTGCTCGGCGAGCATCGCCGCGCCGTCGGTGACCGCGACCAGCCGGTGTCCGGCGCGCTTGAGACCGGTCGCCAGCGCCTCGGCGTCGACGCCGTCGATCGGTGCCTCGCCGGCGGCATAGACCGGGGCGACCCAGACGCCGTCGGCATCGTTGAACGCCGTCTGGAAGTCGCCCATCAGGTCGCGCAGCCGCGTGAAGCGGTGCGGCTGGACGACCGCCAGCACCCGGCCCGTCGCGCCCTCGCGCGCCGCGGCGAGCACCGCCCTGATCTCGACGGGGTGGTGGCCGTAGTCGTCGATGATCGTGATACCGGCGACCTCGCCGACCTTGGTGAAGCGCCGCTTGACCCCGCCGAAGCGCGCGAAGCCGGTGCGGATCGCGTCGTCGCCGAGCCCCAGTTCGAGCGCCACCGCGACCGCCGCGAGCGCATTCTGGACATTGTGCCGCCCCGGCATCGGCAGCATCAGATCGGTGATCCGCCGCTCGGCTCCACCACGCCCGCGCACGACGACGTCGAAGCGGTTGCCCCCCGGCACCGGCGTCACGCCGTCGCCGCGCACGTCGGCCTGCGCACCGAAGCCATAGGTGATCAGCCGCCGGTCCTGGATGCGCGGCAGCAGCGCCTGCACCTCGGGGTGGTCGATGCAGACGATTCCTGCGCCGTAGAAGGGCACATGCTCGATGAACTCGGCGAAGCCGTCGCGGATCGCGTCGAAGGTCTTCCAGTGGTCGAGATGCTCGGGGTCGATGTTGGTGACGACGCCGATGGTGCCGCCGAGCCGCAGGAACGACCCGTCGCTCTCGTCGGCCTCGACGACCATCCAGTCGCCCGCGCCCAGCCGCGCATTCGAGCCGTAGGTGTTGATGATGCCGCCGTTGATCACCGTCGGGTCGAGCCCGCCGGCATCGAGCAGCGCGGCGATCATCGAGGTGGTGGTGGTCTTGCCGTGCGTCCCCGCGACCGCGACGGTCGACTTCAGGCGCATCAGTTCGGCGAGCATTTCGGCGCGGCGGACGACGGGGATACGGCGCTCGAGCGCGGCGGCGACTTCGGGGTTGGTGCGCTTGATCGCGGTCGAGGTGACGACCACCGCGGCGTCGCCGAGGTTGGCCGCGTCGTGGCCGATGGCGACGGCGATTGCGGCCAACGCGTTCTGGACATTGTGTCGGCCAGGCATCGGCAAGTGGAGCTCGGCAATACGGC
>JBBQVB010000177.1:0-4251 GCA_038211965.1 Sphingomonadales bacterium
CCCGCGCTGTCGCCGACGATGGAGACCGGCACGCTGTCGAAGTGGCTGGTCAAGGTCGGCGACACGGTCAAGTCGGGCGACGTGCTCGCCGAGATCGAGACCGACAAGGCGACGATGGAGGTCGAGAGCATCGACGAGGGCGTCGTCCTTGAGCTGCTGACGGCGGAAGGCACCGAGGGCGTGCCCGTCGGGCAGGTGATCATGCGGCTCGGCGGGGAGGGGGAGGGGGCTTCCCCGGCTCCTGCCAGCGCCGAACAAGCGCCGCCGAAGTCGGCAGCACCCACCCCCGGCCCCTCTCTGACGGAGGCAGCAGAGAAGGAACAGGAAGCGCCTCCTGCTCCCCTCGCTTCTTCAAGGGAGGGGCCGGGGGTGGGTGCGAGCGTAGCGAGCCCGTCCGCCGACCGGATCGCCGCGTCCCCGCTCGCGCGCCGCCTTGCGCAGGCGCAAGGTATAGATCTTTCAACGATCAAGGGTTCCGGTCCCAACGGGCGGATCGTCAAGGCGGACCTCGACGGGGCTGTCGCAGGGCGCGGCGCGCAAGCCACGAAATCCGCGCAAGTCCAATCCCCGGCTCCGACCGTTCAGGGAGGGGAGCAAAAGGGCGCGTCCGCACCGCCATCCATGCCTGTCAAGACTGCCGCCGCGCCGTCCTATCCACCCCCGCCGGGCGTCCCTGCCGAGGCGATCAAGCTGAGCAGCATGCGCAAGACCATCGCGCGCCGCCTGACCGAGTCGAAGCAGACCGTCCCGCACTTCTACCTCACCGTCGATGTGCGCCTCGACGCGCTGCTCAAACTGCGCGGCGACCTCAACAAATCGCTCGAAGCCACTGGTATCAAACTCTCGGTCAACGACCTGCTGATCAAGGCGCTTGGCGTCGCGCTGGTTCAGGTGTCCGATGCCAACGTCCAGTTCGCGGGCGACACGCTGTACCGCTTCGGGCGCGCCGACGTGTCGGTCGCGGTCGCCATCCCCGGCGGGCTGATCACCCCGGTCATCGTCGACGCCGCGAACAAGCGCCCGAGCGTCATCGCCGCCGAGATGAAGGACCTCGCGGCGCGCGCCAAGGACGGCAAGCTCAAGCCCGAGGAATATCAGGGCGGCACCGCGTCGCTGTCGAACCTCGGCATGTTCGGCATCAAGCAGTTCGACGCGGTCATCAACCCGCCGCAGGGCCTCATCCTCGCCGTCGGCGCGGGCGAACCGCGCCCATATGTCGTCGACGGCGCGCTCGCCATCGCCACGGTGATAAGCGCCACCGGCAGCTTCGATCACCGCGCCATCGACGGCGCCGTCGGCGCGCAGTTCATGAGCGCGTTCAAGGGGCTGGTTGAGGCTCCGATGGGGATGTTGGCGTGAGCGAGCAGTTCGACCGCGCCATCCGGGGCTCGGGCCCCGGTGGTTCCGTCGCGGCGATCCGCGCCAGCCAGCTCGGCCTCAAGGTCGCGATCGTCGAGCGCGAGCGGCTGGGGGGGATTTGCCTCAACTGGGGGTGCATCCCGACCAAGGCGTTGCTGCGCACCTCGGAGATCTATCACTACATGCAGCACGCCGACGCCTACGGGCTGAGCGCGTCGAATGTCGCGTTCGACCTCGCCAAGGTTGTCGAGCGGTCGCGCAAGGTGGCGGGGCAGCTCAACGCAGGCGTCAAGTCGCTGATGAAAAAGAACAAGGTCGTCGTCGTCGAGGGCGAGGGGCGGTTGACCGGGGCAACGCAGATCACCGTAAAGGCGGGTGACAGCGAGCGCGTCTTGAACGCCAAGCACGTCATCGTCGCGACCGGCGCACGGGCGCGCGACCTGCCAGGGCTGGCCGCCGACGGCAAGCGTGTCTGGACCTATCGCCACGCGATGGTGCCGCCCGCGATGCCGACGAAGCTGCTGGTCATCGGCTCGGGGGCGATCGGCATCGAATTCGCGAGCTTCTACAGCGACATGGGGGCGAAGGTGACGGTCGTCGAAATGCTCGACCGCGTGCTCCCCGTCGAGGACGCAGAAATCTCAGCGCACATGGCGAAGACGCTGACCAAGCAGGGCATGACGTTGTTGACCAGCGCCAAGGTGTCCGACGTGACCCCCGGCGCCGACGGCGTGTCGGCGACGATCACCGGGGCCGACGGCAAGGCGGCGACCGAGACCTACAGCCACGTCATCGTCGCTATCGGTATCGTCCCCAACACCGAGAATATCGGTCTCGAGGCGCTCGGCGTCGCCACCGACCGGGGGCATGTCGCCGTCGGCCCGTACGGCGAGACCAACGTGCCCGGCCTCTACGCCATCGGCGACGTCACTGGCCCGCCGTGGCTGGCGCACAAGGCGAGCCACGAGGGCGTCGTCGCGGTCGAGCACATCGCCGGGGTGGCGGGGGCGCACCGGTTCGAGACGTGGAACATCCCCGGCTGTACCTACTCGCGGCCGCAGGTCGCGAGCGTCGGGCTGACCGAGGCGGCAGCGCGGGCCGCAGGGCATGAGGTCAAGGCCGGCAAATTCCCGTTCATCGGCAACGGCAAGGCCATCGCGCTCGGCGAGGCCGACGGCTTTGTCAAGACGGTCTTCGACGCCAAGACCGGCGAGCTCCTGGGCGCGCACATGATCGGCGCCGAGGTCACCGAACTGATCCAGGGCTACGTCGTCGCGCGCCAGCTCGAGACCACCGAGGCCGAGCTGATGGAGACGATCTTCCCGCACCCGTCGCTGAGCGAGATGATGCACGAAAGCGTCCTCGGTGCGTACGGTCGCGCGCTGCATTTCTAGTCTAATCGTGTTGGCGGGCGGGGCGGCGGCCGCCGCGCCGATATCGACGAGTGCGCTGTGCCCCAAGGTCAAGGGCGACGAGATCGTCGTCTGCGCAACCCCCGACCCGCCGCCATCGCGTTACCGCCTGCCGCTCCGCATAGCAGTACCCGAATTCGGCACGCGCGCCTCGACGAGTGTGTCGGCGGAGCGCAACGGGCTGTTCGACTACGACGGCGGCGGCGCGGCGGGGCAATGTTCCAACGTCGGTCCGGCAGGCATCTACGGGTGCGAATACAAGCAGTTCAAGCGCTCGGTGTCGCAGCGCGCCGACGCCCGCGACCCGCGCGGGCGGCTTTACGATACGCCGGGGAATTGAGTCTCGAAGCGTTCGCCGAGATCGGGGGGCCCCGACGGCAGCGACGCCGCCTGCGCGATGCCGACGACACCGGCAATCAACGCGGCGACGGCCGCGGGATCGCTGTGGTGGATCATGTGTCCGACGCCCGTTAGTTCGAGGCGACGGGCGTGCGGCACCTCGGCTGCCAGCCGCTCGGACTGGCCGCCCGGGCGTACCATCAAGTCACCGTCTCCCCAGCCCACCGCGACGGGTAGCGTCAGTTCGCCCAAGCGCGGCGCGAGGCGCTGCGCGGCGGGCAGCATGTGCAGCCCATCGGCGGCGGTGGCGCGGAGCTGTACCGGCCGCAGCATCAGGCCGAAGGGCATCTCGCTCTTGTACGCCTCGGTGATCGGTGCGGGCGCGAAGATGAACTTGTTGCCCAATGGTCCGGTGAGGCGTCCTTGCAGGGGGGCGAGCGTATGGGCCACCACATCAACCACCCCACGCGTGCCAAGCGCGAACAGCGGCAGCATATCGGCGCGCGGCACCGGATAGTGATAGCCCGAGAGCAGGACGACACCGCTCAGCGCTAGCGGATGGTTCAGCGCCCAGGCAAGCGCAGGCAGGGTGCCGAAGCTGTGCCCGACGACCACCGGTCGCTCGACGCCGAGCGCCGCGCAGGCCGCAACAAAAGCGTCCGCCTGCACCTCAGGCATCCAGTCGCGGTCGCGCGGGCGCGGGCTATAGCCATAGCCGGGGCGGTCGAAGACAATAACGCGGTGCGCGACCGCGAGGCGCTCGACGAGGCCGCTGACCTCCCAGTCCTGGATCAGCGAGCCGTTGCCGTGGATCAGCACGATCGCCGGTCCACTGCCGCGCTCGATATAGTGGAGTCGCGTGCCACCAGCGTCGACGAAGCACCCAGTCGGAGGCGTGCGGCGCTCGGCTGCGGCAGTCGCCGCACGATTGAACAGGGCACTCGCTGCGAGGACAGCGAGCGCCCCACCGGCAAAGCGCGCGAGACGCCGCCCCCCAGAACGTTTGGCGGTCGAAAACTTATGCTGCACTTGCGAATACTCCGGAAAATGCGGCCAGCGAACTCATGCACTGCGTCGATGTTCCGCGCGAAGTCGTTGCCCTTCCGAGACAATCTCGTGCAGCATTCTACCGGAACAGGCG
>JBBQVB010000178.1:0-4237 GCA_038211965.1 Sphingomonadales bacterium
GCTATGACCCGGCATCGTTCCTGCCGCTCGAGGTCGACTGCGTCGACGCGGCCGCGCAGCCGATCCTGCTGACCGGCGGCGACGACACGCCCAACGCCGCGACGCTGGCGGCGGTGATCGACGGCGCGCTACCGGGCGACCTGACGCCTTACGCGCGCGTCCTTTACCTGTTCGACGGTGGTGACGAGGATGCACTGGCGCTGGCGCGGCGGCATTGGAAGGCGCTCAAGGGGCGCGACGACGTGACCCCGGTCTATTGGCGCGAAGGCGACGGCGGCGGCTGGGAGAAGGCGGGCTGACACGCCTGAGCTTGCCATTCGGCCCCCGCGCCGCTAACGCACGCGCGCTTTCCCGACACCTGAAATTTGGAGACCGCCCGTGGCTGTCACGCGCACCTTTTCGATTCTCAAGCCCGATGCGACGCGGCGCAACCTGACCGGCGCCGTCAACGCGATGATCGAGGCGGCAGGCCTTCGCATCGTCGCGCAGAAGCGCCTTCAGCTGACCCAGGACCGCGCCGAGGGCTTCTACGCCGTCCACCGCGAGCGCGGCTTCTTCAACGAGCTGGTGAACTTCATGATCTCAGGCCCCGTGGTCGTGCAGGTGCTCGAAGGCGAGGACGCCGTGCCGCGCTACCGCGAAATCATGGGCGCGACCAACCCCGCCAGCGCCGCCGAAGGCACGATCCGCAAGGTCCACGCCGAGAGCATCGAGGCGAACACCGTCCACGGCTCCGACAGCGACGAGAACGCCGCGACCGAGATCGCGTACTTCTTCACGCCTGCCGAGATCGTCGGCTAGATCGCCCGCCTAAAACGGCAGCATCGCCAGCCGCTTGGGCGCGCTCGCTCGCCAGCTGCGCGCCAGCCAGTCCTCGATGTGCGGCCAGTCGACCGCGCCGCCGTCGAGGCGGATGCCGATCCAGCCCGACGGGCCGAGATAGGCGGGGCGGTAGTAGAGCTCCGGATCGCGGTCGATGAGCATCGCCTGTTCCTCGACGCCGCTGGCCTTGACGAGCAGACCGGTGACGCCGTCGTGGTGGTGGTCGAAGCTGAAATAGGCGAAGAACTTGCCGCCGCGCACGAAGAAGCCGGGGCTGCCGTGGCTGAGCTTCTCCTCGGCGGCGGGCAGCGCCAGCGCGAGGCTGCGGATGCGGTCGAGGATTGCTTCGGGCCGCGTCGCGCTCGTCACGAGGTCGGCGAGGACGCGCGGGTAAAGCTGGTGCTCGGCGATCAGGATGCGTGCGGCGAGACTGTCGGGGGTGTCGCCGGGCAGCACCGCGACGCGCGTCTGGCCAAGTGCAGGGCCATCGTCGAGTTCGGGGGTGACGAGGTGGACGGTGCAGCCGCTGATCGTCTCGCCCGCTACCAGCACGGCTTCGTGGACCCCCAGCCCCTTGTGGAGCGGCAGGAGCGACGGGTGGATGTTGACCAGCCGCCCGTGCCACTTCGCGACGAAGGCGTCCGATAGCAGGCGCATGTAGCCCGCCAGCGCGACATGCGTGACGCCCGCGCGGTCGAGCTCGGCGTCGATCAGCGCGTCGAACGCGGCGCGGGTCAGGCCACGATGGTCGCGGGCAAAGGTCGCCACGCCCTCGGCCGCAGCGAGCGCGAGGCCGGGGGTGTCGGGGACGTTCGAGGCGACGAGGGCGATCTCGTACGGGCAGTCCGGCGCGCGCGAAGCATAGAGCAGCGCCGCCATGTTCGAGCCGCGCCCCGAGATCAGCACCCCGATGCGGGCGCGCTCCGGCCCCCGGTCAGGCAAGATGCGTCGCCTCCCACGCGTCGTGGTTCGCCCATACCTCCGGGGCACCCGCGACCGTGCAGCCGCGCGGGCCCGCTTCGACCGCCCCGATGACGTGGACGGTTTCGCCCGCCGCGGTCAGCGCCGCCGTCACCGCATCGACGCGCGCCGCTGCGACGCACAGCACCATGCCGATGCCGCAGTTGAAAGTGCGCGCCAGTTCGCCCGCCTCGATGCGCCCCTGCGCCTGCAGCCACGCGAACAGCGGCGGCTGGACCCACGCTCCGGCGTCGATGCGGGCGTGGAGCCCTTGCGGCAGGACCCGCGGCACATTCTCGAGCAGCCCGCCGCCGGTGATGTGCGCCAGCGCGTGGATATCGCCCGCGCGGATGGCCGGCAGCAGGCTGCGGACATAGATGCGCGTCGGTTCGAGCAGCGCTTGTCCCAGCAGCCGCTCGATGTCGAATGGCGCGGGGCGGTCGAGACGGTGACCGCTGTCGGCGACGATGCGGCGGATCAACGAGAAACCGTTGGAATGCGCCCCCGATGACGCGAGGCCGAGCAGGACGTCGCCCGCCGCCACCCGGTCCCCGGTCAATTGCTCGCCGCGCTCGACCGCGCCGACCGCGAAGCCCGCGAGGTCGTAGTCGCCGGCGGCGTACATGCCGGGCATCTCTGCGGTCTCGCCGCCGATCAGCGCGCAGCCGGCGTCGCGGCAGCCGGCGGCGATGCCCGCCACCACCGCCTCGGCGACCGCCGGATCGAGTTTCGCGCTGGCGAAATAGTCGAGGAAGAACAACGGTTCGGCCCCCTGGACGATGAGGTCGTTGACGCACATCGCGACGAGGTCGATGCCGACCGTGTCGTGCTTGCCGGTGTCGATCGCGAGCCTGAGCTTGGTCCCGACGCCGTCGTTCGCCGCGACCAGCAGCGGGTCGCGGTAGCCGGCGCGCGCGAGATCGAAGAAGCCGCCGAATCCGCCGAGCTCGGCGTCGGCGCCTGGCCGCGCGGTCGAGCGCGCCAGCGGCGCGATGGCGCGCACCAGCGCATTGCCCGCCGCGATCGAGACGCCCGCGTCGGCGTAGGTCAGGGGTCGTTGCATGGCGCGGGTTGTAGCGCGTTGCGGCTTGGCTTTCGACCCCACATGCGTAAACACGCGGGCGATGCTGTCCCGGCTCCTTCTCGCGCTGCTGATCGCGCTGTTCGCGGTTCCCGTCGCGGCGCGCGACGCGGCGACGGCGGGTGGGAGTTCGGCCTATGTCATCGGCGGCATCGCTGTCGATACCGTCGGCAAGACGACCTACGAGGCGCGGCTGACCGGCTATCGGATCGCGCGCGCGAAGGCGTGGCCGATCCTGTGGTCGCGCCTGACCGGCATGGCCGAGACCAGCGCCCCGCACCTCGGGGACGCCGCGCTCGACCAGATGGTCGCGGCGATCGAGATCGAGGGCGAGCAGTTTTCGACGACGCGCTACATCGCGACGCTCGGCGTCGTCTTCGACCGGGCGCGCGCCAGCCGGGCGTTTGCGGGGACGGCGGGCGCGCTGCATTCGGGGCCGATGCTGCTGCTGCCACTGTTCACCGACGGCGGCGCGCGAACGCTGTATCAGGCGAAGACGCCGTGGCTGGCGGCGTGGACGCGCTTCAGCGACAGCCTCAGCCCGCTCGACTATGTCATCGCCGCCGGGTCGGCGGGCGACAATATCCTGCTGACGAGCTATCAGTTGCAGCGCGGCGATCGACCATTGTGGCGCAATATCCTCAACCGCTTCGGGTCGATCGACGTGCTGATCGCCGAGGTGCGGTTGATCCGCGCGTGGCCGGGGGGGCCGGTGACGGCGGAATTCATCGCGCGCCACGGTCCCGACGCCGTCGAACTCGGTCGCTTTACGCTGACCACGACCGCCGAAAGCGGCCTCGATGCGATGCTCGACACCGGCGTCCAGCGCGTCGATGCGATCTACACGCAGGCGCTGCGCGACGGTCGCCTGCGCAGCGACCCCAGCCTGTCGGTCGAGATGGCGCCGTTGATCGCCAGCGGCGCGGCGATCGGCAACGGCGGCGGTGCGGCGAGCGCAGCGACGGGCATCGAGGCCGAGGTCGAGACGCTCGACGCGGCATCGTGGGGCGCAATCGAGGCGACCTTGCGCGGCACCCCGACGGTCACTGGCATCGGCATCCTCAGCCTGTCGCTGGGCGGTACCTCGCGCATCGTCATCCGCAACAGCGATACGCGCGAGATGCTGCTGTATCGCCTCGATCAACGTGGATTGCGGCTGGTGCCTGGGCCGAACGGCCTGCTGCTGCGGCGGCGTATCGCAGGCGACATCCCGGTGCCCGCGCCCGTCATCGCCCCCGACCCGTCCGAGACGCTGCCCGGAACACCCGGTACGCCGCAGCCGACGCGTCCCGAAGCTCCCGCCGCGATCGTCCCCGAACCAGCGCGGCCGCGGGGCGGGGGGCCGGGCGCCCCGTTGGCGCCGCCCCCCCCCCA
>JBBQVB010000179.1:0-4172 GCA_038211965.1 Sphingomonadales bacterium
GTCGCGCCTGATCGGCGCCGACGGCCAGCCCCACCCGCGCCTGTTCGGCCTCGGCCCGATGACCCGCGGCGCGTTTTGGGAAATCGTCGCGGTCCCCGATATCCGCACCCAAGTGTGGACGGTCGCACGGCGGCTGGCGCAGGCGCACTGGGTTGGCGGCGAGGGGCTCTGACTGCCTTTTTGGGGGCAACTACCCAAACACCTCGTCGAAGAAGGCGCGCATCGCCACCCACGAGCGCCGGTCGGCGGGTTCGTCGTACTTGATCCCCGGCATCTGGCTGCCGTCGGCGCTGCGATTGGTGAAGCTGTGCACCGCGCCGGTGTAGACGATGGTCTGGCAGTCGGCGTGCACCCCCGCCATCTCGCGCAGGAACGCCACGAGTTCGGCGTCGGGGACGAGCGGGTCCTCGGCCCCGTGGCAGACCAGCAGCTTGGTCGTGAACGGCGTTGTCGCGGGCTGCGCGGTCGATAAACCGCCGTGGAAGCTGACGCCGCCGAGATATCCATCGCAGCCGTGCCGCACGACCTCGAGGACGGTCGAGCCGCCGAAGCAGAAGCCGATCGCCCCCAACCGTCCGTCGCAGCGCGGGTGGGCCCGCAGCGCGTCGAGCGCCGCACGACCGCGTGCCGCCAGCGCCGGCGGATCGTTCCTGAGCGCCGTATAGCGCGGCATTCCCGCCGCCATGTCAGCGGGCACGAAGCCGTCGCCGAACGTGTCCGCCGCGAGCGCGACATAGCCCAGCGCCGCGAGCGATTCGGCCTTGCCGATGGTGTGCGCGCCGACGCCGCCGATGTCGGCGAATACCGCGATGCCCGGCGCACGCGCGTCACCATCGGGCAGCGCGAGCTGTCCCCGGCACGTCGTTGCACCGTCGCTATAGTCGAACGCACTTGTCGTCATACCTGTCCCCTCGTCGCGCTGGCTGCTCGGCCCGAGATTGACCCGGTCGCCCCGGTTGTGGCAAGCGACGGTGCGACGCGGGCGTAGCTCAATGGCAGAGCAGAAGCTTCCCAAGCTTACGACGAGGGTTCGATTCCCTTCGCCCGCTCCAATGCTTACCGCTGCTTCTCCAGGCGCTCCAAGCGCGGCGGTTCATCCTGCCACTGCTGCTTGAGCGCGAGTTGGCGCCCCGCCTCGAACAGCCGCGCCATCCCGGCGCTTTCGAAGCTGATCGGATTTGTCTCGGGTACCGAATCGGGGATGTAGGCGAGGTGGTAGGATGCGCCGCCGTTCTTCGCCATGACATAGACGCGGTAGATCGAACGCCGGGTGATCGTCCGCAACATCTCCGAAATCGTCTTGGGCAGGGTATCCTGAAGGTTCGCCCCCGTCGGTTCGCCTTCGGTTTCCCAGCGGATTTGGCCGTTGACGATCGCCCAGACGTGCTGCGGCTCACCGCTTGCGGTGTCGATCATATAGCTGCGGAACAGCACGGCGTTCTTGACCCCGCCGTCGACTTGCATCGCGGGAGCCTTGCCGTCGGCACTGAAGAACGCCGGGCGGAAAACGCCGGGGATGGCCGCCGACGCGGCGAGGACATCGTGGTAGAGAGTCGCACGGTACGGCGAGGTGCTCGACGCGATCTTGCCCATGTCCCAGACGGTCGTGGTCCCGGCGTCGAGATCGGTCGTCGCGACGTAAAGTCGGCGCCCCTTGCGATATTCGGCCGCGACCTCATCGAGCATCGCCGTGCCGACCGTCGAGGCGATCATCGCTTCGAGCGGCGTGCGGTTGTAGAGAAAGCCGCCGAACAACCCGAAAATGCCGCGCTTCTTCAAAATGTCCTTGTCGCTGATCTCGGTATAGAGCCGCCGCAGATCGGCATCGTGCTTCGGCCCGAGGAATGCTAGCGTCGCCATCAGCGCGCCGGTCGAGACGCCGGTGACGATATCGAAGCTTGGTCGCTTGCCGGTTTCGGTCCAGCCGACGAGCACACCCGCCCCGAACGCCCCGTCGCTGCCGCCCCCCCGACAGAAGCAGCACATCGTGCCGCCCGTCGATCGTCGGCGGCACGGCTGTATCGCCGCGCGGTCGCCCCGCCGCATCGACGTCGTGGACCTGGCTCACAAACACGAGCGCGCTGTCGCCGGTCGCCGTCAGCGGTCGCGTCGCGCAAGCGTCGAGCGCGAGCAGCAGCCCGAGTGCGATCAATCGGCGCATTGGAAATCCCCCGACGCGGTTCCCCGAACCCGCGTTGCAACGATAACGCGCGGTATCGCGCGCGTCTTGCGCCAAGATGCCGCCTCAACCCGCCGCACACTCCCGGCCACGAACCGCCGCTTGGCGGACGCGGCCCGCTCGGTTAAAGGTTCGCGCATGAAGCTCCCCGCGACGCGTGCGTTCCTCCTGCCCCTGCTCGGCGTCGGTCTTGTGCTGACCGGCTGCGCATCGTCCAAGGTCAAGAAGGACCGCGCTTATGTCGCGCGCGATGTCGACACGCTCTACAATGTCGCCAAGGATACGCTGGCCAAGCGCAACTACAAGGTTGCGGCGGCGATGTTCGACGAGGTCGAGCGCCAGCACCCCTATTCGGTGTGGGCGCGCCGGGCCCAGTTGATGAGCGCCTACAGCTATTATGTCGCGCGCCAGTACTCGGATGCGATCCAGTCGTCGCAGCGCTTCCTGTCGCTTCACCCCGGCAGCCGCGAGGCACCGTACGCCTATTATGTCATCGCGATCAGTTACTATGAGCAGATCAGCGACGTCGATCACGACCAGAAGATCACCCAGCAGGCGCTCGACGCGCTGTCGGATCTGATCCGGCGCTATCCCAATACCGACTATGCCGCCGATGCGCGCCTCAAGATCGACCTGACGCAGGACCACCTTGCGGGCAAGGAGATGGAGGTCGGGCGCTTCTACCAGAACAACCGCGACTATCTCGCCGCAGTGCTGCGCTTCCGCTCGGTGGTCGACAAGTACCAGACGACGAGTCACACCCCCGAGGCGCTGCACCGCCTCGTCGAATGCTATTTGTCGCTCGGCATCCCCGAGCAGGCGAAGAAGGCCGCCGCCGTGCTCGGCTATAATTATCCGGCGTCGAAATGGTACGAGCGGAGCTTTGCGCTGATCAACAAAATGGCTCCCGCTGCGGCCAAGGCTGCCTGAGCGCCGCACGCCCGTGCTGACCGCGCTCGATATCCAGGGCGTGGTGCTGATCGAAGCGCTGCGGCTCGACTTTGCCGAGGGATTGGGCGTGCTGACCGGCGAGACCGGCGCGGGCAAGTCGATCCTGCTCGATGCGCTGGGGCTGGCACTCGGCAGCCGCGCCGATGCGGGACTGGTGCGTGACGCGAGCGGCACGGCGCGCGTCACCGCGACCTTCGAGGTGGCGGGCGACCACGCAGCGCGCGCGCTGCTCGACGCCAATGGTTTTGAAGCGGGGCGCCTCGAGGGCGGCGACGAGCCGCTGATCCTGCGCCGCCAGGTCAAAGCCGACGGCGGTAGCCGGGCGTTCGTCAACGACCAGCCGGTGTCGGCGGCGCTGCTGCGCGAGATCGGCGGGAGCCTCGTCGAAATCCACGGCCAGCACGACGACCGCGGCCTGCTCAATGCCCGCAGCCACCGCGCCCTCCTCGATGCCTTCGCCGGGTTGCGCGCCGAAACGGCGGCGGTGGCGGGCGCTTGGGGGGCGTGGCGCGTGGCCGTCGACGCGCGCGACGCGGCGGCGGCGGACCTCGACGCGGCGCAGCGCGACCGCGAATGGCTCGAACATGCGGTCGCCGAACTGACCGCGCTCGCGCCCGAAGCGGGCGAGGAAGCCGAACTCGCGGCAACGCGGACCGACATGCAGAAGGGCGCGCGGCTGGCCGACGACCTAGCCAGCGTCGCAACACTGCTCGACGGATCCGATGGCGGCTTCGCGCGGTTGCGCGGCGCGGCACGGCGGCTCGACCGCATCGCGGGCGAGCATCCGAGCCTCGCCGCCGCGCTCGCCAGCCTCGACCGCGCGATCGTCGAGGGCGGCGAGGCCGAGGACGCGCTCGTCGCCGCGCATGCCGCGCTGGCGGTCGACCCGGCGCGCCTCGACGCCATCGAGACGCGGCTGTTCGAGCTGCGGGCGGTGGCGCGCAAGCACCGCGTCGAGCCCGATGCCCTCGCCGAACTGACGGCGACGCTCGAGAGCCGCGCGGCGGCACTGAACGCGGGCGAGGCGGGGCTGGCGAACCTC
>JBBQVB010000180.1:0-4142 GCA_038211965.1 Sphingomonadales bacterium
CCATTCGTCGGCGAGCCGCGCGCGCAGCGCCGCCGCACTGTGAACCGTTGCGGTCCGCAATCCCTGATTGGCGAACGTCGGTAGTGCAGCAAAGCGTCCGGACGGCACCGCGAAGACGATCAAATCGTCATCTGCCATTTAATGTTTTCCTAATGTTGAAGACGATGGCGTCGCTTCGGCAGGGAATACCCCAGCCTGAGCAGGATAACCAAACCGTTTCGGATGCATTCCGATTGTAACTGTGGATAACACTGTTCATGGTTAACCGTGACGCTGTGGAGGGCGGCGTCGGACAGCGCGGGCGCTCGGCTCGTGCGAGGGGGTATGCGATGGGGGCGGCCGTCAATCGCGGCAGCGATGTGCTTGCCGAACTGATCGGGGTGAGTCCCGCGATCGCGCGCATCCGCGAACTCGTCGACCGTGTCGCGGGCAGTGCCGCGACCGTCCTCGTTACCGGCCCCTCGGGCAGCGGCAAGGACGTCATCGCGCGCCTCCTCCACCAACGCGGCAGCCGCGCCGCGCAGCCCTTCATTGCGGTCAACTGCGGCGCGATCCCGTCCGAACTGATCGAAAGCGAGCTCTTCGGCCATGAGGCAGGCGCGTTCACCGGCGCAGCCAAGGCGCGGCGCGGACATTTCGAACGCGCCGACGGCGGCACGCTGTTCCTCGACGAAGTCGGCGACATGCCGTCGGCGCTGCAGGTCAAACTGCTCCGCGTTCTCGAAACCCGCGTCGTCGAGCGCGTCGGCGGGATGATCGGCATGCCGGTCGACGTGCGCCTCGTCGCTGCGACCAACGTCGGCTTGGCGGCGGCGGTCGCGGCGGGGCGGTTCAGAGAGGACCTGTTCTACCGCCTCGCCGTCGTCGAGATCGCGATGCCGCCGCTTGCCGAACGCCGCGAAGACATCCCGCTCCTGGTCGCGCACTTTGCACGCGCGGCGCCAGCGGGCGCGCGCGTCAGCTTCGACGCGGCGGCCGTGGCACTGCTCGAGAGCCTGCCGTGGCGGGGCAACATCCGCGAGTTGCGCAACGTCGTCGAGCGCGCCGCCGCGCTCCACCCGGGGGAGACCATCGACTACGCGGCCGCGATGCGATTGACCGAAACGGTCACACGCGGCGTCGATGACTGGCTGCGGGCACCGCTTCGCACGGCACGCGCGACACCGGTCCGCGCCGCGCCGCACTCCTTCGTCGCCACGGCGCCCATCGACCTCAAGCAGGTTCTCGACGAGGTCGAGCAATCCTATATCGAACGGGCGCTGCGCTCGACGGCGGGCGGCGTCGCGGAAAGCGCGCGCCTGCTCGGCCTGCGGCGGACGACCCTGATCGAAAAGATGCGGCGGCTCAATATCGCGCGTCTGCCGGCCTTTTGAGCAGCGCTACAGCGCGTCGCGGTTGCGCCGGGCATATTCCTGCGCGCGCTCGCGGTCGGCGGCGCTGAGGCAGACTTTCTGCTTTAGGCCGACCGAACCCATGCGCTGCGCGGTGGTGCAGGTGATCGTCTCGGCGGCGGCGGCAAGCTCGGCATCGGGGCTGCGCGGCGGCGCGACGGGCGGGCGCGGCGTGCCGGGCGGCAGCTGCCAGTCGATCTGGGCGTCCTTGACGGCGTGGGCGTGGCGGCCTTCGGTGGCCTTGGGCGGCACCAGCTTGATGACGTGGATCAGCATGACGTCGCACGACGCGCGGTCGAGACGGGCATAGCCGCTCGACTTGCTGACCGTGCAGCTAAGCAGCTTGCCCGACCCGTCGATGCCGAGTTTCAGGCCGACGCTGCCCTCCTCGCCGAGCCGGAGCGACTCGCGCGGATAATTGTCGGCGAGCAGCTTGTCGGCATCGGTCGCCAGCGCCGGGGCGGCAGCGAGCATCGCCAGTCCGCATGCCAGCATTCCCATGAACTTCGGCACGACTATCCTCCCGATCTAGTGTAGTATCTGACTACATCAGCCGGCCCCGCCGATCAACCCGGTTCGCTCGCCGACGGCGGATCGCTGGCGGGGAAGCTGTCGGCGAGTGCGTCGTCGAGCCGCTCGTTGCGCGCGACACTGGCCGCCATGCGGTCGAGTTGCGCCGGGGTGGCCTCGGTCTGGTGCGCCGCCTTGTACGCCGCGTAGGGCATGCCGTAGACATGCTCGCGGGCCGCGTCCTTCGGCAGCGGCACGCCCGCGTCCGCCGCCGCCTCGCCGAGCCAGTCGCTCAGGCAGTTGCGACAGAACCCCCCGACCCCCATCAAATCGACATTCTGAACGTCGGCGCGATGGCGCAGGTGCGCGAGCAGACGGCGGAAGGCGGCGGCCTCGATGCGGTCGCGGGTGGCGGTATCCATGGCAGGGACTCACTGGTTGAGGTTGCGGCCTTATACCGCTAGCGGGGCGGCGCACGACAGGGAGAGCGCCGCGTGACCCGAACCGATCCGAGGGCGCGCCGCGTCAAGATTCTCGCCACGCTCGGCCCCGCGTCGGCCAGCCTCGACGTTATCCGCGCGCTCCACGAGGCAGGGGCGGACGCCTTCCGCATCAACATGAGCCACGGCAACCCCGAGGCGCGCGCCAGCCTGATCGCGCACATCCGCGCGCTCGAGAAGGAGACCGGCCGCCCGCTGACCGTGCTCGCCGACCTGCAGGGCCCCAAGCTGCGCGTCGGCAAGTTCGCCGACGGCGGGGTCGAGCTGGTCAAGGGCGCGACCTTCGTCCTCGACATGGACAAGGCCACCGGCGACGCGACGCGCGTCGAACTGCCCCACAAGGAATTGTTCGCGGCGCTGACGACGGGCGCGCGGCTGCTTCTCGACGACGGCAAGCTCGTGCTGCGCGTCGTCGAAGCCGGCGCGGCACGGCTGGTGACCGAGGTCGTCGTCGGCGGGCGCTTGTCGAACAACAAGGGACTCAACGTCCCCGATGTCGTCGTGCCGCTCGCCGCGCTGACGCCAAAGGACCGCACCGACCTTGCCTTCGCGCTCGATCACGGCGCCGACTGGATCGCGCTGAGTTTCGTCCAGCGCCCCGAGGACGTCGCGGAGGCCCGGGCGCTCATCGGCGGACGTGCCGCGCTGCTGGCGAAGATCGAGAAGCCGCAGGCGCTCGAACGCCTCCACGAGATCCTCGAACTCGCCGATGCGGTGATGGTGGCGCGTGGCGACCTCGGCGTCGAACTGCCGCCCGAGCAGGTGCCGCCCGCGCAGAAGCGCATCGTCGCGATGGCACGCGCCGCTGGAAAACCGGTCGTCGTCGCCACCCAGATGCTCGAATCGATGATCCAGTCGCCCTCCCCGACGCGCGCCGAGGTCAGCGACGTGGCTACGGCGATCTACGACGGCGCGGACGCGGTGATGCTGTCGGCGGAGAGCGCGGCGGGCGCGTGGCCGGTCGAGGCTGTCGCGATGATGGACGCCATCGCGCGCCAGGTCGAAGGCGACGCCTCGTGGTTCGCGCGCGTCCACTTCACCGAGACCGCGACGAGCGCCACCACGGCGGACGCAATGTCGGCGGCAGCGGCGGCGATCGCGCGGACGATCCAGGCGAAGGCCATCGCCTGCTTCACCATCTCGGGCTCGACCGCCCGCCGCGCCGCGCGCGAACGTGCGACGGTGCCGATCCTCTGCCTGACCCCCAGCCGCGCCACCGCGCGGCGCATGGGCCTCGTGTGGGGCGTCCACGCGGTGACGACACGCGACGTCCACGACTTCGAGGAAATGGTCGCCAAATCCCGCCGCATGGCGCTCAGGAGCGGTATTGCGGCGGGCGGCGACCTGATGGTGCTGATCGCCGGGGTACCGTTCTCGACGCCGGGGACGACGAACGTGGTGCACGAGGTGCGGCTGACGGGGCAGGAGTTGGAGGGGTATTGAGGACAGCGGATCGGCATTTCCGAGCGCGACTACGCCTACCGGGAAACCCTGAAAGTGTCGGTGAATTTTACAGTCCGGTAACTAACGAGCGTTCCTCTCGCCGTTGATGAAAGTGGCACGCTTCTTGCTGCTTGTAGTTCAAGCGTAGCTTGGCTTTCAACTTCGTCATTCGCAGGAGCCGTTCGATGCTGAAGCTGGTAATAGCCGTCGCAACCGTCGTGTTGACAGTCGCTGCCCCGGTCGCGGCGCTGACGACGTACACCTCGCAGGCGGCGTTCGACGCAGCAGTCGTTGGCGA
>JBBQVB010000181.1:0-4097 GCA_038211965.1 Sphingomonadales bacterium
AGGTTGTCGGTGCCCCACAGCACCATTGCGACCGACTCGGGGATCGACCCCGCATCCTCGACATGGCGCGCGATCAGCCGCGCCGCCTGTGCCGCGCCATCCGCGACGGCGAAGTTGGACGGCAGGCGGAAGGGGTCGAAGCCGTGGACGTTGCGCCCCGTCGGCATGATCTCGGGGCTGCGCAACATGTCGCCGCCCGCGACGGGGCGGATATAGCCGCCGTCGAGCGCATGGATCAGCGCGGGAAGTTCGTACTCGCACGCCATCATCGCATCGAGGCGCGCGCGCTCGGCCAGATCCATCGGCGGCATCGAATCGAGCATCTCGCCGCGCTCGACGGCGCTCATGATCTGCCCGACGACGTGCAGCCCGTGCGGGATCATCGTCGCCTCGATCTCGTAGAGGCGCGCGGCGAGTGTCGCGACGTCGCTGCCATCGAGGTCCATCGCTTCGGCCTGCGCGGCAATCACCGGGGCGAGCAGGTCACGCTCGGCCTGGGCCTCCGGTTCGGTGGCGCGCCAGCGTTCGATCGATGCCTTGAGGTCGATCAGGCCCTTGTACAGCCCCGCCTCGCCGACCGGCGGGGTCATGTAGCTGACCAGCGTCGCCCCCGAGCGGCGCTTGGCGATCGCGCCCTCGCTGGGGTTGTTGGCGGCGTAGAGATAGATGTTGGGCAGGTCGCCGATCAGCCGCTCGGGCCAGCAATCGGCGGTCAGCCCCGCCTGCTTGCCCGGCATGAATTCGAGCGCGCCGTGGGTGCCGAAGTGCAGCACCGCGTGCGCGGCATAGTCCTCGCGCAGCCAGCGGTAGAAGGTCGAGAAGGCGTGCGTCGGCGCGAACTGCCCCTCGAACAGCAGCTTCATCGGGTCGCCTTCGTAGCCGAAGGCGGGCTGGATGCCGACGAGGACATTGCCGAACTCGGCCCCGAGAATGAAGACCCTGCGCCCGTCGCTTTGCTGGCGACCGGGGGCGGGACCCCACGCGGCTTCGATGGCGGCAAGATGCGGCTCGCGCGCGACGATGTCGTCGGCGGCGATCCGCGCGTGGACGTTGGCGTCGGCCCCGAAGCGTTCGGCGTTGCCCTTGATGATCCTGTCACGCAGGTCGTCGACGCTCGCGGGCAGCTCGACGGCGTAACCCGCCTTGCTGAGCGCACCGAGGGTGTTGAATAGCGATTCGAACACGCCGAGGAACGCCGCGGTGCCCGTCGCGCCGGCGTTCGGCGGGAAGTTGAACAGCACGATGGCGATCTTCCGCGCCGCGCGCTCGGTGCGGCGCAGCTTGGCAAGCCTGAGCACCTTGGCGGCGATCGCCTGCGCGCGCTCGGGGCACGACCGCATTTCGCGCACCAGCCCGCCGGTCGGAAACACGCAGGCATTGGCGCAGCCCTGGCACGCGCTCGCGGTGCCGTCGGCGCGGCCGCCGAAGACGTGCGGGTTGGTCGCGCCGTCGAGCTCGGGGAGCGCTACCATGATCGTCGATTCGATGGGGAGCAGCCCTTGGCGGCTCGCGCCCCATTGCTGCAGCGTCTGGAACTCGAGAGGATGCGCCGCGATGTACGGCACGTCGAGCGTGGCGAGGATCTGTTCCGCCGCCGCACTGTCGTTGTACGCCGGGCCGCCGACGAGGCTGAAGCCGGTCAGCGAGACCAGCGCGTCGATCGCCGGCTTGCCGTCGACCATGAAAAACTTCTCGATCGCCGGGCGTGCGTCGAGGCCGCTCGCGAATGCGGGGATAACGCGGATGCCGCGCGCTTCCATCGCCGCAATCACACCGTCGTAGTGCGCGGCGTCCTTGCCCAGCACGTAGGAGCGCAGCAGCAGCAGGCCGACGGTGGCGACCGGCGCTGCCGGCGCCGGGAGCGCGCCCAAGTCCTCGGTCATCTTCGCGGCGAGCGACGGGTGATAGACGCCGACCTCGGGATAGTCCTGCGGGGCGGCGGCGCGCGTCGCGCCCTTAAGCGCCGCGCGCGGCCCCGCCGCGTAGCGGTCGACGAGCGCGCGGACCATCTGCACGACGTTGTCGTCGGAACCCGCGAGCCAGTATTGCAGCGTCAGGAAATACGCGCGCACGTCCTGCGCCGCGCCGGGAATGAACTTGAGCAGCTTGGGCAGCCGCCGCAGCATCTTCATCTGCTTTTCGCCGGCGCTCGCCCCCGGCTTGCCCGAGCCGCGCAGCTTCTTGAGCTGCGCCATCAGCCCCGTCGCGGGCTTGTCCATGCGGTACGCGCCCATCCGCGTCATGCGGACGATCTCGGTCGCCGACATCAGCCCGATCATCGCGTCGCAGCTCTCGCGCCGCGCTTCGAGCGCGCCCTGGACGCACTTGATATGGTCCTCGAGGAACAGCATCGTCGAGATGACGATGTCGCCGCGCGCGATATCGGTGTGCACCCGGTCGAGCGCCGCGCCGCCGCTCGCGAAGTCGGCGGCGGCGTGGAAATCGAGGTCGATGCCGCTCGCGGCGAGCGCGACGCCGGCGCGCTCGGCAGCCCCGGCGAGGTGATTGTCGAGCGTCACGATGACGACGCGCACCCGCGGCGTGACGCGCGGTTCGGCGGAAGCGAAACTGTCAACGCGCATGATACGCCTTGGCCTCGTAGAGCGTGTCGAGCGTGATAGCCGACAGCTGCTTCGCGGTCGCATAGGCCTCGGTATTGCGCCGTGCCTTGCCTCGCACGAAGAACGGAATCTTCATCAATTCGCGCTCGGCCTCGGGCGTCCAGCCGGTCGGGGCGGGCGCGGCGGTGGCCGGTGCCGTCACCAGCCCGGCGCTCGAGAGTTCGTGCGCGGGCGTCGTCGGCGCTGATGCTTCGGCCTCCGGGGCCGCTGCCCCATGCCCGCCGAGATGGCTCGCGCCCGCCCCGTCGTTGAATTCGAAATCGTCGCGGAACATCGTCAGCAGATGCTCCTCGAGCCCCATCACCAGCGGGTGGACCCAGGTGTCGAAGATGACGTTCGCGCCCTCGAAGCCCATCTGTGGGCTGTGGCGCGCCGGGAAGTCCTGGACGTGGACGGGGGCCGAGATCACCGCGCACGGGATGCGCAGGCGCTTGGCGATATGCCGCTCCATCTGCGTGCCGAGCACCAGTTCGCAGGCGCTCGCGGCGATGGCTTCCTCGACCGCGAGATAATCGTCGGTGATCAGCGGCTCGATGCCGTATTTTTTCGCAGCGTCGCGGATGTCGCGCGCGAACTCCCGGTTGTAGCAGCCGAGGCCGACGACCTCGAAGCCGAGCTCGTCTGCCGCGACGCGCGCCGCGGCGACGGCATGCGTCGCGTCGCCGAAAATGAAGACGCGCTTGCCGGTCAGGTAGGTCGAGTCGACCGAGCGCGACCACCACGGCATCCGCGATCCCGCCGGGGCTGCGTGGACCACCGCGCCGGTGATCGTGCCGACTTCGGCGAGGAATGCGTTGGTCGCGCCGATGCCGATCGGGATCGTCTTGGTGAATTTCTGCCCGAAGGTCTTTTCGAGCCAGCGCGCCGCGGTGTCGCCCGTCTCGGGGTACATCAGCACGTTGAAGTCGGCCGCGCCGAGCGTCTTCAGGTCGGCGGGCGACGCCCCCAGCGGTGCGACGACGTGCACATCGACGCCGAGGTCGTGCAGCAGCCGCGTCACCTCGATCACATCGTCGCGGTGGCGGAAGCCCAGCGCGGTCGGGCCGAGCAGGTTGGCGCGCGGGCGGCGGCCTTCCATCGGCGCGGGGCGGACGCTGGTGTCGGCGAGCGTCCGCACGAGCTGGTAGAAGGTCTCCGCCGCACCCCAGCACTCCTTGCGGCTGTAGCTCGGCAGTTCGAGCGCGATCACCGGGATCGGCAGCGCCATCGCCTGCGCAAGACCCGCCGGATCGTCCTGGATCAGCTCGGCGGTGCACGACGCGCCGACGATCATCGCCTGCGGTTGGAACCGCTCATAGGCGTCGCGCGCGGCGCTCTGGAACAGCTCGGCGGTGTCGGTGCCGAGATCACGCGCCTGGAAGGTCGTGTAGGTCACCGGGGGACGCTTGCCGCGCCGCTCGATCATCGTGAACAACAGGTCGGCATAGGTGTCGCCCTGCGGCGCGTGGAGGACGTAGTGGACGCCCTCCATCGCGG
>JBBQVB010000182.1:0-4089 GCA_038211965.1 Sphingomonadales bacterium
ACCTGGCGGTTGATGCGCGCGTTGAGATAGCGCGCCGCGGTCATTTCCCGCCGGTCGTCGGGCAGCGCGTACGCCCCCTCGCGCAGGCTCGTAGCGGTCGGCCCGACGGGCAGGAACTGCATGAAATCGACCATGTCGGCATAGATGTCGAAGGCGATGTTCGGCCATAGCTTGAAATACAGCCAATAGTCCTGCCGCGCATCGTCGAGGTGCGGTGCGCGTGGGCGCAGGCGCTGGTACAGCCGCTCGGACCAACTGCCGCGCGCAAGATCCAGCAGCGGGCCGCCGAGGCGATCGGCGTGCGCCCCCGCCTCGACTTGGTAGCCGTCGCCGAACAGGCGGCGTAGTCCCGGGTGCGCGACCGGGACGTGCAGCCCGTCCGAATAATTGTCGCAGAGGTTCTTCCAGTTGACCGCTCGCGCGCGGTGCGTGACCGATTTGAGTGGCTGCATGTCGGCGAAACGGTACAGCGCGACCTCAGCCTCGTGCGGGGCCATCATCGCCGCGACCGACGGCCCGCCGCCCTCGAGGCGCACGAACACGAAGCCGTGCCAGACCTCGTGCTCGACGGGCGTCAGGCCCTTGGGCAGCGCGACGGTGTAGCTCGACCGCGACGGCACCCCCGACAGGCGACCGTCGAGCTCGTAGACCCAGGCATGGTACGGGCAGACGAGCTTGCGCGCGCACCCCGCCTGACCGTCGACGACGCGCGACCCGCGGTGGCGGCAGACGTTGCTGAAGGCACTCAGGTCGCCATGTTCGCCGCGCACGACGACGACGCTCTCGCCGAGATAGTCGAGCGTGTGCCATGCGCCGGCCACCGCGAGATCGCTGACATGGCAGACGACCTGCCACGACGGGCGGATGACGCGCGTCATCTCGACGGCGTGGAATTCGGGGTCGTGGTACAGCCAGCCGGGCAGGCTGTAGTCGTCGAGCGGGTCCGCCGCCGCGTCGACCTCGCGCAGCGCGCTCATCGCGACAGCTCGGTCAGCAGGCTGTGCCAGTGCGCCAGCGCGGGCGCGAGCGCGTCGACGGGAACGCGCTCGTTGAGGCCGTGGATGAACACGTCGGAGCCTTTGATGAACATCCCCGAGACGCCGTAGCTCGGGATGCCGAGGCTGCGATACTCGACGCTGTCGCTCGCGCCCGCGTCCATGCCCGGGACGACCTTGAGGTCGGGAAAGCGCGCGTGGACGGCACGATCGACCGCCGCGACGACATCGGGGCGCAGCGGCGACGGCGGCGACGAGTGGAAATCCTGCGTCGGCACGATCGTCACGGCCGGGTCGGCGGCGGCCCTGACCAGTGCCTGCCGCACGTCCTCGACCGCAACGCCGGGAAAGATGCGGCAGTTGATCGTCACTGTGACGCGCTGCGGCAGTGCGTTGGGGGCGTGGCCGCCGGTAATCATCGTCGGCACGCACGTCGTGCCGATCTGGCCGATGGTCTCGGGGTTGCCGCGCAGCATCGCGATGGCCGCAGCGTCGGCGGGATCGCGCGCGAACGCCACCATCGCCGCGCCGAGCGGCCCGCCACGCTTCGCACCCGCTGCCGCGAGCGAGGCGCGGGTGATCTCGCTCGCCTGCGCCGGGAAGGCATAGGCCGCCATGCGCTGCGTCGCCTGCGCCAGTTGAACGATGGCGTTGGGCGTCGTCGGCAGACTCGAATGGCCGCCGGGGTTGGTCACCGTCGCGGCGAAGTCGGCGTAGGTCTTCTCGGCTGCCGACAGGCTGTATTCGGTCGGCGGACCGGCAGGCGACAGCAGCCCGCCGCCCGAATCGCCGTTGAGGACGAATTCGACGTTGGCGGCCTTGGCCTGCTTCGCCTGCACGACGGCGGTGTGGCCCGAGGTTTCCTCGTCGCCCGACAGGTAGAGGATGATGTCGCGCTTCGGCCTGAAGCCTGCGCGCTTGAGGTCGATCAGCGTCGCGACGATCGCCGACACGTCGAACTTGTTGTCGGCGACGCCGCGCCCGAACAGATAGCCGTCGGCTTCGATCAGCTTGAAGGGGTCGCGCGTCCAGTCCTTCGGGTCGGCCTCGACGACATCCATGTGGCCAATCACCGCGAGCGGCCGCGCGCCGCCGGTGCCATGATAGACCGCGCGCAGGATCGCCGTCTCGCCGGCCTTCTCGACGGTCACGTCGCCGCTCGCGAAACCTGCGGCGACCAGCCGCGCGCGCAACTTCTCGGCCAATGCCGGCACCTGCCCGCGTCCCGCGACCGTCGGGGTCTCGACCGCCTCCTTTAGTACCGCGCGCATGTCGTCGAGGGGCGCGGCGGAGATGGGCGCGGCGATGGAAAGGGCGAGGAGAGCAGCGATCTTCATCTCAGCAGCGTAACGCCGCGAAGCCTGGCCGTCCACGTCCGCCGCCTTGCCGCGCTCCGTCGCCCCCCGTACAACGCACGGGCGCAGCGGCGGAGCCTAGTCCCTAGCATGACCGGCAGGATCGACATCGAGGCGCTGTGTGCGTCGAAGGGCCTGCGCATCACCGAGCAGCGCCGCGTCATTGCGCGCGTCCTGTCCGACGCCGCCGACCACCCCGACGTCGAGGAGCTCCACCGCCGCGCCGCCGCGATCGACCCCGGCATCTCGATCGCAACCGTGTACCGCACCGTCCGGCTGTTCGAGGAATCGGGCATCCTCGCGCGCCACGATTTCCAGGGCGGGCGCTCGCGCTACGAGACCGCGCCCGAGGAGCATCACGACCACCTCATCGACGTCGAATCGGGCAAGGTCGTCGAATTCCACGACGACGAACTCGAGGAGCTACAGCGCCGCATCGCCGAGCGGCTCGGCTTCCGCCTCGTCGATCACCGGATGGAGCTGTACGGCGTGCCCATCGTACGCCGGGCGGACGCAGCGTCGTGATGGCGGCCGCTGCCGCCCCCCCGACGCAGTTGCCGCGTCCGCGCCGGTTCCAGCGCTTCGGTCCGATGAAGGCGCTGGCCGGGACGGCGGCGGCGGCGGGGGTGCTGGTTCCTGCCGAGCTCGTCATGCGGCGGCTGCGGCCGCAGGGCCGCGCCGCGCTGCCGTGGCTGTTCCACAAGGCGCTGGCGCGCGCGCTGGGCATCCGCGTCAAGGTCCACGGTCGCGCGGCGCGGCGCGGCGGCATCCTGTTCGTCGCCAACCATATCAGCTGGGCCGACATCCCGGTGCTCGGCAGCCTCGTCCAGGCGGCGTTCGTCGCCAAGGCCGATGTCGAGCAGATCGCGCTCGTCGGCTGGCTCGCCGATCTGGCGCGAACGCTCTACGTCGAGCGCGAGCGGCGCCAGACCTCGGGCGACCAGCGCAATGCCATCGCCGAGCGGCTGGCGCGCCGCGAGAACGTCATCCTGTTCCCCGAGGCGACGACCGGCGACGGCGTCGCGGTGCTGCCGTTCAAGAGCGCGCTGTTCGCCGCCGTCGGCGACGACCCGGCGCTGGTCATCCAGCCCGTGACGATCGCCTACACGCGCCTCAATGGCCTGCCGATCACGCGCGAGACGCTGCCCGACATCGCGTGGATCGGCGACACCGACCTGTGGCCGCATGCCGTCGCGTTCACCGCGCTGGGGCGGGTGCGCTGCGACGTGGTCTTCCACTCCCCCGTCCGCGCCGCCGACTTCGCCGACCGCAAGGCACTGTCGCGACACTGCCGCGCGGTCATCGCGGCCTCGTACGGCGCGCTGATGCGCGGCGACGGCGTACCCGGCGACGCGGGTGTAGCGGGCGCGGCGGCAATGGGTTAGGAACGCCGGCGATGATGTTGAGTCCGGCCCGGGGTGCGTCCTGAATGACTGCGGTGATGACGCCGTATCGCCGTGGCCGCGCCGGACGCCGCGTGCGCCCGTTTGCAACGCTGCTGCTGCTCGGCTGGTGCGGCCTGACCGGCGCGGCGCTGGCGCTGTTGCCGCCGCAGTTTTACGTGATGCTCGCGCTGCCGGTGTTCATCGGGGTCGGTTTGATCCTGTGGTTGCTGCCCGACGTCGACGGCGTCGCCGAGCCGGCGATGGCGACGCTGTTCGTCAGCTTCATCGTCGCCAACTGCCTGTGGCCCAACTACATCGCGCTCGACCTGCCGGGGCTGCCGTGGATCAATCCGC
>JBBQVB010000183.1:0-4063 GCA_038211965.1 Sphingomonadales bacterium
TCCGGCGGATGCGTCAATCTATCAATCGGCGTCGGTATGCCTTAGCCTTGCCGGCTGAAAATAGCGAGAGGACGCGCATGATCCGCGACGACATCAAGGCGGCGACGATCACCGCGATGAAGGCCAAGGACAGCGTGCGGCTGGGCACGCTGCGGCTGATTTCGTCGGCGCTCAAGAACAAGGATATCGAGCTGCGGACGGGCACCGTGCCTGCCGACGACGACGTGCTGGTCGCCGACGTGCTGTCGAAGATGGCCAAGCAGCGCCGCGAATCGATCGAAATGTTCGTCGCCGGCAATCGCCCCGAACTCGCCAACGCCGAACGCGCCGAGCTTGGCGTCATCGAGGGTTTCATGCCCGCGCAGATGGCGGCGGGCGAAGCGCAGGCAGCAGTCCGCGCGCTGGTCGCCGAACTGGGGGCGACGTCGGTGAAAGACATGGGGCGCGTGATGGCGGCAGTGCGCGAGCGCTTTGCGGGGCAGCTCGACATGGGGAGCGCGAGCGCGATGGTGAAGGCGGCGCTGGGGTGAAGCCAAACTCCCGCGCATGACCATCCCTCCCGCCTTTCTCGACGAGCTCCGCGCCCGCGTCGGTCTCGCCGCGACCATCGGCCGGTCCGTCAAGCTGACCCGCGCGGGGCGCGAGATGAAGGGCTGTTGCCCGTTCCATAACGAGAAGACACCGAGCTTCTATGTGAACGAAGACAAGGGTTTCTATCACTGTTTTGGATGTGGCGAGCACGGTAGCGTCATCGACTGGACGATGAAGCAGGAGGGGCTGGCGTTCCGCGACGCGATCGAAAGCCTCGCCGCGCAGGCCGGGCTCGACATGCCGCAGGAATCGCCCGAGGGGCAGCAGCGCGCCAGAGCGGCGGCGGGGCTGCACGAGGTGACGGCGCGCGCGGCGACGTGGTTCGCCGAGCAGCTGGCGAGCGCGGGTGGTGCTGCGGCGCGCGGCTATCTCGACAAGCGCGGGCTGACGGCGGCGATGGTTGCGGCGTTCCAGCTCGGGCTTGCGCCTGATGCTCGGACGCGGCTAAAGGCGGCACTCGACAGCGTTGGCGAGGCGCGGCTGATCGAGACGGGGATGCTGATCGCGCCCGAACCGGACTCGTCCGGTAAAGCCGGCGAAACCTACGACCGCTTCCGGGGCCGCCTGATGTTCCCGATCCGCGACCCGCGCGGGCGGGTGATCGCGTTCGGGGGGCGCATCCTCGGCGACGGCCAGCCCAAGTATCTTAACTCGCCCGACACGCCGCTCTTCGACAAGGGACGGACGCTCTACAATCTCGACCGTGCGGGGCCGGCGGCGCGCAAGTCGGGGCGGCTGCTGGTCGTCGAGGGCTATATGGACGTCATCGCGCTCGCACAGGCGGGTATCATCGAGGCGGTCGCGCCGCTCGGCACCGCGCTGACCGAGCAGCAATTACAGCTGCTGTGGCGCGTCGTCCCCGAGCCGGTGCTGTGCTTCGACGGCGATGCGGCGGGGCAGCGTGCGGGGCTGCGCGCCGCGCTGCGCGCGCTGCCGCTGCTCGAGCCGGGGCGGTCGCTGCGGCTGGCGGCGCTGCCGGCGGGGCAGGACCCCGACGATATCGTGCGGACGCAGGGCACCGCCGCCTTCGAGGCGCTGCTCGCCGGGGCCGAGCCGCTGATCGACCGGCTGTGGCGCGCCGAGACCGAGGGGATCGACACCGGCACCCCCGAGCGCCGCGCCGGGGTCCGCGAGCGGCTGCGCGAGCATAGCCAGTCGATCGCCAACGCGTCGGTGCGATCGCTTTACGATGCCGAGTTCCGCGCGCGCTTCGATGCGCTGTTCCTGCCGCAGCGTAGTTTCACGCCCGGCAAGGGCGGTCGGTTCGCCGCCCCCACTGCCCGCGCGTCGGAGGCGCTCAAGGCGCTCCACGCGCGGCCGCCGGCGACGCAGGAGATCGCGGCACTGCTCGTCGGGTTGCTCGAACACCCTTCCCTTGCCGACCGCTGCGGCGAGCGGCTGGCGCACCTCGACGCGGGCGAAGGAACCGCGCGCGCGCTGCTCGGCGGCATCCTCGATGCCCTGACGCATGAACCCGAACTTGACAAAGTCGCGCTGACACACAATTTGCGCGGTCGCGGGCTGGCGGAACTTGCCGACCGGGTCCGCGCCTCGAACCGCCTCGGGTTCTCGTTCACGAAGCCTTCGCCTCCGGACCAGGTCTCCGGCCATGAAGCAGCTTTGGAACGCGATTTCGCGGCCGTGGTCGACACCGTGCTGGCACGCACGCGCATCGATGGCGAACTGGCGGCGGCGACGCGGCGGTTCGCGAATTCGGAGAGCGAAGCCGATTGGACGGCGCAGCAGCGGCTGCGCGCCGAGCGTGCTGCGGTCGACGGAACATTGATGCGGCTCGCGGAAACGCGGCGAAATTCGGATTTGGATTGACGACGCGCCCCGCGTGTGGCGCGCAGCAGGACGGACACAGATGGCGAAGACAAACGGCGCGACCTCCGACACCGACCAGAAGCCCGACGGCGACGGCGCTCCGCTGCTCGACCTCAACGAAACCTCGGTCAAGAAGCTCATCGCGCGCGGCAAGAAGCGCGGCTACATCACCTACGATGAGTTGAACGAGGCGCTGCCGCAGGACCAGATGTCCAGCGAGCAGATCGAGGACGTCATGGCCGCACTGTCGGAGATGGGGATCAATCTCATCGAGAACGACGAGCCCGCGGAAGACGGTGCCGAAGCCGCACCCGCAGCAGCGGCTGCCGACGACGATGACGACGAGGCTGAAGCCGACGCCGACCCGGCGCTGGCCGCCGCGCCCGTCGTCAAGGCCGCGCCGCTCGACCGTACGGACGATCCGGTGCGGATGTATCTGCGCGAGATGGGCGCGGTCGAACTGCTCAGCCGCGAGGGCGAGATCGCCATCGCCAAGCGCATCGAGGCCGGGCGCAACACGATGATCGCCGGGCTGTGCGAAAGCCCGATGACCTTCCATTCGATGATCGAGTGGTCGAATGCCCTCAATGAGGGGCGGATGCAGCTGCGCGAGATTCTCGATCTCGATGCGATGCTGGCGAAGGATCCGAGCGAGGCCGAGGTCGTCAACGCCGAGGCCGCCGTCGGCGACCTGCCTGCCGCCGACGCCTACAAGCCCGACGAGAATCCCGAGGACAAGCCCGCCCCCGAGGAGCCCGAGGACGAGGTCCATCAGTTCACCGAGCGCCGCCTGCGCCCCGACGGGCAGCCGGCGATCCCCGACGACGACGACGAGGACAACACCCTGTCGCTGGCGCAGATGGAGGAGCAGCTCAAGCCGATCGCGCTCGAGAAGTTCGCCGAACTGACAGCGACTTACAAGAAGTTCCAGAAGTTGCAGGCGAGCCGTCTCGGGTCGCTCGGGCATCATGGTGACTTCGCCGCCGCCGACGAGCGGCGCTATCAGAAGCTGCGCGAGGAGCTGACGCGCGGCGTCCAGTCGATCCACTTCAACAACGCCAAGATCGAGTTCCTTGTCGACCAGCTGTACGGGTACAACCGCCGCCTGCTGACGCTCGGCACGGGCATGATGAAGCTCGCCGACAAGCACAAGATCAACCGCAAGCTGTTCCTCGACGACTATGTCGGGCACGAGCTCGACGAAGGCTGGCTGGCGCGCGTCGGCGGTATCGACAAGCGCTGGGCGGCGTTCGCGGCGGCCGAGACCGAGACCGTCGAACGCATCCGCAGCGAAGCGGGCGAGATCGCCAATGCGACCGGCGTCGATCTCGGCGAGTTCCGCCGCATCACGAACATGGTCCAGAAGGGCGAGCGCGAGGCGCGCATCGCCAAGAAGGAAATGGTCGAGGCGAACCTGCGGCTGGTCATCTCGATCGCCAAGAAATACACCAACCGCGGCCTGCAATTCCTTGATCTCATTCAGGAAGGCAATATCGGCCTGATGAAGGCGGTCGACAAGTTCGAGTATCGCCGCGGCTACAAGTTCAGCACTTATGCGACCTGGTGGATTCGCCAGGCGATCACCCGTTCGATCGCCGACCAAGCGCGCACCATCCGCATCCCGGTCCACATGATCGAGACGATC
>JBBQVB010000184.1:0-4007 GCA_038211965.1 Sphingomonadales bacterium
GTGGTGCGGTGGAACCAGACGCCCTTGAAGTACGCGGGGGCTTCGAAATCGGGGTCGGCGGTCAGCGTCGCCGGACCCTCGCCGAGCGCGGCAAGGCGCGGCAGCGTCACGTCGGCGATCTCGTCGAACGCCTCGCGCGCGACGCGGCCATGTTCGACGCTGGCGAACTCCATGATCAGACCCGAGGTGCCGTAGGCGCGCGACCCGCCAAGCGCCGCGTCGACATGCGCGTGGCGCTCGTCGAGGTCGTCGGGGAGCGTCGCCGCGCTGACGCCCGCCGCCGCGAGATCGGCGTTCCAGCGCGCCGCGAGCGGACGGCTGGCGATCGTCAGGTCGATCATGAAGTCCATTGCGGCACGGCCGCGCTGGCGGAGTTCGACGGTCATGTGCGGTCTCCGGGTGGGGGTTGTTGCCAGGCTAGCGGTTGGGGTGCGCGAGCGGTGTCGGGGTCGATGGTTTATCCGGTTCGTGGAGAGGCGGGGCGGCGTGCAATGCGTTCGTCAGCAGGCCATATGTACCGTATCGGTTCGTAAATGTCAAGCCTTATTTCCGCTTGCGCCCTGGGGTGGGGAAGCCGGCTACCGCACCTCGACCAGCGCCACCGCGCCGCCCGCGCTGAGCGCCCGCAACCGCTTGAGCGCGCCCGGATCGCCGCCAACGGTCGCCGCAAGGAAATCCTGCGATGCCGCGACCGCCGCGTCGAACGCCGCGCGCTGGTCGGGCGCGACGCGCTCCGGCCGCCCGATGATGTTGCCGAAATAATGGTCGACCCCCGCGCCGACGACCAGCACGCTCGGGCTGACATGCGCGGCGTCGAAGCTGACGCGGTGCGCGGTCCACGCGGGCGCGATCATCGGCAGCACGTCGGCGTCGCCCGTCACGACGATCTGCGGCACGGTCATCTTGGCCCAGCCGCTCGCCTCGACATAGCCGGGGATCGGCCCCGGCGGCGAGAATGCCACGACCGCACGGATGCGCGGATCGGGGACCGGGCCGCCGTCGCCGGGACGTGTCACCACCGCACCGCCGAGCACCTGCGCGACGAGCGCGCCGTAGCTGTGGCCCGTCGCGGCGATGTGCCTCGGGTCGATGCGCAGGTGCGCGGCGGTTTCGAGTGCGGGGATGCTGTCGAGGAGCAGCCGCATGTCCTGCAGGCGCAGCCGCAGCGAGTCCTCCTGGGGCACCTTGCCGCCGCCGGGGTGGTCGGGCGAATCGGCGTGGACCGGCGCCGCGACGACCCACCCGGCGCGCGCCCAAGCCCCGGTCAGGGCATCGTACTTGACGGCATTGCTGTTCGCGCCGTGCGAGAAAATCAGCAGCCCGGCACGCCGCGTCCGCCCCGGCGCGCGTAGGTGGACGGGCACGGCGCGCCCGTCCGACGTCGTCAGCACGATGTCCTTGATCGCGATCGGTGCGGGCGGCGGCGGGGCAGCCCGAGCCGCCCCGGCGAGCCAGGCCGTCGCAAGACCCAGCGTCACCGCAGCGAGCGCCGCCGCCCGCCTGACGCCGCGCCGCGCCATCAGAAGGCGAACGAGCCCGTCAGCCCGAAGGTCCGCTTGTCGCCGAGGATCGGCACGTACGATGCCGAGCCCGCGCCGCCGGTGCCGATCAGGAACAACGCGTTCGAGACATATTCGCGGTCGAACAGGTTCTTGACCCACAGCTGGGCGCTGAACTTGCCGACCGTGATGCCCGTCGAGGCATTGACCAGCGTGCGCGACGGCACGAAGGCGAGGTTGGCTTCGTCGGCGAACTGCTTGGTCTGGTAGGTCACGTCGGCGCGCGCGTAGAAATCCCAGCCGTTGCTGAACTTGGTGTCATAGGTCAGCCCCGCCAGCGCGTCGAACTCGGGGGTGCGCTCGAGCTGGTTGCCGCTGATGTCGAGCACCGGATAGCTGAACCCCGGCGCCGTGGTGTAGGCGCAGACGATGCCGTCGCAGTTGCCCGACGCGCCGAAGCGCTGCGAATACGTCCCCTTGCGGTAGCGCGCATGGGCATAGGCCGCGCCGAAATTGACGCGCAGCGTGTCGGTCAGGCGGAAATTGCCCTCGATCTCGGCCCCGTAGACCTCGACGTCGCCGATATTGCCGATGACCGACGGCACGATCGCCGCGAAACTGGCGGGCGGGTTGCCGTTGGGCTGGAGGCGCACCGCGTTGCTTTGGAGGTTCTTCCAGTCAGTGTAGAAGGCGGCAGCGTTGAGAATCAGCCGCCCGTCCATGAAGCTGTTCTTGGTGCCGACCTCATACGTCCAGTTGGTCTCCGCCGAATAGGTCTGCTGCGACGCCGCGAACAGCGTGCCGGGGGTGAGCTGCGTCGAGAAGGTCGAGTTGAACGTCGCCGCGACACCGTTGAGGCCGCCCGATTTATAACCGCGCGCCACCGACGCGTAGATATTGTTCATCGGGGTCATCTTGAAGGTCACTGCAGCGCGCGGGGTGAAGAAGCTGGCGCTACGCGACGTTTGCGGGGTGACGGGTGCGATCACCGTCGGGGTGCCGACGCCCGCCGCAAGCAGGTCGGCGGCCTGCTGCTTCTCGTGCGTCCAGCGGCCCTCGACGGTCACCGCGAGGCGGTCGGTCGGTCGCCAGTCGATGTAGCCGAAGGCCGAATAGACCTTCTCGTCGCGCTTCAAATAGGTGTTGCGGCGGAAGGTGATCGTCGTCGGGATCGGCAGGCCCGGCCCGAGCGGAAAGAACGACAAGGGGTTGGGCGGGGTCAGCGAATTGACCGGCGCGAATTCCGAACCGTTCGATTCGTCGTCCGACGTCGTGGTGTAGTTGCCGCCCACGAAACCGCTCAGCCGATCCCCGAACTTGAAGGCGAATTTGCCCTCGTGGCTGTCGCTGCGAAACTTGCTGTCGTTGCCCGACGAATCGAAGATAACCCCGAAATTGGTGCCGAAGGCGACTGTCGGGAGCAGCGGGTCGCGCGCTGACGAGCCACGTGCGTTGATCTTCGCCTCGGTGTGCCCATAGATGTATGACAGCCCGAAGCCGTCGCCGAATTCGTAGTTCGCCTTGGCGATGACGATGTCGGTCGGACCGCGAAGGCCATAGGCACGCGGATCGACGACAATGCCCGGCAGGCGCGTCTCTCCCGGCGCATTGACCGCAAAGGTATCGAGCTTGCCGACATACAGGCGATTCTGCCGCGCCGCGCCAACGCCGGTCGGGCTCGCATTGAGCGAGTTGAAATTATACGTCAGCCCGGCCGTGGTCAGCGTGATGGCAGCGTTCTGCTCCTGCTCGCGGTCGGTGCGGATATACATGCCCTCGACGGTCAGCCCGTCGGTGATCAGCACCTTGGCCCCGACCTCGTATGCCTCCTTGTTGTAGCCGCCGACGTTGCCCTTGGTGAAACCGCCGTCGGCATCGGCGAGCGGGTGGTTGTTGTGCCACGTCCCGTCGAACTGGGAGTGCGCCGCCGAGCCGAACACCGCGAGGCGTCCGTCGAAGACCACGAGATTGACCGATCCCGAGATGTCGTAGCGGTCGTAGTTGCCCACGGTCGCGCTGACGCGCCCGCTCGTCTTGTCGAGATCGGGACCGTCGGTCGTGACGTTGATCACACCGGCGAACGCATTGCGCCCGTACAGCGCCGACTGCGGCCCCTTGATGATCTCGACGCGCTTGAGGGGGAGCAGCGACTGATCAACGAAATAGCCGCGCTGGAGATAGACGCCGTTGAGATAGGTCGCGACGTTCTGCACCGGCGACGTGGTGCGCAAATTGGTCTGGCCGCGAATCACCGGCTGCGCCAGCGGGCCGGTGAAGGTTTCGAAGGCGAAGCCGACGGTCTTCTCGGCGATGTCGCCGAGGTCGTCGAGTGCCTGGCGGCGCAGGTCCTGCGCGGTCGTGACACTGACCGCAATCGGCACGTCCTGCAGCTTTTCCTCGCTGCGCCGCGCGGTGACGACGATGTCGTTGCTATTGCCGTCCTCGGCGGCGGTGGCAGGAGCCGAACTCGCTGCCGTCGTCTGCGCTGCGCCCGGCACCGCAGCGCCC
>JBBQVB010000185.1:0-3987 GCA_038211965.1 Sphingomonadales bacterium
CCCGAAGATCGCGCGGTGGAGCATCACCGGGCGGTGGCGCGCGCCGTCCTCACCGACATAGCTCGCGTCGAGGCGTTCGGGCAGGACATAGTCGAGCTGGATCGTCCCGACCTGCCACGTCCGCCCGATCGCGTCGGTCAGATGCCATTCGAGCTTGGGCGAATAGAACGCGCCCTCGCCGGGCAGTTCCTCCCAGCCGTAGTCGGGCCCCGCACGCCCCGCGAGGCGCACCGCGTCGCGCAGGTCGCCCTCGGCCTTGTCCCACATCGCGTCGGTGCCGAAGCGGTTGTCGGGGCGCAGCGCCAGCTTGACCGCGTACCCTGCGAACCCGAGGTCCTTGTAGACGCGGTCGGTGAGGTCGCAGAACGCCCGCACCTCGTCGACGATCTGGTCCTCGCGGCAGAAGATATGGCCGTCGTCCTGCGTCATCTGGCGGACGCGCATCAGCCCGTGCAGTGCACCGTGCGGCTCGTTGCGGTGGCAGCAGCCCTGCTCGGCCATGCGCAGCGGCAGGTCGCGGTACGACTTGATGCCCTGGCGGAAGATCAGCACATGCGCCGGACAGTTCATCGGCTTGAGCGCCATCAGGTCGCTCTTGCCCGACAGGATCGGCGCGTCGTCGGCGACGTTCGGAATCTCGTCGGGAACGACGAACATGTTCTCGCGGTACTTGCCCCAGTGGCCCGACGCCTCCCACTGCCGTGCGTCCATCAGCTGCGGCGTCTTGACCTCGCGGTAGCCGCCCGCGTCGATGCGGCGGCGCATATAGGCCTCGAGCTGCCGCCAGATCATGTAGCCCTTCGGGTGCCAGAAGACGCTGCCCTGCGCCTCGCTCTGGAGATGGAACAGGTCCATGTCCTGGCCGATACGGCGATGGTCGCGCTTCGCCGCCTCCTCGAGCCGCAGCAAATGCGCGTCGAGCTGCTTCTTGTTGAGCCACCCCGTGCCGTAGATGCGGCTGAGCATCGCGTTGGCCTGGTCGCCGCGCCAATATGCGCCCGAAACGCGCGTCAGCTTGAAGGCGTTGGGGTCGAGCTTGGCGGTCGAGGGCAGATGCGGCCCCCGGCACATGTCGAGCCATGCGTCGTCGCCGCTCCCGGCGCGATAGACCGTCAGCGGCTCGCCGTCGGGGAGTTCGGCGGCCCATTCGGCCTTGAACGTCTCGCCGTGCGCCGCGAAATGCGCGACCAGCCGGTCGCGCGGCCATTCCTCGCGCACCAGCGTCTCGCCGTGCGCGATGATGCGGCGCATCTCGGCCTCGACGGCGGGCAGGTCGTCGTCGGTGAACGGGCGCTCGGCGGGCGCGAAATCATAGTAGAAACCGTCGTCGGTCGACGGCCCGAAGGTGATCTGCGTCCCCGGAAACAGATGCTGCACGGCTTCGGCCAGCACGTGCGCATAATCGTGGCGCGCGAGGTCGAGCGCGTCGGCCTCGTCCTTCGCCGTCACCAGCGCCAGCCGCGCGTCGTGCAGGATCGGCCGCGACAGATCGACCAGCACGTCGTCGACGCGCGCCGCGAGCGCCGCCTTCGCCAGCCCCGGCCCGATGCTCAGCGCCACATCCGCACCGGTGGTGCCGCGCGCGACCGTGCGCTGCGAACCGTCGGGGAGGGTGAGGGTGATCAGGTCGGACATGGCGGCGCGCGTGTGCGGGATTTGCGGGCGGTTCGTCAACCTTGCGGATGGCGGGGCGCGCCTAGCGCACCACCGCGCGCGTGTACAAATGCCACGTCGCATAGCCCAGCACCGGCAGCGCCACCGCGAGCCCGATGAACAGTGGCAGCGCGCCTGCGGCAAGCACCAGCGCGACGGTGATGCCCCAGCGGATCATCGCGGCGGGCGATTTGCGCACTGCCGCGACCGACGTCAGGATTGCGGTCAGGGCGTCCACCGGCTTGTCGACGACCATCGGGAACGACGCCACCGCGACGGCGAGCGTCACCAGCGCAAAGCCCGCGCCGACGAGGTTGCCGATCAGGATCATCGTCCAGCCCTCGCGACTGGAAAACATCGTGTTCATGAACAGTTCGGGCGTCGGCGGCCCCATCGTGCCGAGCGTCGCGGTGTAGATCGCCCACGCCGCGACGAGCCAGCCGATGAACAGCCCCGCCAGCACGATCGTCAGTACGGCGAGCGGCATCCGCGACCGGCCCTTGAGCGGGTCGAGGAAGTGCCACCAGCTGTCGTCCTCGTGCGCCTCGCGACGGCGCGCGAGTTCGTAGAAGCCTGCCGCGACCGCCGGCCCGAGAATCGACAGGCCCGCGACGAGCGGGAACAGCAGCGGGATGAGGTTGGCGTTGAACGCGAAGGCACTCGCGATGAAACCGACGGCGGGATAGATCACCGGCACGAGCAGCAGGTCGCCGCGCTTGGCCTTGAAGTCGTCCCACCCGGCGCGCAGCGCCCAATCGACGTCGGCACCGGTGACGGCGCGGACCTCACCGGCAACGACGGGTGGTTCGATCACTTCGGCCATCGGCGGCAAATCCTCGAGTGCTGAACGTCGCGGCACTCTAGCTGCGCCCTAGGCGCGCGCAACCCCGGACTCCGTCCCGAACGGCGCGTTGAGGCGCACGATGGCGCGGTTGAGCAGCCCGGCGACGCTGACCCACGCGAGATACGGCAGCATGAACGCACCGCCGAGCGGCGACACCGACGCGACGTCGGCGGCGGCGACCGCGACCGAGACCCACAGGAAGACCCACTCGATCATCGCCCAGTCGGGGCGCCTGGCGATGAAGAACAACGGGCTCCAGCCGAGGAAGAACACGGCGTTGACCGCGAACGCGACGATGATGCGGATTTGGTCGGCGGATCCGCTTGCCGCGTTCCACGCCAGCACCGCCGCCGTCGCCGCGCCGGCGAGGTTGATCGACCATGCCGGACCGAACGCCCAGTCGGGCGGTTTCCAGCCGGGTTTCTTGAGGTTGCGGTACCACGGCGTCAGCGGCGTCGTGCTCCCGCCGATCGCACCGAGCGTCAGCGCGATGCCGCCTGCGACGATGATGACGGTCTGCATGTCGGCTCCCGGATGCCGCAGCCGCTTGTCGCAGTCGCGGCGATGCAGCACAACCGCGCGGATGACCGCACCGTTCCCCTTCTCCGCCATCGTCGCCCAGGACGAGATGAAATCGGCGCTGCTGATCGCCGCCGTCGACGCGCGCATCGGCGGCGTCATGGTGTTCGGCGACCGGGGAACGGGCAAGTCGACCGCGGTGCGCGCGCTCGCGGCGCTGCTCCCACCCATCCGCGTCGTTGCCGGCAGCCGTTTCAACGCCGATCCCGACGACCGCGCGCGCTACGGGGCGTGCCCAGTCGCCGCGACGGGCAAGGCGGTCAGGGGCTCGGTGCCGTTCATCGACCTGCCGCTCGGCGCGACCGAGGACCGCGTCGTCGGCGCGCTCGACCTCGAGGCGGCACTGACGCGCGGCGAGAAGCGCTTCGAGCCGGGGCTGCTGGCGCGCGCGCACCGCGGCTTCCTGTATATCGACGAGGTCAATCTGCTCGAGGACCATCTCGTCGACCTGCTACTCGACGTCGCGGCTTCGGGCGAGAACGTCGTCGAGCGCGAGGGGCTGAGCGTCCGCCACCCGGCGCGCTTCGTGCTGGTCGGCAGCGGCAACCCGGAGGAAGGCGAATTGCGCCCGCAGCTGCTCGACCGTTTCGGCCTGTCGGTCGAGGTGCGGACGCCCGACAACTTGCCCGACCGCATCGAGATCCTGAAGCGCTGCGACGCGTTCGAGCGCACGCCCGATGCCTTTGCCGAGGAATGGAGCAAGGCCGAGCGCAAGACGCTGCGACGGATCGCCAAGGGCAAGGATTTGCTGGCGCGCGTGACGATGCCCGATGCGGTGCTGACGCGCGCGTCCGAGCTGTGCATGGTCGTGGGCGCAGACGGCCTGCGCGGCGAACTGACGCTGATGCGATCCGCGCGCGCGCTGGCGGCGCTTGAGGGCGACGAGATCGTAACCGAGGCGCATCTGAAGC
>JBBQVB010000186.1:0-3950 GCA_038211965.1 Sphingomonadales bacterium
TGCCCTCCAGCTGCAACTTGAGATAGGCAAAGGCGCTCGACTGATAGGCCAATTCGGGCGAGGCGCGCCCGGTCAGGCGGAAGCCGCGCGTCGGGTCGAGCAGGTTGTCCGACCCGTCGTAGGTCAGGAAGCCCGGCAGCGCGAGCGTCAGGAACGTGTCGAAAGCATTGCCCGGCTTCGAGAAATCGCGCTCCGACGACGCTGCCAGCTCGACGCCGACCGAATAGGTCCATTTTTTCTGCCAGATCAGGTTTGTTTCCCGCTCCATCGCCGCGCCGATGGTCAGCGTGCGCGCGTCATAGGCATCCTTCTGCTCGGCCTTGAGTTCGACGGTGCCGATCAGCGTCACGTCGCGCTTGCGCCAGTTGCGGCGGCGGATCTCGCCCCCGAGCAGCTGCTCGCGCTCGGCCCCGACACCGCGAAAGGTCACCGCGCCTTCCGGGGGCAGCAGGTTGCGGTGCTGCCAGCTCGCCTCGGCGCGAATGCCCTGGCCGGTCGAATAGCCGAGCTGCGCCGCGACGGTGCGATACGGCGCGGGTTCGGTGGTGATGACGAGATCGACGATCTGACTGCCGTCCGGCGCGACCGCGACGGCCTGTGGCACGATTCGCGCCGAGCCGACGAGGCCGGTCTGGATCAGCGCGCGGCGCAGGTCTTCGAGGTCGGCGGCATTGTAGCGGTCGCCCGCGCGCAGCCGTGCGAGCAGGCCGAGATGGTCGTTGTCGAACGGCGGACGTTTGGCGTCGGGGCCGAAGCGCACGCGCCCGAACACCGCACGGCGACCGGGATCGACGGTCTGCGTCAGCGTCGCGGTGCGCGTCGCATGGTCGACGACGATATCCTGCGCGCCGATCTGCGGGAACGGATAGCCCGCGTCGGCGAGGCGCAGCGGCAGCGCGGTCTCGGCGGCATCGACGGCAGCGGCATCGACGGGCTGCCCGGCCCGCAGACCCAGCGCCCCGGCGACGAGCTCGGCGTCGCGCGGGGTTTTCAGGTCGATGGCAGCGAAGGTGTAGAGTGGGCCCGGATCGACCTTGAAATTGACCTGCGTCGGCGTTCCCGCCTTCGTCGGCGGTACCAGGGTGACTTCGACCGTGCCGCCGTAATAGCCGTCGGCGCGCAGCAGCTGGTCGATGAGGTCGCTGTCCTCGACGGCGCGGCGGTTGATCTGTGCGAGGTTGGCGGGTGCCCCGCGCGCGAGCCACAGCGCCGACAGTTCGCGAAACCGCGCCAGCCGCGCCGGGCTGCCCAGTCCGTTGCTGACGTCGACGGTGTAGCGGACGTCGCCGGCCTCGGGCGCCGCTGCGTCGCCCGCCGTCGTCGCGACCGCCGCAGGCCACGCCACACCGCCGTCGGGCAGCGGGGCCATCAGGTCGAGCAGCGCGTCGGGGGTCGCCTGCACGGGAACCGGCGGTACTGCCAGAGCGGGGGCGGCCTCGACCTTGACGACGGGCTTGGCGACGCGCCGCGCCGGTTGGGCGTAGATCGGCGCGCACCACGGCCCGGCGAGCATGCACGCCGCCACCGCCTGCCCGATCCGACGCGATACCATTGCGAGGGGTTTAGCCGCGCGCGACGGCGCGGCATAGGCGGTGCGGCGCGGCACCCGGTCGCCCCGCCGCGAGCGCCGCTCCGGCTGGCGCGGCGCGCGGGCGCGTGGCAAAGCGCGCACGATGTCCAACCGTCCCCCCCGCGCCGCTGGCGGCTTCCTCCTCGCGTTGCTGACGCTCGTGGGTGCCGGGATCGGCGTCGCGGTCCACCAGGCCTCGCTCGGCCTGATCGGCGGCTTCGTCGTCGGCGCGCTCGCTGCGGTCGGCGTCGCCGTCTGGGACGCGCGGCGGCCCTAGCTCAACCACCGCCCGACCCAGACCACCCGCCCGATCACCGCGACCGTGGCGGGGTCGCAGTCGTCCCAGCTCGGGTAGGCGGCGTTGTCGCTCTTGATCGACAGGCGGCGCGTTGCCGGATTGACCGACAGGCGTTTGACGAGCAGCGCGTCGTCGGTACGCAGCACGTAGATGCCGTCGCGCAGTCGCTCGCGGTCGTCGGTGTCGACGACGATCTGGTCGCCGTCGGCGAGCGTCGGCAGCATCGAATCGCCCTCGACGCGAATCACCGACAGGGCTTCCGGACGTCCGCTGGCGATGGTGCGGACCCAGTTCGACTGGAAGGCGAGGGTCGAGATAGGGTTTTCCCCATCGGCGAGCGAGCCCATGCCTGCCGAAGCCCCGATATCGAGCGCCGGGATCAGTACATAATCGGTGGCGCGCATCGGCGAGTCGCCGCGCGAAACGATGTTGTGGATGCCGCGATCCTCGGGGCCGCCGAGCAGGCGTTCGGCGATGCCGAAGTGCGCCGCCAGCTTGCGCCGGTCATCCTCGCTCAGGCGGCGGGGCACCCCGCGCTTAACGAATTGCTGCACATAGGTCGGGTTGCGGCCGATCAGCCGCGACAGCGAGGCATAATCCTCGCCGCGGGCGTCGATCAGCTCGTCCAACCGTTTGCGGATGGCGAGATAGTCCATAGCCGCGGAACCTCCTCTCCAAGCCCCGCCCCGATCTTATACCACTAGGTTTTTGCCTAGACAAGTAGGATTTCACAGGAGATATCTGGTCATACGCTGATTCGCCGTAGGGAGATGCCGAGATGACACCATTGTTGACCAAAATCGAACGCCACCTCCGCGCCCATAAAGTCACTGCGGCGCGGTTCGGGCGCGAAGCGGTGCGCGATCCGCGTCTGGTGTTCGACCTGCGCCGCGGACGCGAACCCCGCGACCGGCTGACCGCGCGCGTGCTCGGGTTCATGGGTGCCGCAACCGCCGCGCCGCCGGGCGCGACCCCGGCGACGATCCCGGGCGACGCACGATGAGCGCGCGCCTGTCGCTCCCGGCGCGCGGCACCCCCAGCCGCCTCGTCAAATCGCTCGCGCGGTTGATCGGCGGCGTTGCGCCGAGACCGCTGTTTCCGTTGCTGGCGCTCGAAGGCGTCACGACGATGCCGTGGGCGAGCGCGACCTTCGATGGTGCGCGCCATCGCCTCGACCTGCGCCTGCACGGCGATGCGGCGGACATCGGCGACGCGCTCGATCGGCTGGTCGACGGGCTTGCCGACCACGAGTTCGACTTGCCGGGACAAATCGTCGCGTCGGCGCGGCTGGTGCGGTTGAGCGTCGATCCCGACCCGGCGGTGGTCGCGGTGGCACTCACGGTGGAGGTGCTGACGGTGATGGACTGACTTGGCTCGCCCACCACTCCATGTTCGCTGAGGCCCCCGTGGCGGGCAGAGGTAGGAGAGAGAAAGCAAGTTGCCAATCCCGCCCCCGCACCATAAAGCTGAGTCGCAATCAAATCTGTCGGGGGCAGTGGTGGCGGGACGGGGCGCGGCGATGGCGGCACTGCTCGCGCTGGCCGCGTGCGCGAAGGATGTCGCCCCGCCGCCTGCCAAAGTGGACTCGATCACCGTTGCGCTCGCCGAGGCGGTCCCCGTCAGCGGCGGCGGCACGGTGCTCGTTACGGGCACGGTGCGGCTCAAGCGCGAGACGCAGCTTGGTTTCAACACCGCCGGGCGGATTGCCGCGATCTCGGTGCTCGAAGGGCAAGGGGTGCGCGCCGGACAGGTACTGGCGCGGCTCGATCCGACGGGCCTCGATGCGTCGGCGGTGTCGGCGCAGGCCGACGCGGTGCGCACCGCTGCCGAACTCAAGCGCATGCAGGCGCTGAGCGGGCAGGGCTGGGTCACCAAGGCGCGCGTCGAGAGCGCCGAGGCCGCCGCCGCCGCGGCCCGCGCGCGTGTCACGCAGACCGGCTTCGACGTCCGCCTCGGGCGGATCGTCGCCCCCGCGTCGGGGGTCGTGCTGCGGCGCGGCGCCGAACCCGGGCAGATGGTCGCGCCGGGGACGCCGGTACTGACGCTGGGCGAGACGGCGAGCGGCTATGTGCTGCGCGTGCC
>JBBQVB010000187.1:0-3927 GCA_038211965.1 Sphingomonadales bacterium
AGTCGTAGTGCGCGACGTTGCCCGAGCGGAAGCCGCTGTCGACCTGGTGCGTCGCGGCGACCTCGAAGGCGTCGGCGGGAGCGATAACGATGCCGGCGTCGAGCACCCCGGCACGGCGGCACGCGGCATCGAGCGCGAACAGGAACATGAAGAAATGCACGGCGCGCTCGCGGGCGTGCATCAGCAGCGCATTGCCGATCGTGCCGCCGAGGTTCACCCCCGAGGGTGAGCGTTCCATGTGTTCGCGCGACATCGTCGGTCTCCGGCAACGGCGACGCGATTAGACGCGTGCCCGGTGATTCGGACAAGCGCAGTCCGGAACGAAGCCGCAGCGGCACGGTTGTCGGAGACTATGGCAATTCCCGAACCGGATCGCGACGCGGCGGCCACCGCGCTGACCGACGACGAGCATCGCGAGGTCAGCAGCCTGTCGCTCGCCGCGCCGCGCGTGGTGCACGAGGTCGTGCGGCAACAGGGAGAGGAGGAGCTGGCACGGTCTTTTGCGGCGCTCGGCTTCTCGGGACTGGCGGCGGGGGTGTCGATCAGCGCGTCGGTGCTCGCCAAGGCATTTCTGCAGGCCGGGCTGCCTGCCGATGCGCGCTGGACCCCGTTCGTCGCGTCGTTCGGCTATACCGTCGGCTTCGTCATCGCGATCATGGGGCGTCTGCAACTGTTCACCGAGACGACGGTGACAGCCGTACTCCCAGTGGCGACGCACCCGACGCTCAATAATGTTGCGCGGCTGCTCCGGCTATGGGGCATCGTGCTTGCGGCGAACCTCGCTGGGTCGGCACTCGTCGCGTGGGCGATCGCCGACGGCGCGATCGTCTCGCCCGAGCATCGCGCGGCGGTCCTCGCCATCTCGCGCGAGGCGCTCGCGCCGGGCTTCGCCGAGATCGTCTGGCGCGGCCTGCCCGCAGGCTTCCTGATCGCGTCGCTCGCGTGGATCCTGCCCAACGCGCGCGGCAGCGAGTTCTGGGTGATCGTCCTGATCACATGGGTGGTCGGCATCGGCGGTTTCAGCCATGTCGTTGCCGGATCGACCGAGGCGTTCGTGCTGTGGCTCGCGGGTGAGCGCAGTTTCGGTGCCGCGGTCGGGGGCTTCATCCTGCCCGCGCTGATCGGCAACATCATCGGCGGCACGGGGCTATTCGCCGTGCTGGCCCATGGGCAGGTCCGTGGGGAGGCCTAGACGTCCTTGAAGTAAGGCTCGACCGGCCCGTGCTGCTTGAGCGTGATCGGGTTGCCGCGGCGGTCGCGGGTCTTGCCGACGGTCAGGCGGACCCAGCCTTCCGACACGCAGTATTCCTCGACCGTCGTGCGCTCGACGCCATTGAAGCGGATGCCGATGCCGCGCGCCAGCGTCGCCTCGTCATAGAACGGCGTCCCCGGCGTCGCCGACAAGCGATCCGGGGGCGTGTCGGCGACTGGAGCGGTATCGTCGGTCATGCTCGAACCCCTGTTGCCCCCTCCCCGAAGGAAGGAGGCAGCGGTTACGCCTCGTCCGCGACCGGCTCGGCGGCCGGCGCATCGGCGCTGGCACCCGGTTCGGCGTTGGGGTCATAGGCTTCGGTGAAGCCCGCTGCGTCGCGTTCGAACATGTCGGTCGTGACGTCGACGCCCTTCGCCTGGAGTTCGGCCTCCTCGGGCGAGCGCGCGATGTTGACCTTGATCGTCACCGACACTTCGGGGTGCAGCGCGACCTTGACCTCGTACAGCCCCAGCGCCTTGATTGGCTTGTCGAGAACGATCTGGTTGCGCGTCACCTTGCTACCCTCGACCGTCTCGGCCAGCGCCTCGGCGAGATCGCGCGTCGCGACCGAACCATAAAGCTGGCCGGTGTTCGACGCCTGACGGATCAGTACGACGGTGGTGCCGTCGATGCCCGCCGAGTCCTCGCGCGCCGCGTCGCGCCGCTTGGCGTTATCGGCCTCGATGGTGGCGCGGTTGGCTTCGAAGCGCTTACGGTTGGCTTCGCTGGCGCGCAGCGCCTTGTGGCGCGGCAGCAGGAAATTGCGTGCGAAACCGGGCTTCACATTGACGACATCGCCGATGTTGCCGAGTTTCTCGACGCGCTCGAGCAGGATCACATCCATTTGAGCAGGCTCCTACTTAACCAGGTAGGGCAGCAAGCCCAGATGGCGCGCACGCTTGATCGCCTGGGCGAGCTCGCGCTGCTTCTTGCCGCTGACGGCGGTGATGCGGCTAGGCACGATCTTGCCGCGCTCGGAGACGAAGCCCTGCAACAGGCGCACGTCCTTGTAGTCGATCTTCGGTGCATCGGGCCCTGAGAAGGGGCACGACTTGCGGCGGCGGAAAAACGGACGTCCCATGATTTCTGCCCTCCCTTAAGCCGCGCGCGGGCGGAAACCGCCGCCGCCGCGTTCACCACCACGATCGCGATCGCCGCCGAAGCCGCCACCGCCGCTACGCGGACGGTCGCCCCGGTCGCCACGATCACCGCGGTCGCCCCGATCACGGTCGCCGCCGCGACCGTCGCGCTCGCGCTCACGGCTCTCGTTGCGGCGCATCATCGCCGACGGCTCGGTCTCGAGCGTGTCGACCTTGACGGTCATGTAGCGCAGGATGTCCTCGTTCAGCGCGACCTGGCGCTCGAGTTCGGCGACGGCCGGCGACGGCGCGTCGATGTTGAACATCACGTAATGCGCCTTGCGGTTCTTCTTGATCCGGTAGGCGAGGCTGCGCAGGCCCCAATATTCGTTCTTGGTAACGGCGCCCTTGCCGTCGGCGATGATCTTGGTGAAGGCCTCGGTCAGCGCTTCGACCTGAGCGGTCGCCAGGTCCTGCCGCAGCAGGAAGACATGTTCATAGGCCGGCATAAGTCCGGAACCTCCTCATTACCGATCGTTGACACCGCGCGATGCAGGTGCCCCTCCGGCTGGCTTCGACAAAAACACCGGCCGGGGACGTGCCCCCGCCGGTGCTTGGCAGTGCGTTAGGCGAAAGTGCCGCGCGATGCAACCCTCGGGCGCGGGCTACTGCTCGACCGGCACGAAGGTTGCGAACAAATCGTGCGCTTCGGTGGCGAAGCCGAGGCGCTGGAGAAACGGCGTGTGATCGCGCGCCAGCTCCAGCAGCGCCGCCTCATGTCCGGGCTTGGGCGGGTACGCCGCGATCACCGTGTCGCCTATCGGACTACCCCTTCGTGGAAGTGTAGAGTCCCCACATGTTGGCGATGTCGCGAACTGCACTACCCTCGGCGACGCCTGCAAAGGTCGTTCTAGCCGGGCCGGTCTGGCCGCCACGGACCTGCGCGATGCCCTTGAAGACCTTCGCCGTGTCGGCATCCTTGCCGCCGGCCGCGACCGCCTTGTCATACGCCGCAATGGCTGCGGGATACTGCCCGAGGCCGAGATACTCGTTGCCCGCCTGGAGCACCGTTGCCGGGTTGCCCGCGAGCTTGGCGGCCTGCGCCGGAGCCGCCGCAGCGCGCTCGCCCGCCGCCTGCGCGAGCCGAACGCTCATCGCGTCGGTACCCGTCGTTCCAGCCTTGGCGAGCACGTCGCGCGCGGTGCCCGACTGGCCCGCGACCAGCGCCAGCTTGGCGAATTCGAGATAGTCCTCGTTCCGGTCGATGGTCCCGGTCTGGCTCATCAGCTGGTACAGCGCGAGTTTGGCGTCGGGGGTCATCGGCGTCTGGCGCATGTTGAGCAGCAGCGCCTTCCAGCGCGATGGCGACGGATCGATCTTGATCAGCCTGGTGGTGGTGGCAATATACGCCTGCTTGTCGCCCGACTTGTACTGCACGCCGGCCAAGTTCTCGAGATAAACGGGCTTGGCACCGTTGGTCTTGATCAGCTGGTTGTACGCCGCAACCGCTTCCTTATAGTGGCCTTGCTTGGTCGAGGCCTGCGCGATCAGGATCTGCATATTCTCGCCACCGGCCTTCTTGGCGTAGCTGACTGC
>JBBQVB010000188.1:0-3926 GCA_038211965.1 Sphingomonadales bacterium
GGCGGCGGCGTTGAGCGCGACGGCGACCTCGCCCGGCGCGTTGCTGGCGACCGGCGCGGTCGCGTCGAAGCGGCGGACGCCCAGCGTCTTGCCGCCGTCGCCGGTGAGCAGCGCGTCGTAGCGGACGACGACCTTCAACGCCCCCGGCTGGCGCGCGTCGATGACCGTGACGCCCTGCGCGGCGATGGTGTCGGCGAGGAGGTGCGCGAACTGGCGGCTCGGCTGTTCGGACCAGGTCGCGCCGGTCAGATAGGCGAGTTCGGTGTCGCGCGTCACGACGGGCACGCGCAGCGTCTGCAGCGATCCCGGCACCAGCGGCGTCGACACGCTGAGCGTCCGCGTCAGGTCGCGCGGCCCGGACGTGGGCTGGGCAGTGGCGCGCAGCGTCAGCAGCGCGACGGGGGCCTTGTCGTTGCCCCCGATCTGCACCAGCGGCCCGCACGCCGCGGTGAGCAGCAGCGCGCCAAGCGCGGCAGCGATGAGGCCTGGTCCGCGCATCACTTGTCCTTCTTCGCAGGATATTCCGGCAGCCGACGCCCGGCGATCAGCGCCTTGGCGGGGTCCTCGTCGAGTTTCGCCGCGACGGCGCCGAGCGACCCCGTGACGGCGCGAAGGTCGGCGACCAGCTGGCCGATCTCGGGCACCGTGCGCGTCGAGAGCGCATCGACCCCGGGCTTTGCCGCACCGATCAGCGCGTCGACCTTGTCGAGCGTCGTGCCCGCGCGCTTCACCGTCGCGTCGAGGTCGGTGAGCAGCACCTTGCCGTTATCGTTAACCAGCCGGTCGGTGTCGCCGACGAGGTCTTTGAGCGCCGCCGCCGCCTGGGTCGCGGCCTTGAGCGTCTGGCGCGTCTCGGCGAGCGTCGCGGCGATCTCGGGACCGCGATCCGCCAGCGCGCCCGACAGCCGGTCGGTGTTCTTGAGGATGTTGCCGATCGTCGCACGGTTGTCGGGATTGAGCAGCTTGTTGATGCTCCCGGTCAGCTCGGAGACATTGTTGAGCAGTTCGGGCGCGCTGGCGAGCAACTGCCCGAGCGCACCCTTGCGCGGCGGGATCAACGGCCGCCCGTACGGCCCGATCTCGACGATCGGCGGCTGGCCGCCCATCGCGCCGTTCAAGGCGATCTGGCTGACCCCGGTGAAACCCACGCCCTCGACGCCCGCCGTGGTGCCGTGGAGGATCGGCGTGTCGGGCTGGATCGCGATGCGGACGCGCACCAGCTGCGGCGAGTTGGGGACCAGCGCGATTTTCTGCACCTGGCCGACGGGAACGCCGTTGAAGACCACCGCGCTGCCCAGCGCCAAGCCCGAAATCGACTGGCCGAAAACGATGTCGTATTCGTTCTTCGCTTCGCCCGAAAAGCGCGCGAGGAACAGCACGGCGGCGAACAGCAGCACGGTGAAGGCGAGCACCACCGCGCCGACGAGGACATAGGAACTGCGCGTTTCCACTCAGACGGCTTCCTTGGCGAGGGCAGGGGCTGCCATGACGGGTGCTTCCTTGGCGCGGGAACCGGACTTGGGCGGCGGCGTCGCGGCACGACCGCGCGGCCCCCGGAAATATTCCTGCACCCACGGATGATCGAAATCCATTAGTTCCGCGATCGTTCCGACCTTGAGCACCTTGTGGTCCGCCAGCACGGCGATGCGGTCGCAGATCGCGTGCAGCGTATCGAGATCGTGGGTGATCAGGAACACCGTCAGGTCGAGCGTATCGCGCAGCGCGCGGATCAGTTCGTCGAAGGCAGCGGCCGAGATCGGATCGAGCCCCGACGTCGGCTCGTCGAGGAACAGCAGCGCGGGGTCGAGCGCCAGCGCGCGCGCGAGGCCGGCGCGCTTGCGCATGCCCCCCGACAGCTCGCTCGGGAACTTCGGGCCGGCGAGCGGCGGCAAGCCGACCATCGCGATCTTGTATGCGGCGATCTCGTCCATCAGCGCGGGATCGAGCTTGAAGAACTCGCGCAGCGGCACCTCGATATTCTCGGCAACCGTCAATGCCGAGAACAGGGCGCCGTCCTGGAACAGCACGCCCCAGCGGCGGCGCAGGTCCTTCTCCGCTGCCAGGTCGAGCCCGGCGGTCGGTTCGCCGAACACCTCGACGGTGCCCGCCTGCGGCTCCTGCAGCCCGATGATCGAGCGCATCAGCACCGACTTGCCCGTCCCCGAGCCACCGACGATGCCGAGGATTTCGCCGCGCCGCACGTCGAGGTCGAGACCCTGGTGGATGACCTGCTCGCCGAACGCGTTTTCGAGCCCGCGCACGCGGATGACGATATCCTCGTCGGTGGTCGGCGCGGCCATCAGACGAAGCCCAGCGCGGTGAAGAACACCGCGAAGAACGCATCGAGGACGATGACGAGAAAGATCGACTGGACCACCGCCGCCGTCGTGCGCTGGCCGACCGATTCGGCGTTGCCGCTGACCTGCATGCCCTGGAAACACCCGGTGACGGCGATGATGACGCCGAACACCGGGGCCTTGACCAGCCCGATCCAGAAATCCGCCATCGGCACGACCTCCTGGAGCCGCTGCACGAAGGTCACCGGCGGGATATTGAGCGACGTCCAGCAGAACAGCGCGCCGCCGAGGATCGCCATCAGCGACCCGTAGAAGCCGAGCAGCAGCATCATCAGCGCGGTGGCGATCAGGCGCGGCAGCACCAGAACCTCGAACGCCGACAGGCCGATGGTCTTCATCGCGTCGATCTCTTCGTTCAACTTCATCGAGCCGATCTGTGCCGCGAATGCCGATGCCGAGCGCCCGGCGACCATGATCGCGGTCAGCAGGATGCCCAGTTCGCGCACCGTCGAGCGGCCGATCAGATTGACGACAAAGACCTCTGCGCCGAACTGACGGAGCTGCACCGCGCCCTGCTGCGCCAGCACGATGCCGACGAGGAACGACAGCAGCCCGACGATGCCGAGCGCGTGGACGCCGACGACGTCCATCTGCGTCACCACCGAATTCCAGCGCAGCGACCGGCGGCTGGCGACCGTCTGCGCCAGCGTCACCAGCGTCTTGCCGAGGAAGGCGAGGAAATTGCCGAGCGTGTTCAGCGCGCCGACGACGCCGCGCCCGATGCTTTCGAGGCGGCGCGCGACGACGCTGCCGGTGTCGGGGCGCATCTGGCACGGCACATCGGCCTCGCCGACCTGCGCGATCAGCCGCGTCGCATCGTCGGAGGCATTGGCGACGCTTGCCTTCGACCCCGCCTTTTCCCAGTCGCGGACGCTGCGGTGGACGAGCCACGCGCCGACGGTGTCGATGCGCTCGACGCCGCCGAGGTCGAGGGTCAGCGCGCCGGCGCCCGGATCGACCGCGCGCAACTGGGGCTCGACGCTACCGATATGCGCGACGGTCCAATCGCCGCCGAGGCGCAGCCGCCGCCCGCCGTCGGCGGTCTCGTCGAGGAACGTCGCGTCACTCACGCGCCTGTGGTGGGGGATCGGATCATGTCGGGCAAGTCACAAACGCTTGGGCGAGCGAAAGTTGCACGACGGGCGCCGCGCGCGCCGCCGGTGCGAGGCCCGTGACGCGCAAAGCCCCCGCAGCAGCGTTTCGGCAACTGCGCCCCGATCCTCAAAAGGGACGCGCGCGGTTGACCGGCGGCGGCGCTGGCCGCAAGGACGCGCGGCATGCCCGATCCCGCCGCACCGCTCGACCCGCGCGCCTTGCGCGATGCCTTCGGCACCTTCGCGACCGGCGTCACCGTCGTCACCGGGGTCGATGCGGGGGGTGAGCGCGTCGGGCTGACCGCCAACAGCTTCACCAGCGTGTCGCTCGATCCGCCGCTGCTCCTCGTCTGCCCGGCGCGCGGCGCGTCGGCGCTGCCCGCGCTGCAGGCGGCGCGGCGCTTCGCGGTCAACGTGTTGACGCTCGAACAGCAGGCGGTCGCTGAACGCTTCACGCAGCGCGGCATCGACCGCT
>JBBQVB010000189.1:0-3832 GCA_038211965.1 Sphingomonadales bacterium
TATCAGCTGCTGACGCCCTCACGGAATTACGTCCTGCGCCGCAAGCCGCCTGGGCAGCTGCTCAAGTCGGCGCACGCCGTCGATCGCGAATACAAGGTCATCACCGCGCTGCACGCCGCCGGCTTCCCCGCGCCGCGCACCTTCGGGCTGTGCACCGACGATGCCGTGATCGGCACCTGGTTCTACGTCATGGACTGCGTCGAGGGGCGCATCGTCTGGGACAACGGCTTTCCCGACGTGTCGCGCGACGAACGCCCCGCTTATTTCGACGCGATGAATGCGACCATCGCGCAGCTCCACAATTTCGATCCCGCCGCAATCGGCCTCGGCGACTTCGGCAAGCCCGGCAACTACTTCGCGCGCCAGATCGGGCGCTGGTCGCAGCAGTATCTCGACGACGCCGACGCGGGCCGCGTGGCGTCGATGGACCGGCTGGTCGAGTGGCTGCCCGCCAACATCCCCACCGACGACGATCGCGCCAGTGTCGTCCACGGCGACTATCGTTGCGACAACATGATCTTCCATCCCACCGCGCCGCGCGTGCTGGCGGTGCTCGACTGGGAGCTGTCGACACTCGGCCATCCGCTGGCCGACTTCAGCTACCATCTGATGATGTACCGGATGCCCCCCGTCGGCACGCCGGGGCTGGTGGGCGTCGACTTGGCCGCGCAGAACATCCCGACCGAAGACGAATACATCGCCGCCTATTGCGCGCGCACCGGGCGCACCGGCGGCATCGCGCACATGGACTTCTACGTCGCGTACAACATGTTCCGGCTGGCGGCGATCATCCACGGCATCCGCGGCCGCGTCGTGCGCGGCACGGCCGCAAGTGCTCATGCCAGGAAGACGGCGGAGGGTGTCGAGATCCTCGCCGACCACGCCTGGACGCAGGCCCTGCGCGCCGGGGCGCGCTAGGCCCGCGCCGGTCCCGTCAGTAGAAGAACCGCTCCTCGGCGATCTTGCCGTCGCGGATGGTGTACAGCGCGACCTCGTCCATCTGGATGCGCTGGCCGCTCTCCTTCTGGGTCACGTCCATCTTCCAATGGATGGCGATCTGGTCGCCGTTGACGAACGGGCCGAAGGTCTCGGTGCTGTTGACCTCGTGCGCGCCGTACCACCAGTCGCTCTTGCCCTGCACCGCCTCGCGCCCCTCGACGCGCGCCATCGGGCCGTCCATTGCCTCGATGCTGACGACATCGTCGGCCCAGTATTTCTCGCCGATGTGAAAATCGCCCGCCTTGGTCATCGCCACCATGTCGTCGGCGATCTCGCGTACTGTCGTCATCTGCGTTCTACCTCGATTCGCATGCGGAACATAGCACGAACGATGTGACACACCAATGACAGCGTCGCCCGCTTACGCCTTCGCCTTGACAATGAGCGAGGCGCACAGCGACGGCGCATCCGCCGCGACGCAGAAATCGGGTGGATACCCCGACTTGCGCCAGTAATCGACGAGCCCGAGGCGGGTCACGAGCGCGGCGAACTGGGGCAGCCGCCGCGCCCGCGCGAACGGCGGTTCGTACAATACGGTCAGGTGGCGGGGGTTCTTGTCTATCGCCCGACCCGCCGCCTCGACCGCATCGGCGTCACGCCCGGCCGGTGCGAGCGCCGGGACATTGGCGCGATCCAAGAACTTGGGATCGACGAGCAGACGCGCCATTGCTTCTCCCGCCATGCTCAGCCGCTTGGCGGGATCGGTCGCCGATAGCGCACGCGCCGCCGGCCAGTCGCCCGCAAACGTCGCGGTCTTGTCGCGCAGTATTTCGATATAGCTTTCGTCCGGCCATTATTCGGCGACCGTCGCCAGCAGTTTCGCGGCATCGCCGAACCGGCCATTGACCGCCAGCGTCTCGCCCAGTCTCGCCTGGCCCGCCAAGCCGTTGGGGAACAGGCTGACGGCCCGGCGAATCTGTTCCTCTGCCTCGCGACCGCGCCCGGTCATCGACAAGATGAAGGAATAGACCTGGTGTTCGCACCCGCAGGCGGTGGGATGCGCCGCGATAGCCTTGCGCAGCAACGCCTCGCGCCCGACAAAAATCGAGCGCCGGACGCAACAACGCCAACGCCTCCCACGCTTGGGAGCTTCGCGGGTCGGACTTAAGCACGGCGCGCGCGAGCGGTTCGCCCTCGGCCCGATACTCGGCCTTCTTGTCCGGATCATGGTAGCCCAGTTCACCCGGATTGGCGGCCAGCAGAAGCTTCGCGCGGTCGAGGTGCGGCGCTGCCGCGACGGCGGCGCGGGCCCGGTCGATTCGAACCATCGACCGGTCAGCTTGAATGCACTGCCCCCAAGCGTGTCAATCGTCAAACATCGGTCGAGCATCGGTAAGAAATCGGTTCGCCCTCGTTTCGTCGCCTGCATACCCCGTCCAGTCTCCCCCTCGCGTTCGACACGCGCCGCAGCCGCCGTCACGGCTCCGGCCAACCGGGAGACCCACAATGACCTTCAAGGCCAACATCCTCGCCGCCACCGCACTGCTGCTCGCGGCAACCACCGCGAGCGCGACCGTCCAGACGATCACGCGAACCGGCCACCTCGTTTTCGCCGTGCCGACTGACCCGATTTTCAACCCGGACGGGATCACGACGCTGTCCGACCTCGCGGTCGGCAACGCGATCCATTTCAGCGCCAAATATGACGACGCCGACCTGCAGACGCCGGGAACGATCCACACCGGGTTCGGCGACACGCTGACCAATCCGAACATCCACACCGTCCAGCTCGGCAACGGCAATCCGGTCAACGCCGTATCGCTGACCGTCGGCAGCCACTCGCTCAGCCTGACCGACCAAATCTGTTTCCACGATGCCGTCTGCACCGCGAACCTGGGGCTGGAGTTTCCCCAGGGTCCAACGCTGATGTTCAACGGCAGCACTTTCCTCGGCTTGGACTCGTGCCTGATCGAAGGAGGTGGCGGCTTCGGCACCGGCATCGGCTTCTGCCAGCTGACGCTCGACAGCAGCACGCCGACCTTGAGCGGCCTCAGCACCGCCTTGCTCGGCTATTCGCGGACCGACCTCTACTTCATCCAGACGCCCAACTTCGCCGATGTCGTCTTTATCGGCCAGTTCGACGGCCCCGGCGTGGCGGCGGAGCCCGAACCCGCGAGCTGGGCACTGATGATCGGCGGCTTTGGCCTGACCGGCGCAGCGTTCCGGCGGCGGCGGATGGCGAGCGTCGCCGCGTAACTCTGGCAGGCCGCGACGCGCTCGGCTAAGCGTCGCGGCCATGCCTGACACCGCGCCCGCCATCACCCCCCAGACCGTCGCCGACCACGGCCTCACGCCGGGCGAGTACGACACCATCGTCGCCAGCATGGGGCGCGCGCCGAACCTGCTCGAACTCGGCATCTTCTCGGTGATGTGGTCGGAGCATTGCTCGTACAAGTCGAGCCGGATGCACCTCGCCAAGCTGCCGACGACCGCGCCTTGGGTGATCTGCGGACCCGGCGAGAACGCCGGGGTCATCGACATCGGCGACGGCGATGCGTGCATCTTCAAGATGGAGAGCCACAACCACCCGAGCTTTATCGAGCCCTACCAGGGCGCGGCGACAGGCGTCGGCGGCATCCTGCGCGACGTCTTCACGATGGGCGCGCGACCCGTCGCGAACCTCAACGCGCTGCGCTTCGGCGATCCGCACGCGCCGAAGATGAAGCACCTGATCCGCGGCGTGGTCGCGGGCATCGGCGGCTATGGCAACTGCGTCGGGGTGCCGACCGTCGGCGGCGAGACGAGCTTCCACCCCGCCTACAACGGCAACATTCTCGTCAACGCGATGACCGTCGGCTTCGCGCGCACCGACAAGATTTTTTATTCGGCGGCC
>JBBQVB010000190.1:0-3828 GCA_038211965.1 Sphingomonadales bacterium
ACCGCGCCGGCAAATGCCGCGATTACCCTGCTCGCCAAGGGCGTGCTGGGCGGGACGAGCGACCTTTCGGGGCTGGCGGGCACGCTCGAGAACGGTCTCGCCGCGAACATCCTCGGCGGCCTCGGTTCGGGATTGGCGTACACCGGTGGCAACACCTTCCTCGCGACGCCCGACCGCGGCCCCAATGCGACCGCGTACAACGGCGCGGTCGACGACACGACTTCGTACATCGCGCGCTTCCACACCGTCACGATGACGCTGACGCCCGGTGGCGGTGGCGGCCTGCCGTTCATGCTGACGCCGACGCTGTCGGCGACGACGCTGCTGTCGAGCCCGACGGCGCTGACCTACGGCACGGGTGCCGGGCTGGGCAACAAGCTCGACGGCACGCCGCTCGGCTCGGGCGCCCCGTCGCAGAACAGCGCGCTGGTCAATTATTTCACCGGGCGTTCGGACAATTACGGCGCGGGCAATTCGGGCGCGGCGGCCAACGCGCGCTTCGACCCCGAGGCGATCCGCATCTCGAACGACGGGCTGACGGTCTTCGTCTCGGACGAGTACGGCCCCTATGTGCGCCAATTCGACCGCGCCACCGGCTCGCTCGTCAGAACCTACACGCTGCCGACCAACCTCGATGTCGTCACACTGTCGCCGAACGGCGCCACCGAAATCAGCGGTAACACCAGCGGACGCGTCGCCAACAAGGGCATGGAAGGCCTCGCGATCACCCCCGATGGCAAGACGCTGGTTGGCATCATGCAGGCCCCGCTGATCCAGGACGCCGCCGTCTCGGCGAGCAACAAGTTGGTCCGCATCGTCACCATCGACATCGCGACCGGCGCGACCAAGGAAATCGGCTACAAGCTGACCACCGGATCGGGCGTCAGCGAGATCGTCGCGATCAACAACCACGAGTTCCTCATCGACGAGCGCGACGGCAAGGGCCTCGGCGACGGTAGCAGCGCTTCGGTCAAGCAGTTCTTCCGCATCGACATCGCCGGCGCGACCGACATCACCGCACTGACCAGCACGGCAGCGGCGGCAGCGGCAGTCGGTAAGACGCTCGTCGTCGACCTCGTCGCGCTGCTCAACGCCAACGGCATCACCAAGCCCAACATCCCCGCCAAGATCGAAGGCATCGCGTTCGGGCAGGACGTGCTGGTCGGCGGCGTCAACACCCACACGCTGTGGGTGGCCAACGACAACGACTTCCTGTCGTTGGTCGGCGGCGTCGCCAACCCCAACCAGTTCTTCGTGATCGGCTTCACCGACGCCGATATCGCGGGCTTCCAGCAGCAGCAGTTCGCGGCGGCCGTCCCCGAGCCGGCGAGCTGGGCACTGATGATCGCGGGCTTCGGCATGGTCGGCGCGACGCTGCGTCGGCGCAGCGCAACGCTCGCCTGAGCGGATGATCCGGCGCGCCGTCTAAGGCGCGCCGCCATCCTCGCGCGCAGGCCTCTCGGTCAGTGGCGAAAGCGACCAGACGTGCTCGCCGGTCCACACGTCGGGGACTTTCCGCCCCCACGGATCTCGCGCGGGCTTGTACTTCGATCGCGCCATGAGCAGGCGGCAGGTGGCGGCGTCGAGATCGGCGTTGCCACTCGACCGCGTGACGGCGCAGTCGGTGATGCGACCGTTGACGCCGACGGTGAAACGCAGATGCACCGTCCCGCCGATCTTCGCGTCATACGCCGCCTTGGGATAGTCAGAGTCGCGGATCAACCCGGAAACCCAGCGCGACGGCTCGCCGCCATCGCCATCTCCGTCGCCTGCACCCCCACTGCCAGTGCCGTCGCCCTCGCCCCCAGCCCCCGTACCGGGTCCCGGCAGCGGCGCGGCACCCTGGCTGGCGGCGCTGCCGATGCCGGGAGACAACGCGGCGACGACCGGCGGCGGGATATCCGGAACGATCAGCGGCGGCGGTGCGACGATTACCGCAGCTTTCGATCGCAGCGCGGGGGGCGCGGCCTTGCCCGATGGCTTGGCGTTCTGGGTGTGATGCGGAATGATTTTCGGGCGCGGCGCTGGCGGTGGCGACGCAATCTCAAATACTTGCATGGACTCGGCGATGTGTTGCGGCAGCTTGCCCGCCAAGCCGAAGATCAGCGCCGCGAGCAGTGTCGCCTCGATGACGAGGGTCGCGGCGATGGCGGCGGCGCGGTCGCGGGGCAGGGCGGTCATCGTCTTGGGTCCGAACTTGTTGGCGGGTAGCTTCGCACCCGCCGCATGAACGCGCGCTGGCTGCCAAGGTTCGCCGCTCAGCTCGAAAGGCCGGGATTCCAGACAGCTGCCTGCGACGGGGAGGGCGCGAACAGGTCCGCCTGCGCACCGGGCACCCGGAACAAATCGGTGCGCAGGTCGAACTTCGCGTTGCCCAGCCCGAGCTTGGTGCAGGCGAGCCTGAAGCGCGTCCGTAGCATTTCGGCATAGGGCCCCGACCCGCGCATCCGCGTGCCGAAATCGGGGTCGTTGTCACGTCCGCCGCGCATCCCCTGGATCAGCGCCATGACCTTGGCCGCTCGGTCGGGGTGGTGCGCGTCGAGCCAGGCGCGGAACAGCGGCGCGACCTCGTGCGGCAGGCGGACGGGCAGCGAGAACGCGCCGCGCGCCCCCGCCCCGGCGGCAGCGGACAGGATCGCCTCGATCTCATGGTCGGTCACGGCAGGCACGACGGGCGACACCGAGACGAAGACCGGCACCCCCGCCGCGGCGAGCGCGCGGATCGCCGCAATGCGCCGCGCCGGCGTCGGGGCGCGCGGTTCGAGCGTCCGCGCGGTTGCACGGTCGAGGCTGGTCACCGAAACCGCCACCGCTGCAAGGCCCTGCGCCGCCATGGGGCCGAGAATGTCGATGTCGCGCACGACGCGGTCGGATTTGGTCGTGATCGTCACCGGGTGGTGGAATTCGGCAAGCACTTCGAGGCACGCGCGCGTGATGCGGTGCGTCGCCTCGATCGGCTGGTAGGGGTCGGTATTCGTCCCCATCGCGATCGGACGGCAGGCATAGCCGCGTTTCGACAATTCGGCGCGCAGCAGTGCAGGCGCGCCCGGCTTGGCGGTCAGCCGCGACTCGAAATCGAGGCCGGGCGACAGGCCCAGGTACGCATGCGTCGGTCGCGCGAAGCAATAGATGCAACCATGCTCGCAACCCCGGTACGCGTTGATCGAGCGGTCGAAGCCGATGTCGGGGGAAGCGTTTCGCGTGATGATCGTACGCGGCATCTCGAGGCTGACCTCGGTACGCAGCGGCGGCGCGTCCTCGTCAAGCCCGCCGCGGGCGTCGAGCCAGTCGCCATCGGCCTCACGCGCCTCCGTCTCGAAGCGCGCGCTGCGAGCATTGGCGGGGGCACCACGACCGGGTCGAAGCTCGGGGTTGAGCATGTCCCAAGTCTAACGTTAGAGAAAGAACGTAGCAAGAACGTTCTGATCGATTGGAGACCTCCGTAGGACGGTGCGATCAAACAACCCGCCCTGCAGCAACCCCGCTCGCCCACGCCCACTGGAAATTATATCCGCCGAGCCAGCCGGTTACGTCGACCGCTTCACCGATAACGTAAAGGCCGGGTAGGTGCCGCGCCGCCATCGTCTGCGAAGATAGTCCGGTCGTAGCGACACCGCCGACCGTGACCTCGGCCTTGCCGAAGCCCTCGCTGCCGTCCGGGCGGAAGCGCCAGTTCGCCAGCGTGCGCTCCGCGTCTGACAGCCGGCGGTCGGGCAGGTTGCCGAGATCGCCGGGGAGATCGAGGCGTGCTGCGAGCGCTTCAGCGAGTCGGTCGGGGAGCTGTGCCGCCAGCACGCTGCGGACCCCGGCGCGCGGGCGCGTGCGCTT
>JBBQVB010000191.1:0-3729 GCA_038211965.1 Sphingomonadales bacterium
CCGCGCGTCGATTTCCTGTCGATCGGCACCAACGACCTGACGCAGTTCCTGTTCGCCGCCGACCGCGCCAACCCGCGCCTCGCCGACCGCTACGACTGGCTGTCCCCGAGCGTCCTGCGCTTCCTGCGCCGCATCGTCCGCTGCGCCTCGACCAGTGCCTTGGCCTCGGCGAACTCCCACGGCTCGCTGACCATCGGGAACATGACGTTGAGCTCGCGCCCCGCCGCCGCATCGAGCAGCGCGCGCGCCTGCACCTTCATCAGGCCCGAACGGTCGAGTGCGAGGCGCAGCGCGCGCCAGCCGAGCGCCGGGTTCTCCTCCTCGTCGCCGTCCTCGCGCATGTACGGCACCGCCTTGTCGCCGCCGATGTCGACGGTGCGGAACACCACGGGCTTGCTGCCCGCCGCGTCGAGGACGGCCGCGTACAACGCGGTCTGGCGCTCGCGGCGTGGCAGGGTGGCGGCAACGAGGAACTGGAATTCGGTGCGGAACAGCCCGATGCCGTCGGCATTGGTCAGCCGGAGCGCCTCGGCGTCGCCCGCCAGCCCCGCGTTCATCAGCAGCGTGATGCGCGTGCCGTCCTTGGTGACGGCGGGCAGGTCGCGCAGCTTGGCGAACCCCGCCTGCTTCCTGGCGCGCATCGCGCTCATCGTCGTGAACGACTTGATCATGCGCGCCGAGGGGCGGACGAACAGCGCCCCCTCGCTGCCGTCGAGAAGCAGCTCGTCGCCGTCGGAGATCGCCGTGCGGTAGTCGCGGACGCGCCCGAGCACCGGGATGCCCATGGCGCGCGCGACGATGGTGACGTGCGCGGTCAGCGACCCCTCCTCGAGGACCACGCCCTTGAGGAAGCGCCGGTCGTATTCGAGCAGTTCGGCAGGGCCGAGATTGCGCGCCAGCAGGATGATGTCGGTCCTAAGCCCCGACTGCGCGGCGGTGCCGAGCTGACCCGCGACGATGCGGATCAGGCGGTTGGCGAGGTCGTCGAGGTCCGCCAGCCGCTCGCGCAGATACGGGTCGGGAATGGCGCGCATCTTGGCGCGCGTGCGCTGCTGGACGCGCTCGATCGCGGCTTCGGCGGTCAGCCCGGTGTCGATCGCCTCGTTGATGCGGCGGCTCCAGCCCTCGTCGTAGGCGAAGGCCTTGTAGGTCTCGAGGATGTCGGCGTGCTCGCCGCCGCCGTCGAACTCGGCCTGGTTCATCATGCGGTCGATCTGCGCGCGCATCTTTTCGAAAGCGCCGTAGACGCGGCGGCGCTCGGCCTCGACATCGTCGGCGACAGTGTGTTCGATGACGACGCGCGGCTGGTGAAGCGTCGCGCGCCCGCGCGCGAAGCCGTCGACGAGCCTGAGCCCGGTCAACCGCAGCGGCCCGCCCGTCTGCGCGCGCGCCTTCGCCGCCGCGACATCGTCGACGAGACCCGCCCCCGCGAGCAGTTCGGCGAGCACCATCGCGACGGTCTGCAGCGCCTCGATCTCGACCTCGGCATATTCGCGCGGGTCGGCATGCTGGACGCCGAGCACCCCGATCACCGCCTCGCGCCGGATGATCGGGACGCCCGCGAAGCTGTGGTAGTCCTCCTCGCCGGTCTCGGGGCGGTAGGCGAAATCGGGGTGGGCGCGCGCTTCGGCGAGGTTGAGTACTTCGCCCGTCGCGGCGATGGTGCCGACGAGGCCCTGCCCGAGCGCGAGGCGGGTGACGTGCACCGCCGACTGCGCGAGGCCCTGTGTCGCATACAGCTCGAACGCGCCGTCGCGGAGCAGGTAGATCGAGCAGACCTCGCTGGTCAGCGCGGCGGCGACGATGCCGACGACGGCGTTGAGCTTGGCCTGTGCGCCGGTCTTCGACGCCATGACGTCGTGGAGGCGGCGCAGGATCTCGCGCGCGGCGCTGACGGTCGCCATTACGCCGGAGCTTCCAGCGGCTGGCTGCGGCGGGCGAGCGCGCTCTCGGCCTCGGCCACGAGCTCGGCGATGATCTCGGCGACGGGCTGGACGCTCGTCACCATGCCGACCGACTGGCCCGCCATCAGGCTGCCCGTCTCGATGTCGCCGTCGACCACCGCGCGGCGCAGGGCGCCGGCCCAGTAGTGCTCGATCTGCAGCTGCGCCTCGGCGAGTTCGACCGAGCCCAAGTCGAGGTGGCCGACCATCTCGCGCTGCTTGGCGGTGAATTTCTCGCTGCCGGCGTTCTTGAGCGCGCGGACGGGGATGACGGGCAGGCGCGCGTCGAGCTGCACCGACGCCACCGCATCGCGCGCCGAAGCGCGGACGAAGGCCTTCTTGAAATTGGCGTGCGCGACGCTTTCGGTGGCGGCCGCGAAGCGCGTACCGAGCTGGACGCCCGCCGCGCCCATCTCGAGGTAAGCGGCGATCGCCTCGCCGCGCCCGATGCCGCCCGCGACGAACACCGGCACGTCGCGCACCACCGGCAGAATCTCCTGCGCCAGCACCGACAGCGACACCGGGCCGATATGCCCTCCTGCCTCGCTACCCTCGATGACCAGCGCGTCGACGCCCGAGCGCACGAGCTTCTTCGCCAGCGCCAGCGCGGGGGCGAAGCACATCAGCTTCGCGCCGCTCGCCTTGATCCGCTCGATCGCCCCGCCCGGCGGCAGGCCGCCCGCCAGCACGACGTGGCCGACCTTGTGCTTCGCGCACACGTCGATGAGGTCGTTCATCAGCGGGTGGAGGGTGATCAGATTGACCCCGAACGGCTTGTCGGTCAGCGCGCGCGTCGCGGCGATCTCGGCGTCGAGGATGTCGGGGGTCATCGACCCGCACGCGATGATGCCGAAGCCCCCGGCGTTGCTGATCGCGCTGACGAGATGGCGTTCCGAGACCCACGTCATCGCGCCCGCCATGATCGCGTAGCGCGAGCCGAGGAACGCGGTGCCGCGCGCCGAGAGGTCGGTGAAACGCGTCATACCCCGGCATCCAGTCCATAGGCCGTGTGCAGCACGCGCACCGCGAGTTCGGTATATTCCTCGGCGATCAGCACGCTGACCTTGATCTCGCTCGTGGTGATCGCCTGGATGTTGATGCCGCGCTCGGCGAGTGCCTTGAACATCGTCACCGCGACCCCGGCGTGGCTGCGCATGCCGACGCCGACCACCGATATCTTGGCGACCGCCGCATCGGAAAGCACTTCCTCATAACCGATCGCGTCCTTCGCTTTCGCCAGCACATCGAGCGACAACACCAGTTCGGTGCGCGGTACGGTGAAGGTTACGTCGGTCTTGCGCGTGATGTGCGCGATGTTCTGGACGATCATGTCGACATTGACGTGCGCCTCGGCCAGCGGCGCGAAGATCGCCGCGACGATGCCCGGCGTGTCGGGGACGCCGATGACGGTGACCTTGGCCTCGTTGCGGTTGTAGGCGACGCCCGCGATCAGTTCCTGTTCCACGACTTCATCCTCACCCACGACCATGGTGCCCGGCGTATCGGCAAACGACGACAGCACCTGGACGCGCACCTGTTCCTTCATCGCCAGTTCGACCGAGCGCGTCTGCAGCACCTTCGCCCCGACGCTCGCGAGTTCGAGCATCTCCTCGTAGGTGATCTGCGCGAGCTTGCGCGCGCGCGGCACGATGCGCGGGTCGGTGGTATAGACCCCGTCGACATCGGTATAGATATCGCAGCGATCGGCCTTGAGCGCCGCCGCGAGGGCGACCGCGCTGGTATCCGAACCGCCGCGCCCCAGCGTGGCGACACGGCCCGCGTCGCT
>JBBQVB010000192.1:0-3725 GCA_038211965.1 Sphingomonadales bacterium
TCGGGACTGGTCGGCTCGTCGATCAGGCCGCCGCTCGCGGCAAGCGCCGGGCCGGGCCCGGTCAGGGCGACCAGCGCGATGACGCCGAACAGCAGCGATCGGCGGGCGCGCGCCAGATCAATCATCGTCGTCCTCCCGGTGCTGACGCGTCGTCATCCCGTAGATGATCGACGCCTTGAAATAGGTGCCGTCAGGATCGACCAGCCGGACAAAGCCGCTGAAGGCCGCATAGACGATGTTCTCGCCCGTCTCGGTGACCAGCACACGCGCCGCTTCGGTCGGATGCGGCTCCAGCCACCGGCGCTCGACCAGACGGTTGTAGCAGGGCCGAAGTTCGGCCGGATCGACGGACGTCTTGAAATGCGTCGTGAATGCCTTCGCGAAATCGTCGAACGTCGCGCGACCCGATCGCATCAGCATGACCGCCATGCCGAGCTCCATGACCGTGACCCCGCCACAGTCCGCAAATGCGATCTCGGTCATGACGCTCCTCACGGCATCCTCGCGTTGAAATAATCGGTGATCTTGGTCTGCATCGCGGTCGTCGTGGCGAGCTCGGCCGGGAGCTGCGCGGCATCGGTGAACTCGGCGTAGACTTCGCTGAAATCCATTCTCGACAGATCAAGCGACTGGAATTCGGTGAGGGTGAAGCCGAGGCATTTCTCGGTCCTGGGATCGCCCCACGGCTTGCCGATCTGCTGGCGACCCTGCTCCTGAAGGATGCGACTGATCTTCGACAGGAAGCAGCAGTGCGCTTCCGTCTTTTCGAGGCAGATACCGAACAGGCTCTTGTTCGAGCAGTAGCTGCCGACATAGGCGCACAGCCCCTTCTTCTGGTTGACCGCGAGCGCCTTCTCGGCGGCGCTGCACGACGCCAGCACCGGGAAGCCGCGCGGCACGCAGCAATTGTAGAAGCCGAAGATCGCCTTGCCGCAGGTCGTGCGGGCGCCCTTGAACAATGTCAGGTTGTCGGGGTCGAACTCCTTGCCCGCCTGGCTCGCGGCGTTGAGCGCGACGGCGGCATTCTTGAACTCGGTGTTGGGCGTGCGCACGACCGTGTCGCACTCCCCGCCCAGGCAGTAGACATCGCCGTCACAGATGAACTGCGTCTTGTCGGCCGGCCCCGCCGGCACCGCGCAACGGTAGACGCGGTCAGTGGTCAGGCATGGCCCCGGACCGGTCAGGCAGTCCTCGCGGAGGAAAGTGCAGCCCATCGCCTCGAGCGACGAGCAGTCGTTCTGCGGGGTCGGCGAGACGCCGCCGCCGCATGTATAGGCCCGTGTCCACGCCCAGCATGGCTGCGTGACCGGAACGCCCCGGATGATCCGGGTGGTCGGCGTGCTGTCGGTACAGATACCAGGATCGGCCCTGCAGGTCGCGCTCGCCCGCCAGGTCGCACACGCCGTATCGTCCGGAGTCGACCCGACATAGACGATCGACGTTCCAAGCAAGCTCCCGCCAGGCACCACGACCGGGCACGACAGTTGCACGATCGGCTCGCCGGGCTCGGTACAACGGGGATAATTTCCCTGGAGGCAACGACCCGGCCGTGAGCCGGTTCGCGTGCAGCCCGACGTGTCGAAGATCGCGCAATTATCGACCCGGTTACCCGTCCAGTCGTAATCGCTGCATTCGTAGCGGTTGGCGACGCCGAACTGATGCGTCAAAATAATCGCGCAGGACCGGATCACCGGCGGGATTTCGACATAGCCGGTGTTGCACGTCGCCTCGTAAGTCGCACCCGACGGACCGCCGGGCGGCAGCGGTACACACGCACCCGGCGTCCCCGCGACCCCGTAACCGTCAACATAGGTCATCGGATCGGCGGACACCGTCTTGCCGCGCGCGACGGTCGCGTCGAGATCGACCCTGGCGAATGTCGGCCGGCTGGCGATGCTCGTCGTCACCGTCGCATAACCCGTCGACGTCGGTGCCGCCGCCGCTGCTGCCGGCGCGAGCGTGGCTGGAGCGCTGTAATAGCTGCTCTCGGCGGGCACGCCGGGAACGAAATTGGGAACCGTCGCCGGCGTCGGCATTGTCCTGGCGTTGCCCGCCGCCCGCGGCCGCAGCAGCTCGCCGAACGCCTTGCCGTCGTCGCGCGGCGTCGGCGGACCGGCACTACCGCTGGCGCCGACCAGCAGCGCCAGCGCCGCGGCCACGCCGAAGGAGAACCCCCGATGCCCCATCAGACGACCCGTAGCCGCGTTGCGGCAGGAACCGCCAAGGGCATGACGGCGACGAGCTTCGACCTGACCGTTTCCGCGCTCGGAAACCGCGACACATGGCAACGAACGACCCGGTAACCGGCGCGGACGAGCATCGCGGCGCGGGCCGCATCGGCGTCGACGCGGTGCGACCCGTCATCGAGCTCGCTGACGGCGACGACCGACTTATCCGCATCGACAGCCGAGAAATCGACGATCTTCTGTGCGAAACGGCGACGCACCGCCAGCCGCGCCTTGCCCCCGAGGCCGGCGCGCGGACCCCGCAGCGCGCCCATCGCCACCTGACCGAAGATAAAATATTCAGGAACTGCGCTCTCGAGGATCTGCCGGAACCGGATCTCGGTCGCGGTCATCAGTTGCTTCCGCTCGACGTCCGGGACGCCCGACAGCCCGACACGGCGCCAGGCGGCGCGCATCAGGGCGACGCCGCCGACGAGCATCCCCACCATGATCACGGGCCATAGCGCGCGCGTGAACGCTGGCGCGACCTTCGCCAGGGCCTCATGGGCGCTCATGATCCCGCTCGACGCAGCCGGCCGAGATAGACTTTCGCCGCCGCCGAACCCGGACCCCGGCCGTTTGCGAACGTCGTCAGCGCATAGTCGGTCGTGACGTTGTCGCTCAGCCGGTCATAGGGCGGCAGCGTCGTCGTGCAGTGGAACCCGTCGCACGGATCGAAATCGCCGCTCGCCACCACGTAGGTCGGCACCTGGCTGACATTGAATGCGCGGAACAACCGCGGATCGATGCCGATGCCGTCGAGCTTCTGGCCTTTCTCGACCGTCGGCGCGAGGCCCGCCATGAACTCCTTGACCGAGCCGTTCTTGAACCCGCGGAATACGACGACGCCACCGGCGCGGGTCACATCCTTGAACATCGCCTTGAGCGACGCGCTCGACATCGACAGCGACGCGAACGCGATGAACTTCGGCCGCTCGCCCTTGGGACCCGATGCCGCCTTGTCGGCCCCGGCGATCATCTCGTCGAAGTCGAAGACGCCCTTGGCACCGCCCGTCTTGAGAGAGCCCGCCCGCGCCCGGTTGGCCTGCGCCTGGTCGCGGGTCTGCACCGCCTCCTTGCGCAGCGCCTCGCCGCGCTTGCCGATCTCGGCGGTGAACGCCTCGAGGTCCTTACCCTGGGCTTTAGCACGCGCCCGCAGCGCCTGAACGTCTATCCCGTCGACGACCTGGGCCCCGACGGGCGTAACGATCAGCAGCGCGCACACATCGATGACGCCGAGCAGCGACAGCGCGGAGAGAAGCAAGGGCAAGCGCTTCGCGGCGCGAGGGTTCGACCGCGCCGTCATAGCACGCAGCAATTGCGTTTGCGCCAAACAAGGTAGCCCATGTCCTCGCCGATCACCGGCAGCATCTGCCCCGAGCCAATCGCCGTCGTCGCGCCGATCGGCGGGCAGGTCGCCGGACCGAAGGTCGACGGGATCGGGTTGACCATCTGGAAGCGGTATTGCGACTTGCGCATGATCGGCATCACGACCTTGCC
>JBBQVB010000193.1:0-3719 GCA_038211965.1 Sphingomonadales bacterium
CTCCCACCATAAAGAGAGCTTCCTCTACACACGCTTCGAGGAAATCTGCGAGATCATGAAGGCCTACGACATCGCCTTCAGCCTCGGCGACGGCCTGCGCCCCGGCTGCATCGCCGACGCCAACGACGCCGCCCAGTTCGCCGAGCTCGAGACGCTCGGCGAGCTCACCAAGATCGCGTGGAAGCACGACGTCCAGGTGATGATCGAGGGACCCGGCCACGTGCCGATGAACAAGATCAAGATCAACATGGAGAAGCAGCTCAGCGTTTGCGGCGAAGCGCCGTTCTATACGCTCGGGCCGCTGACCACCGACATCGCACCCGGCTACGACCATATCACCAGCGGCATCGGCGCGGCGATGATCGGCTGGTTCGGCACCGCGCTCCTCTGCTATGTGACGCCGAAGGAGCACCTCGGCCTCCCTGACCGCGACGACGTCAAGGTCGGCGTCATCACCTACAAGCTCGCCGCGCACGCCGCCGACCTCGCCAAGGGCCACCCGAGCGCGCAACACCGCGACGACGCCGTCAGCCGCGCCCGCTTCGACTTCCGCTGGCGCGACCAGTTCAACCTCAGCCTCGACCCTGAAACCGCGCTCAAATCCCACGACGAGACGCTGCCGGCGGAGGGCGCCAAGACCGCGCACTTCTGCTCGATGTGCGGCCCGAAGTTCTGCAGCATGAAGATCACGCAGGAAGTGCGCGAGTATGCGGCGAAGCAGAATGCAGAGGGGATGCTGGAGGCTGAGGCTGGTATGGCGGCGATGAGCGAGAAGTTCCGCGAGGGGGGCGGGGAAATTTACGTGTCTCGGCTTATGTGAAGCGCGTCCGACAGTTCTATCAGACTGGCGACCTTTAGCCCTGCGGTCGGCGGCGGGTCGCTGGAGCCGAGCAGCCGCGCTGCGCCACGTCCCCGATTGAACCTTCGCCCCGAAACGGTGCACTAACGTTGCGGGCGCGGCTCCACCCCCCGCGAGTCGCGCCGAACAGGGGAACGATCATGAAGATTTCAGCCTGCCTCGCCGCCGCCGCGCTGATCTGCGCCGCGCCTGCCGCCGCCGTGACCTATTCGACCAACCTCAGCGGGCTCAACGAAGTGCCCGCCAATGCCAGCCCTGCCACGGGGTTCGGCTCGATCGAGGTCGCCAACGACGGCAATTCGATCCACGTCTTGCTCAACTGGAGCGGGCTGACCGCGCCCGCCGCGGCGAGCCATGTCCATTGCTGCTCGGCCGCCGGCGTCAATGCGCCCGTCGCCGTCGGCTTCTCGCCCCTTGCCGCGACGGCGGGCGCGATCGACGCCTTCTACGACCTGACGCTGTCGGCGACCTATTCGGCGGGCTTCCGCAATGCCAACGGCGGCACAGCGGCGTCGGCGCGCGCCGCGTTCCTCGCGGGCCTCGCCGGCGGCAACGCCTATCTCAACATCCACGACGCCAATTTTCCCGGCGGCGAAATTCGTGGGCAGCTGGCGTTATCGGTGGTCCCCGAGCCTGCCTGCTGGGCGCTGATGATCGGCGGCTTCGGCCTCGTCGGCGGTGCGCTGCGTCAGCGCCGCGTGGCGACCGCCTGAATCGAACGGGGCGCAGCGATCGAATCGCCGCGCCCCGCTTCATTCCCGTGACCGTAGCGACGGCGCGCTAAGCCGCCTTCTCCTTGAGTGCGATGCGCACGGGCTGCTTGATCCCCGCGACGACCTCGCGGTCGACGATGACCTCCTCGACGCCGTCGAGGCCGGGGAGGTCGAACATCGTGTCGAGCAGGATCGACTCCATGATCGAGCGGAGGCCGCGCGCGCCGGTCTTGCGTTCGATGGCGCGCTTGGCGATCGACGATAGCGCGTCGGTCTCGAAGCTGAGCTTGACGCCCTCCATCTCGAACAGCCGCGCATATTGCTTCGACAGCGCGTTCTTCGGCTCGGTCAGGATCTTGATCAGCGCGGGCTCGTCCAAGTCCTCGAGCGTCGCGATGACGGGCAGGCGCCCGATGAACTCGGGGATCAGACCGAAGCGCAGCAGATCCTCGGGCTCGCACTGCCGCAGCATCGCGCCGGTGCGGCGCTCGTCGGGTCCGGCAACGTGCGCGCCGAAGCCGATCGACTTGCCCTGCAGCCGGTCGCCGATGATCTTCTCGAGGCCGTTGAACGCGCCACCGCAGATGAACAGGATGTTCGTCGTGTCGACCTGCAGGAACTCCTGCTGCGGATGCTTGCGGCCGCCCTGCGGAGGCACGCTTGCAGTCGTCCCCTCCATGATCTTGAGCAGCGCCTGCTGGACACCTTCGCCCGACACGTCGCGGGTGATCGAGGGGTTGTCGGCCTTGCGGCTGATCTTGTCGATCTCGTCGATGTAGACGATGCCGCGCTGCGCCCGCTCGACGTTATAGTCCGACGCCTGGAGCAGCTTGAGGATGATGTTCTCGACGTCCTCGCCGACATAGCCGGCTTCGGTCAGCGTCGTCGCATCGGCCATCGTGAACGGCACGTCGAGGATGCGCGCCAGCGTCTGGGCGAGCAGCGTTTTGCCGCAGCCAGTCGGACCGACGAGCAGGATGTTCGACTTCGCCAACTCGACCTCGGCGCCCTTGGCACCGTGATTGAGCCGCTTGTAGTGGTTGTGGACCGCCACCGACAGGACGCGCTTGGCGTGCTGCTGACCGATGACATAATCATCGAGAACCTTGCAGATCTCGCGCGGTGTGGGGACGCCGTCCTTGGTTTTCACCAGCGCGGTCTTGGTTTCCTCGCGGATGATGTCGTTGCACAGCTCGACGCACTCGTCGCAGATGAACACCGTCGGACCGGCAATCAGCTTGCGAACCTCGTGCTGGCTCTTCCCGCAAAACGAGCAGTAGAGCGTGTTCTTCGAGTCCCCGCCACTCAACTTGGTCATGGGCTTCCTCTCCGGCCGACAGATACTCTAGCGGCCAAGACCGCCCGACGGCAAGCGATGCCGCCGGTTCCCGGTCACATTAACGCAATATCCGGCGCGATGGGTTAACGCGCCGGTGATTCTTTTCGAAAGGCGTCAGGCGGCGCGAAGCCCAGCTTCGTTTTCAACCGGCGTCGGGCGCTTGTCCTCGATCGAGTCGATCAAGCCGAACGCCTTGGCCTCCTCGGCCGACATGAACTTGTCGCGGTCCATCGCGCGCTCGATCGTGTCGAGATCCTGGCCGGTGTGCTTGACGTAGAGCTCGTTGAGCGCGTGCCGCACGCGGATGATCTCGCGCGCCTGGATTTCGATGTCCGACGCCATGCCCTGCGTACCGCCCGACGGCTGGTGGATCATGATGCGCGCGTTGCGGAGTGCGACGCGCATGCCCGGCTCACCGGCGGCGAGCAGGAAGCTGCCCATCGACGACGCCTGTCCGACGCACACGGTGCCGACCTTGGGGCGGATGTACTGCATCGTGTCGTAGATCGCCATGCCCGCCGTGATCACCCCGCCCGGCGAGTTGATGTACATGAAGATATCCTTCTTCGGATTCTCCGATTCGAGGAACAGCAGCTGCGCAACGATCAGCGACGCCATGTTGTCCTCGACCTGGCCGGTGACGAAGACGATGCGCTCGCGCAGCAGGCGCGAAAAAATGTCGAACGACCGCTCGCCGCGGTTCGACTGCTCGATCACCATCGGGACGAGCATCGCGGTCGGGTCGGTATGGAAGGACATGGTGGCTCCGGGTATCGGGCGAACGGGTACGTCCGCTAACATCGGCGCG
>JBBQVB010000194.1:0-3532 GCA_038211965.1 Sphingomonadales bacterium
TGTTGCGCCGCCGCCACCGGCACCACCGCCGTTTGCCGTAAAGAGAGTGCCAAAGGTACACGAGCCCGCCGCTGTCCCGGCGTTGCCGATGCTGCCGTCAACCGTAGGCGACGCCCCGCCGGTTCCCGGCGACCCGACGGTGACCGTTACCGTCGAAGGCAGGTTCACCGCTATTAGCAACTCGTCGCAAGAACCGCCGCCGCCGCCGCCTGCGCCACCGCTGCGAATCTCGGTTGAAGATCCGGGGCGACGACCAGAGCCCGCCCCGCCTCCCGCCGCTTGCATCTGGACGCGGACGAAGGTTGCGCCAATCGGCTTAATCCATGTCCCCACGCCGGTCGTGAAGACCTGGACGTTGGGGACGTTGAGATCAATCACCATCACCCGCACCGAGCCGGTGAAGTTGACGAGGACGCCGGGCCCGCTCGACCCATCGATCACGCAGATACCGCCGCCCGCGTTGGCGTAGTTCGCGCCTTGCCCGTTTGGCAGGCAGCGGGTCAGCGTCGTTCCACTCAGCGTAAAAAGTCCCTGCGTCAGCTCCCACAGTCCGGTCGGCTTGCCCGCCGCGTCGATCGCCTCCGCGACGAACGTGCAGACGTCGTTCGTCGCGAACTTGCTGGCGAATGTCTGATCGCCGGCGGCGTCTGCCCCCGCGAGCGTGATCGTGCCCGTCCCCGGCGCGCTCGCCAGCTCGGCGGTGCGGGCGGGGCGCTGGTAGGCCATAGTGTCAGGCCGTCAGGGTGAAGCTGGTGACGGTGATGTTCTGGTTCTGCGCGAGGCTGACGTTGTCGACGGTCAGGTCGCCGCCGCCGCCGGTGACCGTCACGGTGCCCTGGTCGTGACACGTCGTGCCGGTCGAATCGTAGATCCGGAAATAGCCGATCGTCGTCCCGGTACCCGCGGCGGCAAGCCCGGTCGTTGTCCAGCTGCCCGATAGCGACTTCGACCGTGCCGACGCCGCCGCCATCCACGTAGCAGGCAGCGCCATCTGGGCGAGCAGCGTCCCGCTTGCCGCCGTGGCGCAAGTCGCCGGGGCCGCGCCGGTGTAAAAGCGCAGCTGCGGCGAAGCGCCGATCGCCGTCTGGTATGCGTCAAGCTCGGCATTCGCCACAGTGATCGAATAAGAACGCGCCATCGCCGCTCTCCTTTAGATATCGGGAGGGCGGCGACGCGCCCGGGCAAGGTGCGACCAGGCTAGGCGACCGGGGCCTTGAGCGGGAAGCAAGGGACAACGGCCATCGAAACCGGCGTTCCGGCCCCATGCGTGCCGACGAAGGTAGCGACCGCCTGAACGTAGCGCTTCGAACCCTTGTAACCGAACTTGTCGATCGTCGTCGCCGCCTTGAGCGCCTGGTACGACTGGACGACACCAGCGGTGACCACCGGCGAGCCGACAAGGTCGGTCGAGGCGACGTTGACGAAGGTCGCATTGTCGTCGCTGTGCTGGACCGAGAGGTCGATCCGGTTGGCGCCGGTGAACGTGATGCCGCCCGGTCCGGTCGTGAAGTAGATCGTCGCGGCCTCAAACCCCGAGAGGTCGGCGGTGGCGGCGACCGGCGTCGCGGTAAGGATGCCGGGAGTGAACAGCGAGACGGCCGACAGATCGGACGCCATGTCGCGCATAGGCATATAAATTCTCCTTGAGGATATGGCTGCTGGCCCGGGTGGGCGAGCGGAGGGCAGGCGCCGGGGGCGGCGCGAACCGCCCCCGCGCGGTCAGGGATCAGCTGGCGGCGTTCTGGTACGCCTTCACCGCGCCGCCGATATCGATCAGATTGCCGCCCGACCGCATCCACGCGCAGAAGCCGACCTGACCCTTGAGCGCGAACGCCGAATCGTCGAAGCGGCGGATGAGAACATCCATCGCGTCGCGGATCGTGTAGAAGCTGAAATCGCCGAACAGGATCGACTTTGCGCTCGCGGCCATGTTCGGCATCTGCTGGTTGACGACGATCTTCTGCCCGAGCAGCGAGTCGGGAACGCCGCCCGGCGGACCCTGCTCGAAGCCCGGCAGGAACATATAACGAGCGTTATTGTCCTTGAGCTTGCGAATGACCTTGAGCGTCGTGTCGTTGAACATGAACGCCGTGTTGTTCAGTTCGCGGTACGCCGGATCGACCGAGTGAAACAGTTCGATCAGCGAGTCGCCAACAACAGCCAAGACTTGGCTGGTGCCGTTCGCGGCGGCATAGCCGACGGACGCCTGGGTCAGTATGCCGAACGGCTGGTTGACCCCGGTGCCAACGGTGTAGTGGAGGCTGGTGATGCGGCCGAGGCGCATCGCGAGCAGGCCAAGGACGTACGCCTCGATGTCGATGATCGAATCCTGCAGCAGCTGCAGCGGCACCGCGACTGACTTCGAACTGTACATGTACGCTGGCAGTGCGATCGTCGAGAAACTGGTATCGAGCGCGCTCGTCGTCGCGTTCTCGGCGACGATTTCGCCGACTTCCGACGTCGGGTCGGCGGCAGGAAACGACAGCGGGCCGCCGGTCGCGGTGTTGAGCACGGTCGCGCACGCGCGCATCGCACCGAACTTCTTCATCGCGACGAGCAGCTTGGCGGCAACTTCAGTCGGTACGGTATAGCCGCCCTCGGTCTGGGTCGTCGTCGACATCGTCTGACGGATCAGGACGAGGTCGTCGGCGGTCAGCGCCTGCGGGCTCTTCTGCAGGAAGATCGCGAACGCACGGACATCGTCGCTCCGCGAGTTATGACCGATGCCAGCAACACGCTCGGCGACGTCGCCGGCCAGCGCGCTCGCCGCAGCGAGCGCGTTCGACTTGTTGATGCGCGCGATACGGGCGTCGATCTCCTCGACCTCACCGTACAGCGTGTCGAGCTGGGTCGCCTCGGCGCTGGTCAGCTTGTCCTTGGCCGACAGCGCGTGGATTTCCTGCGCCTTGGCATTACGCGCCTCGCGGCAGTCCTGAATGGATTTCATGTTTGGTCTCCTCTGGGGTTAGCCGCGCGACGGAGCGGCGGTCTGCAGTGGCGCGGCTGGCGTCAGGCAGTTGGGGCGAGCAGCCGGGCGCGGGCGATCCGCACGCGGCGCTCGGTATCGTTGCGAATTTGCACGTCGGCGGCTGCGGTCTCGGCGGTGGCCGTGGCAGCGGCGGCGGCAGCGACGGCGGCGTCGTCCGCGGTCCGGTCCAGACTGGGCTCGACCGGGGCGGCGCGCGCGACCGGCGGCTTGGCGTACGCCGACACGTCCCACTCGATTGCCGCCTTGACCGGCGTTTCGGCGAGCGCGTCGACGAGGCCGGCGTTGACCGCTTCCTGCCCGCCGAACCACGTTTCCGCGTCGATCAGCGGGATCCAGTCGGCGGCGGCGTTGCCGGCCTTGGCAGCGTATTGCGCGGCAGCAGATGCGTCGATCTTGTCGAGCAACGCCGCCATCGCCGTAAAGTCGCGCGCGCTGCCGAGCGCGATCGACCAGGCATTGTGGACCATGACGAACCCGGCGGGAGCAATCACCGCACGGTCGGCATTGACAGTGATGATTGACGTGGCGCTGGCGGCATAGCCG
>JBBQVB010000195.1:0-3491 GCA_038211965.1 Sphingomonadales bacterium
TGTTGTGGGGGTGGGGTTTTCTGTGGCGGGGGGGCTCCATCCGGCTCGGGGGGGGTTTTGGGGGGGGGGGGGGGGGGTCGCACCGGGGGGCAGAAAGTCAGAAATCGCAGGTTAAGCGCCAGAGCTTCGCCGGCCGGTCGAGCTCGATCCGCGTGCAGCGATCGAGCACATCGCGGCCGATCAGGATCCACGGCGTGCCCTTGCGCTTCTTCGACGCCGTCACGGTGATCGCATCGGCGTCGTCCTCGGCCGTGCTCGTCCCCGCTTTCGCCGCCGCGTCGAGCGCCTTCATCTTGGCCTCGGTGATGCGTGCGGCGGGGTGCGTCAGCGGCAGGCCGAGCAGGCGCGCCCCCGCTACCGGAGTCAGGCGCTCGAACGGCAGGTGCACGGCGGGGAAGGGCGTCCACAGCCCGACGGTGCCCGCGCGCTTGACGACGCCCGCGCGGACCAGCGCCTCGGCGGCGCCCCGGCTCATCACCGTCTCGGGCGACACGAGGTCGAGGCCGACGGTAACCTTGGTGCCGTCGATCGTCGCGTCGACGAGTGCGTCGCCGTGGCCCTGGCGGGTCAGCTCGACGATCCTGCCCGGCGGTCCGGGGCGTTGCAGCACGACATGGTCGGCGTCGAAGCTCAGCAGCGAGACGATGGCATCGGCATCGGCGGCGATCGCCTTGTCGATCCACACCGTCGGCACGCTGCGCGGCGGCTGGCCGCCTAGCCCGACATCGTAGAGGTTGAACCGCGCCACCGCCGCGCCGCCGGGGATCAGCGGGTTCTTGACCGTCGCCTTGCCGAGCAGCGGGAACGACCGGAGTTTCGCCGCTTCGGCAGGCCCGAGGTTAAGCAGCAGCGCGCTGTCGAAGCCGAGCGCGATGCGCGCCGTGACCGCTGCGCGCTTGATCGTCGCACGCGTCATCGGCTGGGCATCGCGCGGCCAGTCGAGCGTCACCAGCGGCACGGTCTTCGCGACCAGCGGCGTGGCGAAGACCGATACCAGCGCAACGGCCAGCGCGACGACGAACTTTACGAAGTTGACGTGTCCCGGCATCGACCACATCCTTTCCGACCCACAGGCCACAGCGCGCGGCGCGCTTTTCCGCCTCCCATCGCCTGCCGAATCGGTCTGCGATGACGAACGTAATTTACCACATGGGTGATACTGTAGGACAGCGAAATCTGATTCCGGTTAGCGCGCGTCCGCCGGACCGCCCGCCAGCACGAAGCGCCGGTCGCAATAGCCGCAGTCGGCGAAACCGTCGCTGCCCATCTGGAGCCAGACGCGTGGGTGACCCGCGACGCCGTCGTCCTCGCCATCGCAAATGACGCGCGTCGAGTCGGTGTAGAAGACCTGCGGCGGCGGGATGGTTTCCATGAGCGCCGCCCTAGCAAAGCGCCGCTGCCGCCGCTATCCCCTCGCCCATGACAGCAAGCGCCATTTCGATCCGCGGCCTCGCCAAGACCTATGCCAACGGCAAGCAGGCGCTCGACCATATCGACCTCGAAATCCCGCGCGGCAGCATGTTCGGCCTGCTCGGCCCCAACGGCGCGGGCAAGTCGACGCTGATCAACATCCTCGCGGGGCTGGTCAACAAGTCGGCAGGCAAGGCAACCGTCTGGGGCTTCGACATCGACGAGCACCCGCGCAACGCCAAGGCGTCGATCGGCATCGTCCCGCAGGAAATCCTGTTCGACGCGTTCTTCACGCCGTTCGAGACGCTCGAACTCCAGGCCGGCCTGTACGGCGTCCCCCCGGCGAAGCGCCGGACGATGGAAATCCTCCGCGCCGTCCGCCTCGACGACAAGGCGCACGTCTATTCGCGCACCCTGTCGGGGGGCATGAAGCGGCGGCTGCTCGTCGCCAAGGCGATGGTGCACAATCCGCCCGTGCTGGTGCTCGACGAGCCGACCGCCGGGGTCGACATCGAACTGCGGCAACAGCTCTGGGCCTATGTCCGCGAGCTGCATGCCGGCGGCACGACGGTGGTGCTGACGACGCATTATCTCGAAGAGGCCGAGGCGCTGTGCGACCGCATCGCGATCATCGACAACGGCGCGGTGGTGGCGAACGACCTGACCGGCACGCTGCTCGCGACCGCGCAGGACAAGCTGCTGGTGGTAACATTGGACGCCGACCTCACGGCGGTCCCCGAAGGGTTGGGCGAACGCGCCGAAATGCGAGGGGCTCGCAGCCTCGCGATCACTTACGACAAGAGCCGGACGCACGCGGGCGACCTGCTGGCGCGGCTGGGCAGCGCGGGGCTGACGGTGGTCGACGTATCGACGCAGGAAGCGGACCTCGAGGACGTGTTCCTCAAGCTGACGCGGCGGGCGGCGTGAGCGCGGCGCCGCGATGACCAAAGTCCCCGACGCGCAAACCTTCGACGTCGTCGTCATCGGCTCGGGTGCCGCTGGCCTCACCGCCGCGCTCAACCTCGCGGCGCGCTTCCGCGTCGCGGTGCTGGCGAAGGGCGACGTGTCGGCGGGTTCGACGGCGTGGGCGCAGGGCGGCATCGCGGCGGTGCTCGAACCCGGCGATACCGTCGAGAGCCACATCGAGGACACGATGATCGCGGGCGGCGGCCTCAACGACCGCGCCGCAGTCGAGTTCGTCGTCGAGCATGCCAGCGCGGCGATCGACCGCCTCGCCGAACTCGGCGTGCCGTTCAACGTCGGCGAGAATATCGACGAGCGCTTCCACCTGACGCGCGAGGGCGGCCACTCGCACCGCCGCATCGTTCATGTCGACGACGCGACCGGCTGGGCGGTGCAGGCGGCGCTCGCCAAGGCTGCCGAGGCGCACCCCAACATCGAGCTGATCGCGGGGCAGGTCGCGCTCGACCTGATTACCGAGCGCCATGTCGCGGGCGAGCGTTTCGCGCCGCGCGGCTGCCACGGCGTCTATGCCTTCGACGTAAAGGCCCGCAAGGTCCGCCGCTACGTTGCGCGCGCCGTCGTGCTGGCGACCGGCGGGGCAAGCCGCGTCTATCAATATTCGACCAACCCCGACGGCTCGACCGGCGACGGCATCGCGATGGCGTGGCGCGCCGGGTGCCGCGTCTCGAACATGGAATTCAACCAGTTCCACCCGACCTGCCTGTACCACAGCAAGGTCAAGAACTTCCTGATCACCGAGGCGATGCGCGGCGAGGGCGGGCAGCTGCGGCTGCCTCCGACGGCCGCCGAAGTCGCCGAGGGCAGGCTCGTCGGCGAACGTTTCATGGCGCGCTACGACGAGCGCCTCGAACTCGCGCCGCGCGATGTCGTCGCGCGCGCCATCGACGCCGAGATGAAGCGGCTGGGGCTCAGCCACGTCCTGCTCGACATGACGCACCTCGATGCCGATTTCATCCGGCACCATTTTCCGATGATCCACGCGCGGCTGCTCGATCTCGGCATCGACTGCACCGTCCAGCCGATCCCGGTGGTCCCGGCGGCGCACTACACCTGCGGCGGCGTGCTCGTCGATCTGGCGGGGCGCACCGACCTGACGG
>JBBQVB010000196.1:0-3441 GCA_038211965.1 Sphingomonadales bacterium
GCCCGCGCCTATCTCGGCATGACGATGCCGGGCTTTCCGAACTTCTTCGCGCTCTACGGTCCGAATACCAACATCGTCGTCAACGGCTCGATCGTGTTCTTCTCCGAGTGCTCGGTGAACTACGTGATGGGATGCCTGAAATTGCTCGTCGAGGGCGGGTTGACCGCGATGACGGTGCGGCCTGCGGTCCATGACGCGCACAATGTCCGCGTCGATGCCGCCAATGCCGAAATGGCGTGGGGGCAGGCGGGGGTGTCGAGCTGGTACAAAAACGCCAGCGGACGGGTGGCGCAGAACTGGCCGTTCGCGCTGGTCGATTACTGGACGGCGACACGGGTTCCCGCGGTAAGCGAGTTCGAGATCGTGAAATAAGCGGGCGCCGCGTCAAGGCCGCGCCGTCGGACGGGCGGCGAGAGCGGTTCGACGCTCCGCCGGCCGGGCTTGCCCGAGACAAAAAATAACGCCGCGAACGCCGAGGGCGTTCACGGCGCTATTTTCGTCCGGCCTGCGCCTAGCGCCGGAAGAACCGTCTCTGGTTCATCGGCATCGGCGCGGTCTTTTCGCGGAAGACGATGCGCCCCTTGTCGAGATCGTACGGGGTCATTTCGACATGTACCCGGTCACCGACGATCGAGCGGATGCGGTTCTTGCGCATCTTGCCCGCCGTGTAAGCGATGATCTCGTGGTCGTTCTCGAGCTTCACGCGGAACCGCCCGTCGGGCAGAATTTCCGTGATCACGCCTTCGAGCTTGAGCGCTTCTTCTTTTGCCACGGGGCAGTCTTAGCCCAGGCTGAGGTTGATCGCCGAGGCGCGGCCCTGGCGGTCGTTCTCGACGTCGAACTTGACCTTCTGGCCTTCATTCAGGCCATCGAGGCCGGCGCGCTCGACGGCGCTGATGTGAACGAACACGTCCTTGGACGCGCCGTCGGGGGCGATGAAGCCATAGCCCTTGGTTGCATTGAAAAACTTAACGGTTCCGAGCGCCATATTACGTCCTTAGTCTCGACAACCCGCCGGAAAAGTCCAGCGGGTCACCTTCGGTAGCGAGCATCGAATGGGGGCCAAAAAAGCGCCTCGTCGCGTGCAGACACCTTCGGCAAGGCGGCATATGCGCCGAACGCCTAGGAATTGCAAGGCGAGCGCGCCGAGCGGTGCCGGGGCTGCGACGCCCCGCGCTTGCCCGAACCGCTGCGCAGGCGCTAAACCCGCCGACGATGCCCGTCACCGCGACCAGCCCCGCGCCCCGCCTTCCTGGCTATCACCCGTTCCCCCACCGCCACCTGCTCGGCGTCGCCGACTTGCAGCCGCACGAGATCGTCTGGTTGCTCGACGAGGCCGAAACCTGGGTCGAGAACAACCGCGCGTCGCGCAAGCACGACGACCGGCTGGCGGGCATGACGATCATCAATGCCTTCTTCGAGAATTCGACGCGGACGCTGCTGAGCTTCGAGATCGCCGGCAAGCGCCTCGGCGCCGACGTCGTCAACATGACGGTCGGCGCATCGTCGGTGAAGAAGGGCGAGACGCTGCTCGATACCGCGCTGACCCTGAACGCGATGCACCCCGACGCGATCGTCATCCGGCATCAGGCAGCGGGCGCGGTGCAGCTGATCGCCGAGAAGGTCGATTGCCCCGTCCTCAACGCCGGTGACGGGCGGCACGAGCACCCGACGCAGGCGCTGCTCGACGCACTGACGATCCGGCGGCGCAAGGGGCGGATCGACGGGCTGACCGTAGCGATCTGCGGCGATATCCTGCACTCGCGGGTCGCGCGCTCGAACTTCGCGCTGCTCGGGTCGCTCGGTGCCAAGGTCCGCGCCGTCGCGCCGCCGACGCTGATCGGCGACAGTGTCGATCGGCTCGGTGCCGAGGTCTTCACGTCGATGGACGAGGGGCTCGACGGGGCCGATGTGGTGATGATGCTGAGGCTTCAGCGCGAGCGCATGACCGGCGGCTATGTCCCGTCCCCGCGCGAGTATTTCCATTTCTACGGCCTGACCGCAGCGCGGCTGGCGAAGGCCAAGCTCGACGTGCTGGTGATGCACCCGGGGCCGATGAACCGCGGCGTCGAGATCGACACCGCAGTCGCCGACGACATCGGCAAGTCGGCGATCACCGAGCAGGTCGAGATGGGCGTCGCGGTGCGCATGGCGTGCCTCGACGTGCTGACGCGGACGCGGCGCGGGGTGGCGGGGTGGTGACCCTTGCCCTCGTCAACACCGCAAACCTCCCTCCCGTCATCGTCCGCGAGCGGGTGATCGCGGCTGTCGGCGGCGATATCCCAACCGACGCGCGCATCATCGACTGCGGTAGCCGCACCCTCGCCCCCGGCCTGATCGACGCGGGCGTCTTCAAGGCCGACGCCGCCGCCTGCCTCGCGGGCGGCATCACGCGCGTCGTGCTGATGCCCGACCGGACGCCGCCGCTCGACGACCCGGCACTGATCGAGTTCGCGCAGCGCATCGGCAAGCCCGACGTCTGGGTCCATCCACTCGCTGCCGCGACGCGCGGGCTCGAGGGGCGCGAGCTCGCCGAGATCGGGCTGTGCGCGGCGGCCGGCGCGGTTGGCTGCGCGACCGGACGCAGCGGCATCGCCGACACCGGCGTCATGCACCGGCTGATGCAGTACGCCAGCGGCTTCGGGCTGGTCGTCGTGACGCATTGCGAGGACGCCGCGCTGACCGGCGATGCCGTCGCGACGGCGGGCGAGTTCGCGACGCGGCTCGGGCTCCCGGCCGCGCCTGCCTTCGCCGAGGCGCTTGCCGTGGCGCGCGACCTGCGCCTCGCCGAAGCGACCGGCTGCCGACTCCACGTCCGCCAGGTCACGACTGCGGAGAGCATCGCGCTCGTCCGCGACGCCAAGGCGCGCGGGATTGCCGTGACGTGCGGCGTGACGCCCGCGCATTTCCTCCTCGGCGAGCAATCGGTGACGGGCTACCGGACGTTTGCGCGCCTGTCGCCGCCGCTGCGCCACGACGACGACCGGCGCGCGGTGATCGACGGGCTCGCCGACGGGACGATCGACGTCATCGCTTCGGGCCACGATCCGCGGACGCAGGAGGACAAGCGCCTGCCATTCGCGGACGCCGCGCCGGGCATGACGGGCGCCGAGACGCTGCTCGCGCTCGCGCTGACGCTCGTTCACGACGGGCGGATGAGCGAGCCGGCGGTGCTAGCCGCGATGACCGATGCCCCGGCGCGCATCTTCGGGCTGCCCGGTGGACGCATCGAGGCGGGTGCGCCCGCCGACCTGATGCTCTACGATAGCGGCGCGCCGTGGCGCATCGACGCCGATGCCAGCGTCGCGAGCGCGGGAAACACGCCCTTCGACGGCCTGCCGGTGCAGGGCCGCGTCGTCATGACGATCAAGGGCGGCGAGATCGTATGGAGTCTGTGATTTGATTTTGGCTTTGATGATGGCGGCGGCAATCGCGTCGGGT
>JBBQVB010000197.1:0-3416 GCA_038211965.1 Sphingomonadales bacterium
GGCACCGACCGACCGCGCCGTGCTGATCGGCACGACGCTGAGCCGCGCGATGCAGCGCGGGTGACGCGTCAGCGCGTGCCGACGCCCTCAAATGGCTTGAGGACGACGACGATGAATGCCAGCGTCGCGACCCCCAGTGCGACGGCGCCGATATGATAGGTCGTGTCGCTCAGCCGGACGCCTTCGTTGCCGAGGTAATTGGTCACCGCGCAGCCAACAGCAGCGACGAGATACTGCCACAATTTGTCGCGGGCCTCGCCTTGCGAGCGCTGCAGGAACAGCACGACAAGACCGGCGAAAACCACCATCGTCGCCCAGTCGTAGACCGTCTGCATTCGCGACTTCTCCGTTGCCCTACCCCAGAGCATCCCTATAGCAGCTTGCGGCGGCACGGCTACTGCCCTTGGATCGTCGCGCGCGTACCTGTCGCCGGGCGCGCCACGTCGCCGGTGCGGAGCGGTCGGTGAACGAAATGAGCATCAGGCCGCCAGCCGAGGCGGCAGCGCGCGGCAAGACCGGACTGCCGCTCGACGTCGTCGTCTGGACGGTCCGCGCGGTCGAGTTCGGCGTCGTGCTGGCCACCGGGTTGATCGCCAGCAGCTATTTCGAGCCGACCTTCGGCAGCGGCGACCTGCCCGGCTATCATCGCATCGTCGCGCTCGCCTCGGTGACCTTTGCGGTGCTCGCCGAGACCATTGGCTGCTACGACATCGACGCCCAGTTCTCGCTCCGCCAGGCATGGCAGCGCGTCGCGACGAGCTGGGTCGCGACGGTCCTCTTCATGCTGACGCTGGGCTTCCTGCTCAAAGTCTCCGACGACGTGTCGCGGGCGTGGACGCTCGCGTGGTTCGCCGGCGGCGGCGTGATGCTGCTCGCGTCGCGCGTTGCCATGACGGTCTGGGTCCGCCGTCTCAAGCGTCAGGGCATTTTCGATCAACGCGTTGTCATCTTCGGGGCCGGTCCGCAGGGCGTCCGGCTCGCCAACTACATCCAGTCGCACGACAAATTGACGATCGCGCTGCTCGGATTCGCCGACGACCGCCGTGACGGCCGCGTCGCCAAGGCAACCGCCGGGATGCCCGTGCTCGGCAATCTCGAAGCGCTGGTCGCGATGATCCGCGACGGCCGCGTCGATCAGGTCATTGTCGCGCTGCCGTGGTCGGCCGAGGCGCGGCTGCAGGAGGTTGTCTCGACGCTCGCGCTGACCCCGGTGCGCATCCGCCTCGCGCCCGATCTGGCGAGCTTCGTCTTCGCCGCGCGGCCCGTCGTGCTGCTCGGTGAGCTGCCGGTGATGACCCTTTTCGAGCGACCGATTTCGGGGATCGACGCTTGGGCGAAGATTGTCGAGGACCGCGTGCTGGGTCTGCTCGCGCTGATCCTCGTGTCGCCGATCCTGGCCGTGGTCGCACTCGCGATCCGCCTCGACAGCAAGGGGCCAATCCTGTTCCGGCAGCCGCGCGAGGGTTTCAACAACCGGCCGTTCTTCGTCTACAAGTTCCGCTCGATGTACCACGACCGCTCGGAGGTCGAAAACATCCGCCAGGCGAGCCGCGGCGACCCCCGCGTGACGCGCGTCGGACGCGTCATCCGCGCGCTCAGCCTCGACGAATTGCCGCAGCTGCTCAACGTCCTGCAGGGCAACATGTCGCTGGTCGGCCCGCGCCCGCACGCCGCGTCGACGCGCGCGGGTGGCAAATTGTTTTCCGATGTCGTGTCGTCGTACGCAGCGCGCCATAAGGTCAAGCCGGGCATTACCGGCTGGGCGCAGGTCTGCGGCTGGCGCGGCGAAACCGATACCGAGGACAAGCTCGTCAAGCGCTTCGAGCACGATCTCTACTATATTGAGAACTGGTCGATCCTGTTCGACCTGTACATCATGATGCGGACGATCGTCGCGCTGCTGACGCCGCGCAACGCATTCTGATGGCGAGCTTCTGGCGCGGGCGGCACCTCGATGCCGGCGATCTCCGTCATGACGGCAATATCTTCACCGCGTTGCGCTGGCTGCTCGCTGCGTCGGTGATGGTCTCGCACGGCTGGGACCTGACCCAGTTCCGCGCCGGGCTCGACCCAACCGTCGCGGTGCTGACAGTGCCGGTCAGCTGGCTGGCGGTCAGTCTGTTCTTTTCGCTCAGCGGCTTTCTCGTCACCGGCAGCCTCGTCAAGCGCGGCGTCCGCGATTTCGCGCTGGCGCGCGCGCTGCGCCTGCTGCCGGGGCTGTGGGTGATGCTGATCGTCGTCGTGTTCGGCCTGTGGGCGATCTTCGGCACGACGAGCCTGACGGCTTATCTCGGCGACCCGCTGACTATCCGTTACCTTTGGCGCAACGCCCTGACGCTGCCGGGCGAATATCAGTTGCCGGGCATGTTCCGCGACGTGCCGGTGCCCGGCGTCAACGGTTCGCTGTGGACGATCCCGCAGGAGGTACGCTGCTACATCGCGCTGGCCCTGCTCGGCGCGGTGGCGGCCCTCCGCTCGCGACGCCTGCTGCTTGTCGGCTTTGGCCTGGCGGCGCTGGTGCATCTCGCACTGCCGGCGACGGCGATCCCGGCGCTCGAAGAACCGCGCCGCCTTGCGTTCTCGTTCTTCCTCGGCGTCCTCGCCTATCAGTGGCGCGATCGCCTGCGGCTGTCGTGGGTGCTCGCGCTTGGTGCAATTGTCGCTGCCCTGATCGCGGCGCAGGCGCTGCGGGGGACGGTGCCCGGGCTCGTGGCGCTGCAGCTCGGGTTTGCATACTTCACCCTCGTCGCAGCCTTTGCAGTGCCCGCGTCGCTCAAGACCGCGAGTGCGCGCCTGCCCGACTACAGCTACGGCATCTACATCTACGCCTTCCCGATGCAGCAGCTGGCGATCGCGCTCGGCTGGGCGGCGACACCACTTGCGAATATCGCGGTCGGGCTTGCGCTGACGCTGCCGCTTGCGGCGCTCTCGTGGCATTTCGTCGAAAGTCCGGCGTTGCGGCTGAAGCCGAGACTGACGCGGCGGGCGGCATCGGGAGTGTCGGGTAACTTTACAAAACGTAATGATAAATGAACAGTTAATCGTTATCGGACAACGTGTTGGCCACCATTCAAGGCATGGCACGAAATTTGCTTGTCGACTGCTGAAAGCACGCGCGATGGCGCGTGTAAGGGACCGTCCTAAGGGCAGTTTCGCAGTTGGAGACGATGATGTTCAAGAAAATTGCCGCCGCTTCGCTCGCCGCTGCCGCGCTGCTCGGCGCCGCCGCACCTGCGGGCGCGGTCATCACGACCTTCGCGTCTTTTTCGCCGATTACCCAGGCCTCGAACGTGCTGTGGACCAACAGCGGCCCCGGCCAGCTCGGGACGAGCGCGACGTTCGTCTCGACGACGACCGCGAATACCTCGGTCCTCGGGCCGCGTCTCGTCTCCTTCTCTTTCCTGCTGCCGCTTCTG
>JBBQVB010000198.1:0-3409 GCA_038211965.1 Sphingomonadales bacterium
CGTGGCGCTGGGCCGCGCGCGATGTCACCGAAATATTTCTCGACGAGCGGCTTCGCGGTCGCTACGTCGATGTCGCCCGCCAGTACCAGCACGGCGTTATTGGGTCCATAATTGGCGCGAAACCAATCCTTCACGTCGCTCAGCGACGCGGCGTCGAGGTCGGCCATGCTGCCGATGGTGTCGTGGCGGTACGGATGGCCCGGCGGGTACAGGCCTTCGAGCAGCGCATAGCTCGTCAACCCATAAGGTTCGTTATCGTTCTGGCGCTTCTCGTTCTTGACCACCGCGCGCTGGGCATCGAGCTTCTTCTGGTCGATCGCACCGAGGAGGTGCCCCATCCGGTCGGACTCGAGGAACAGCGCGAGGTCGAGCGCCGGGGTCGGCACATTCTCGAAATAATTCGTGCGGTCGAACCACGTCGAGCCGTTCGAGTCGGTCGCACCGACATCCTCCAGCTTCTTGAAGAACACGTCGTTGTTGTGCTCGGAGCCGTAGAACATCAGATGCTCGAACAGGTGCGCAAAGCCGGTCTTCCCCGCCGGTTCATCGCGTGAGCCGATATGGTACCAGACACTGACCGCCACGACCGGCGTCTTGCGGTCGGTATGGACGAACACCCGTAGCCCGTTGGCGAGGGTGAAATCATCGTGCGGTATCGACACCTGCGCGACGAGCGCAGCGGTCGGCGCGGGTTGCGACGCAACGGCGGCAACAACTTCGGTAGCGGGAGCGGCAAGCAGTGTAGCGACGACAAGCAGCAGGAGGCGCATCGGAAACCTTGGCTGGAGAGCAGGGCACAATCCTAGCCGCCCTGCCCGACCCGCGCCAGTGTGGGCCTACGCCAGCCCGAACGCCGCGCCGGGTTACCCCGGCGCGGCGGCCGGTCAGGCGGCAACCACGCGCGTGCTGCGACGCCGCATCGATGCGCCCGTCATCGCGAAACCGCCGATCATCAACGCCCATGTGGCGGGCTCGGGAACGGCACCGGCAACCTCGCCGACGACCGAGACATCGTCGATCGCGAAGTCGTTGTAGCTGAAGTTGGTCTCGAGGTCGCGCAGACCCAGCGTGACGCTCGTCGCCAGACCCGAATTGAAGCTGACGGTATAGTTCTGCCAGCCCGACTGCGACGGGACGAAGTTGCTGCCGACCTGGCTGCCGTTGACCATCGCGGCGATCACTGCCTGCGGCCCGCCACCCAGCTGCGATGCCCAATAGCTCAGCGTATAATTGGTGTTCGCCGAGACGGCGAAGGTCTCGCTGAAGAAATCGAGGCCGGACTGTGCACCATCGAGGACCATCAGTGTGCCGCTCCCGCTGGTGTGGTCGGCGAGGTTGTTGAAGCAGCCGCAGATGTTGGCGGCGTTGCCGGTCAGGTAATAGGTTCCCTGCGCCGCCGAATAGCTGTTGTAGCTATAGGTCGAGGCGAAACCGGTATTGCCGCCGCTGAAATCGCCGTTGGTCAGCAGTTCCGATGCGTGCAACGCCGACGTGCCCAGCAAGGCAGCGGCGGCACCGGTCAGGATAGACTTGAACATCATGAGCTTACTCCCGTGTTGACAGTCCGGTAACCGTCGCGCGACCTCAGCGCCGCGTATTGTAAAAACCGGCCAGATTCCGCGATTTCTCAATTCGATGACGGCGCAGGTGCGCTTCGGTCAGGCCCCCTTGTGTTGCCCGGATACCACACACATATCGGCGGTGACGGAGGCACCATGAACATCGAGAAATTCACCGACCGCGCCAAGGGCTTCCTGCAATCGGCGCAGACCGTCGCGATCCGGATGGATCACCAGCGCGTGACCCCCGCGCATCTGCTCAAGGCGCTGCTCGAGGATGAGCAGGGCATGGCGTCGGGGTTGATCCGCGCTGCCGGGGGGCGACCCGAGACGGCAACCCAGCTGATCGATCAGGCGCTAGCGAAGATGCCCGCCGTCACCGGTGGTGGTGCGCAGTCGCTCAATTGGGACAACGACACCGCGCGGCTGCTCGACAATGCCGAGCAGGTCGCAACCAAGGCGGGCGACTCGGTCGTCACGGTCGAGCGCCTGTTGCTGGCGTGTGCGCTGGCCACGACCACCGACGCGGGCAAGGCGCTCGCGGCAGCGGGAGCCACGCCGCAAGGGCTGAACGATGCCATCGCCGCTGTCCGCAAGGGTCGCAAGGCGGATAGCGCGGGCGCCGAGAACCAATTCGACGCTCTTAACAAATACGCGCGCGATCTCACGCAGGCGGCGCGCGACGGCAAGCTCGACCCGGTCATCGGGCGCGACGAGGAGATCCGCCGCACGGTGCAGGTGCTGGCGCGGCGCACCAAGAACAACCCTGTGCTGATCGGCGAACCGGGCGTCGGCAAGACCGCGATCGTCGAGGGACTCGCGCTGCGCATCGCCAATGGCGATGTCCCCGAGGGGCTGAAGGACCGCCGCCTGATGGCGCTCGACATGGGGTCACTGATCGCCGGCGCGAAGTACCGCGGCGAGTTCGAGGAAAGACTCAAGGGTGTCCTCGACGAAGTCCGCGCCGAGGGTTCGGACGTCGTCCTGTTCATCGACGAAATGCACACGCTCGTTGGGGCGGGCGCGTCCGAAGGCTCGATGGACGCTTCGAACCTGTTGAAGCCCGCGCTGGCGCGCGGCGAACTCCACTGCATTGGCGCGACGACGCTCAACGAGTATCGCAAATACGTCGAAAAGGACGCGGCGCTTGAGCGGCGGTTTCAGCCGGTGTTCGTCGGCGAACCGACGGTGCCCGACACGATCTCGATCCTGCGCGGGCTCAAGGAGAAATACGAACTTCACCACGGCGTTCGCATCACCGACGGCGCGATCGTTGCCGCCGCGACGCTGTCGAACCGCTACATCGCCGACCGCTTCCTACCCGACAAGGCGATCGACCTGATGGACGAGGCCGCGAGCCGTTTGCGGATGGAGGTCGAGAGCAAGCCCGAGGAGATCGAAAACCTCGACCGGCGCATCATGCAGCTGCGCATCGAACGCGAGGCGTTGAAGCGCGAGAGCGATGCAGCGTCGAAGGAGCGGCTGACCGCGCTGGAGACCGAACTTGCCAATCTCGACGAGCAGTCGCGGGGGCTGACCGCGCGCTGGACCGCCGAGAAGGACAAGCTCGCGGGGGCGACCAAGGTCAAGGAGCAGCTCGACGCGACGCGGCTCGAGGTCGAGCAGGCGCAGCGCGGCGGCGACTATGCCAAGGCGGGCGAGCTGACCTACGGGCGCATCCCCGAACTCGAGCGCCAGCTCGCCGAGGCCGAGGGTGCGACGGCGGGCGCGATGGTGCGCGAGGAGGTCACCAGCGACGACATTGCCGCGGTGGTGTCGCGCGCCACGGGCATCCCCATCGAGCGAATGCTCGCGGGCGAGCGCGAGAAACTGCTCGGCATGGAGGTCGC
>JBBQVB010000199.1:0-3400 GCA_038211965.1 Sphingomonadales bacterium
CTGCGCGGTCGCCGACCGGCACCCCCGCGCGCAGCGCGGTGAGGCGCGCCTGTGTCGCGCCGAGATCGGCTAGCCGCCGCTCGACCGCCGCCAACGCGCGCAGGTCGCCCAGCAGCGCCACGCGTCGGATGCCCGCCAGTCGCGCGAGCCGCGCGCTCATGCCATCACCGCGAGCAGCGCGGCGCGCGCCGCGTCGAAGCCACATGTTTCGCGCCGAGCCTGCATGCGGAACGACGCCATCGCGCCCTGCCGCGCCAGCGCCGCATCGACGACGGGATCGTTCATGTCGTCGCCGTCCGCCAGCACGGTGTAGAGCGCGGTCACCGAGCCGCCGCCGTCGATATCGTTGCCCGCCCGCTCGACGAGGCGCGGCAGCAGCGCCAGCGCCGACGGCGGATAGCCGCGCGGTCCCTGCCCCTCGCCGAGCGCCATGCCGATCTCGCGCTGCGCGTGTGCGACCCGCGTCAGGCTGTCGACGATGAGCAGGACGTGGCGGCCCTGCGAACGGAAATGCTCGGCGATGGCATGCGCGCGCATGACGCCGCGCACGCGGAGCAGCGGCGCATCGTCGGCAGCGACCGCGACGACGACGCTGCGCGCACGCGCCGCGCCGTCGAGCTGGTCGCTGAGAAAGTCGCCGATCTCGCGCCCGCGCTCGCCGATCAGCGCGACAACGACGACATCGGCCACCGCGTGGCGCGCGATCTGGCCGAGCAGCACCGACTTGCCGACGCCGCTGCCCGCCATGATGCCGACGCGCTGCCCGCGCCCGAGGGTCAGCAGCGCGTCGATGCTGCGGATGCCGCTGGCGAAGACTTGGGCGATGCCGCCGTGGCGCAGCGGGTTGGCGGCGGGCGGGTCGAGAGGGACGCGCACGGTCGTCCGGGGGACGGGCAAGCTATCGAGAGGCCGCCCGCCACCGTCGATCACCCGCCCGAGCAGCGCGCCGCCGACCGACACCCGCGCGCTGTCGGCGAGCGGCAGCACGGCCGCCCCCGGCAACAGCATCGCGGCGCGCGCGAGGCTCATCAGCAGGGTGCGCCCGTCGCGAAAGCCGATGACCTCGGCAGGACAGCCGTCGACCGCGCATACCGCGCCGACGCCCGCGTCGAGCCCGCCGCAGTCGATGGTCAGCCCATCGAACGCCAGTACGCGCCCACCGACGCGGATCGGGGCGGGGGGCACAATAGTGCCTGCGCGCGCCAGCGTGGCGAGGGCGGCGGTCGCGGTCACAGCGCCGCGACGATCTCGGCGAGCCGCGCGGTCAGCGACGCGGTGACGACATGCTTCGGGGTTTCGACGCGGATGTCGCCGGGGGCGAGCGTCGGGTCGATGAGAAACGTCGGAGGTGGCGCTTCCTTACGGTCGTCGCCGGAATGACGAACGAGAAGATCGTGGTCGGCTTCGCTTGCGAACACCATCACCGACCCCGCGACCTCGACCGCCGCGAGCGCAGTCGCGACCAGCCGTGCCACCGCGTCGCCTGACAGCCGCAACTCGCCCTCGATCACCGCGCGCGCCACCCGCCCGACCAAATCGGCGAACAGCGGTGCAAGCCCCTCGGCATCGATCGTACAGGCGGCGTCGACACGGCCCACCGCAGCGCGCAGCAGGTCTAACAGCGGGGCCAGCTCGGCTTCCGCCTCGGCGCGCCCCACGGCCCGCCCGCGCGCCTCGGCAGCAGCCGCGATCGCCTCGACGTTCGTCGCGGGCGGCGTAGCGGCAGTGCGGGGCCCCATCGCCGCGAACAGCGACGCGAGCCGCACCGGCGCGCTGGGTCCGGGACCGCCCGGCTCAAACATAGCCCGCCCCGCTGCCCGGCAGTGCGATCTCGCCCGCGTCGGCCAGTCGCCGGACGATCGCTGCGACGCCCGCCTGCGCCGCCTCGACCTCGGCGCGCTTGAGGCGCCCCCGGCTGGCGATGTCGTCCTCGATCTGTGCGGCGGCGCGCTGCGACATGCCGCCGAGGATATGCGCCTTGAGTGTCGCGTCGGCCCCCTTGAGCGCGACGGTCAGCAGTTCGGGTTCGACCGCCTGCACGATGGTCTGCAAGCCGCGCCGGTCGATGCGGAGCAGGTCGGCGAAGACGAACAGCAATTCGGACATCGCCCCTGCGAGTTCGGCATCGCGCGCGCGCACCGCCTCGACGACCCCCGACGCGCCGGCCAGCCCGCCGAGCAGCTTTGCGGCGAACGCCGGGCCACCGCGTGCCGCCGCCGGGGCCGCCGCCGCGAGGACGCGGAGTTGCGCCTCGACATCGGCCTCGAGACTCGCCAACGCGGGTGGCGCGACGGGACCAAGCCGCGCCAGACGCACGAGCAGGTCGGGTTGGAGCGCTTCGGGACACTGCGCCAGCACGGCTGCCGCGGCCTCGGACGGTAGATGCGCGAGGATCACCGCGCCCGCCTGCGGATGCTCGGCGGCGATCACCGCTGCAATCGCTGCGGGTTCGGCCCACGCGAGACTGGCGAACGGCGGCGTCGCCGCAGGGGGGCCGAGCCGCCCGAGCATCGGCTGCGCGCGCGCCGGACCGAACGCCTGCGTCAGCACCGCGCGCACCTGCCGCCCATCGTTGCCGAGCGCCGCGACCGAATCGTGCGAACCTAGAAAATCGTCGAGCACCGCGTCGATGGCGCGCGGCTCGATCTCGGCGACCGAAAGCATCGCGTCGCCGACGGCGCGAACCTCGTGTGGGTCGAGGCTGCGCAGCAATGCTGCCGCCGCGCCCTCGTCGAGGAGGAGCAGCAGTACCGCGCATTTCTGCGCGCCCGAGAGCGGCAGCTGGATCATGCTTCGGGCGTCCGCAACATGCCGCGCACTACGGCGGAGGCGCGCCATACGTCCGCCCCGACGAGCGCGCGGGCGTGTTCGAGTTTGGCGCGGTAATCGACGGTCAGCGCCGGGGTCGCTTCGAGTGCCGTAGCGGCCCGGTCGGCAGCACGCGCCTTGAGCCAGGGACGCCCGATCCCGAACACCAGCATCGCCACGCCCGCCAGCGCCAGCAGCCCCTGCCCCGCCGTCTCGGCATAGGCGCGCCACCACGCCTCGCTCGCCGCCGCAGCGGGATCGATAAAGGCGCGCGTCGCCACCGTCACGACATCGCCGCGCTTCGCATCGTAACCGACCGCGCTGCGGACCAGCGTGGTCAGCACCGCGACCTGCGCCGCCTGCCCCTTGGGCGCGCCGAGCGCCGCGTCGCGCACGACGACCGCGACCGACAGTCGCCGCAGCGACCCACGCGGTGCGCGCGTCACCGACACCGCCTTGCCGACCTCGTACGTCTTGGCGAAGGTCGAGGTGCCGACCGTGGCGGGCGCGACGACGGGCGCGACGGGCGCGGGCGGCGTTGTCGTCGCCTGCGCCGCCTGGGGGATGGTGTTCGACAGCGCGCCCGGGATCC
>JBBQVB010000200.1:0-3398 GCA_038211965.1 Sphingomonadales bacterium
ATGGCGGCAGCGTACCGCCGCGTCATCCGCATGAAGCCGGTGTTCGTCTGGACGGTGACTTTGGTCATCGTCGGCGTCGCGTCGGCGCTGTTCTCGGTACTCGAGGTCTGGGCGCACGCGACCTTCTACGAACCGGGCTGGCAGCCGCGCGGCATCGAATTCCTCGGCGCGATCCTGCTCGATTTCGCCGTACTCGGCGCGTGGACGGGGCTGTATTACGGCATCAACTATTACCTGCTGCTCGCGGCGCAGTCGGAGCGGATGCTCAAGGTCGCGGCGCAGGCCAATTCGGCGAAGCTCGAGATGCTGCGCTATCAGCTCAACCCGCACTTCCTGTTCAACACGCTCAATTCGATCTCGACCCTGGTGCTGCTCAAGGACACCGCGCGCGCCAACGCGATGCTGTCGCGGCTGAGTTCCTTCCTGCGCTACAGCCTCGTCGGCGGGCTCGAGGGCATGGCGACCGTCGCGCAGGAGGCGGAGGCGCTCAAACTCTACCTCGACATCGAGCGCACGCGCTTCGAGGACCGGCTACAGACGCGCTTCGAGATTTCGGCCGCCGCGATGGACGCGCGGATGCCGTCGCTGCTCCTCCAGCCGCTCGTCGAGAATGCGGTCAAATACGCCGTCACGCCGATGGAGGAAGGGGCCGAGATCAACATCGACGCGCGATTGATGGGCGAGCGGCTGATCGTCACCGTCACCGATACCGGGCCGGGGCTGGGACTTGGGGTGGAGGGGTTGCACGGCGACATGCCCGTGTCCACTTCAGGGTCGGGCGTCGGCCTTGCCAACATCCGTGAACGGCTGCTCCAGGCTTACGGCGAGGATCAGCGTTTCGAACTCGCCGACAACGAGCCGCATGGCTTGATTGTCCTCATCGACATTCCGTATCAGGCGTTCGAAGGCAAGGGCTCGGACTTCAAGGGCTCGGACACCAGGGGCAGCGACGCCCGGCTACCGGACGGCAAACCGGTCGAAACACCACGTCAGGGGGCGCAACTTCCGGCTCAGCCGAGGGAAATCGCGCAATGACCATCCGGACCATCCTCGTCGACGACGAACGCCTCGCCATTCAGGGCCTCGAACTGCGCTTGCAGGCGTTCGACGACGTCGAGATCGTCGAGCGCTGCGCCAACGGCCGCGAGGCGATCCGCGCGATCCGCACGCTCAAGCCCGATCTGGTGTTTCTCGACATTCAGATGCCGGGCTTCGACGGCTTCTCGGTGGTCTCGGGCGTCGCCGATGTCGAGCCGCCGCTGTTCGTCTTCGTCACCGCCTATATCGAGCACGCGCTCAAGGCGTTCGAGGCGCACGCCGTCGATTATCTGATGAAGCCCGTCGAGGAAGACCGGCTCGCCGCGACGCTCGACCGCGTCCGCCAGCGCCTCGCCGAGAAGCGCGGCTGCGAGGAGACCGGACGCCTCAAGGAAATCCTCTCCGAAGTCGCGCCCGATGCGCTTCCCGAAGACATGGCGGCGGCCGAGGAGCCTGCCGCCAACCGCTTCGAGCGCGTCCTCAACATCAAGGATCGCGGCCAGATCTTCCGCGTCGAAGTGCCCGACATCGAGCGCATCGACGCGGCCGGCGACTATATGTGCATCTACACCGCCGACCAGACGCTGATCCTGCGCGAGACGATGAAAGACCTCGAGAAGCGCCTCGATCCACGCAAGTTCCAGCGCATCCACCGCTCGACGATCGTCAATCTCGACAACGTCAAGTCGGTCAAGCCACACACCAACGGCGAGTGTTTCCTGGTTCTGGGCAGCGGTACACAGGTCAAGGTCAGCCGCAGCTACCGCGACGTCGTGGCGCGCTTCCTCTAGGGGACGCTCGGGGTAACGGCGTCCGGCGCTCACTCGAGTGATGCCAAAATGGCAGTACGCTGACTGGTCAGCTTCCTAAAACAAACCCGATCAACGCCTGGTGTTTGTGACTGACGGGCACTTTGAGCCCGCCGGTAAGAATCAGGCGGACATTGCCGCCTTCGTTGAGCATTTCCGCGATCGCCGACCGCTTCACCCAGAACGAGCGATGCACCTGCATGCCGTCGACGCCTTTAAGCCCGGCGAGCGCGTCGGCAAAGCGGAAGTAGATCAGACGACTGGCGCCGTCGTCGATATGCACGCGAACGTAGTGATCCTCGGCCTGCACCGCGATCACCCGGTCGGGATCGCTGATGCCGCCCTTTTGGAACTCGGCCGCGAGGCGTGGGGACCAGCCGGTGACCGCTTCGGCAGTCGGTGCCATCGGGGCCGCCGAAAGCGCGGGTACGGGGTCTCGCTCGCGTCGCCTGCGCGGTCATCGCGCGTGCGGTAGCGCTCGTAGAAATAACGCAGCACGCACCAGTAAACCGCGCCGTAGGCGCTCGCGCGGAACAGTCGTCCGACATAGACGATGTCGAGCAGGCTCCGGTTCGTGCCTATCATCGACTGGTCTTCGATACCGCTCAAGGTTAGGAACAGCGAATTGATCGCCGGGCCCCAGAACCGTGAGAGCAGGATGTTACCGACGGCGGCAAGCACGAGAAGCGCGGTGAGCGGCAAGTCCCAGGGTTTCAGAACAGCCCTGCCGCCGCGCAGCAGCAGCTCGGACAGCCACCACGAAATCAGCCATTGGCTGACCCACAAACCACAGGATGCAGCGACGGGCAGGTAACGGCCGAGTCCTGCCTGATACCAGCCCATCGGGAAGCCGATCATGACCGGGCAGGCGACGAAGAACAGCAACGCGACCAGGGTGCGTTCGCTGGCAAATTTCGGGGTCGCCAGGGCGTTCGTCATCGTGGTCATCGGCGGTCCATCGCGGAGGTGGGACTATAGCCACAGGAACATTGTTTCGGGAACACCCGTTCGCGCGCGAACGACTACGCGAAACGGCGTTCGCGTAGCGCAGGCTCTGCCCAGCGAAGTGTCGCTGGCGGGCGGTACAGCACGCGGTCAAACAACCCGCGAGTACCAGGGTGTCGAGGCGGCGGGAGGCCGGCTTCGACCGCCACATCCTGGACCGCGATAAGGGGAAATATCGTGCACGATCAGATCGCGCGGCGTCGCCGCATGCTTTACCGCCTCGGCGCATCGGGGCTGGTGCTGGCGAGCCCGGCGGTGTGGGCGCAGACCGCTGCAACCCAGACTTCGGCGACCGCAGCCGGCGACAACGGCGACATCGTCGTGACCGCGCGCAATCGCACCGAACGGCTGCAGGACACGCCGCTGTCGATCCTCGCCCTCGGCAGCACCAAGATCGAACAGCAGAAGGTGCAGACCTTCGCCGACATCGCGCGCCTCGATTCGAGCCTCGTCTTCGACAAGGGCTCGGGGCTGCAGGATACGCGGCCGGTGATTCGCGGCCTGCCGTCGTCGCGCGGGCGCCCGCCGGTCGGCATCCTGATCGAC
>JBBQVB010000201.1:0-3332 GCA_038211965.1 Sphingomonadales bacterium
GCACCTGCGCCGTCGCCACCTGAGCAAACGCGGTGCTGGCGAGCAGCACGAGGGTCAACCGTCGCGCATGCGCTGCCCGCCGTCGCGGCGCCGCTGTCGACGTTGTTCGATCACTCACGCAGTCAACCCGCCCTTCAACCCGCCCTGCCGTATTCGCCCCCGCGAACTGCCGTTTCAACCGAATAGCCCCGACAGCCGTTGCCACGCTCCGACCCCGCCAAGGTCGTTCCACGTGAGGAACACCATCAGCGACATCAGCGCGGCGAACCCCGACATGAAGGCCCATTCCTGGACCCTGGGCGCCAGGGGACGCCGACGAACGGCTTCGACCGCGTAGAGGAACAGATGTCCCCCGTCCAGCATCGGAACTGGCAGGAGGTTGATGAATCCCAGATTAATCGAGACGAACGCGATGAACTGGATGAGGTTAGGCAACCCCAGTGCCGCCGCCTGCCCCGAAATCTGCGCGATCTTTATCGGCCCGCCCATCTCGGTGACGGCACGGTGGCCGGTGACGACATCACCTATGCCGTGGACGATCGCGCCGATCAGCGACCAGACCTCGATGCCACCGTGATAGATCGCCGACAGCGGCGCGCGCGGGACGACCACCTGACCGCGCGCGGGCGCGATGCCGAGGCGGGCGATCTTCGAATGTGCGCCGAAGGGATCGGCCCGATCAACCATGACCGGGACGATCCGCAGGCTTCGCACGGTGTTCGCACGGCGGAAGTCGAGATCGACTGGCTGGCCCGGATTGAGCGCCATTGCCTGCATCACATCTTCGAAGGCGGTGACGCGGCTCCCATCGATCGCGACGATAACGTCGCCGGGGATCAGTCCGGCGCGCGCCGCCGGGGTTCCGGGGACGATGGTCGCGATCACCGGTGGGGTCACTAACTGGCCATAAGTCATGAACAACGCCGCGAAGATTGCCGTGGCGAAGACGAAATTAGTCAACGGCCCGGCGAGGATGACTAGCGCGCGTTGCCACAGTGGGCGGAACTGGAACATCACCGCACGCTCGGCAGAGGTCGCCTCGGGCACATCAGCCGGACGGCTCGCGGCGTCGGCGTCACCCGCGAACTTGACGTAGCCGCCGAGCGGCAGAAGGCCGAGCTTCCACCGCGTCCCCCGACGGTCGGTCCAGCCAAAAACCTCGCGCCCGAAGCCGATCGAGAACGCTTCGGCGCTGATCCCGAGCGCGCGCGCGACGAGGTAGTGGCCCATCTCGTGGACGAACACGAGGACGCCGATGACAACCGCGAAGGTCACGACCGTCAGGCCAAGTCCAGGTTGCGGCAGCAGCGTCATCGGTGTCTCCCGGCCATCGCCGTCGTTGCCGCCCGCCGTGCCGCGCCGTCGACTGCGATCACCTCATCGAGCGACGCGACCGGGGCGGAAGCAACGCGGTCGAGCGTTTCGGCAACGACGGCGGCAATGTCGAGGAAGCCGATCGCGCCCGCCAGAAAGCCCGCCACCGCGACTTCGTTGGCCGCATTGAGTACCGCCGGGGCCGACCCACCCGCCTTCAATGCTGCGACCGCAAGGCCGAGCGCGGGAAAGCGGTCATGGTCGGGCGCCTCGAACGTCAGCGTCGCGACCGCCGCGAGGTCGAGCCGCGCCGACGGGCTCGCCATCCGCTCGGGCCACGCGAGGCAATAGGCGATCGGCGTCCGCATATCGGGCGAGCCCAACTGCGCGAGCATCGACCCGTCGATATATTCGACGAAGCTGTGGACGACTGACTGCGGGTGGACGATCACCTCGAGCTGTTCGGGCGTGACCGGAAACAGGTGGAGCGCCTCGATCAGCTCGAGCCCCTTGTTCATCAGCGTCGCCGAATCGACCGAGATCTTCGCCCCCATCGACCACACCGGATGCGCACACGCCTGCGCCGGAGTGACGTCGCGCATCTCGGCGGTCGTCGCACGGCGGAACGGCCCGCCACTCGCGGTGACGATGATCCGCGTCACCCGTTCGGGGTTGGCATGATCGAAGACCTGGAAGATCGCGTTGTGCTCGCTGTCGACTGGGAGCAGCACCGCCCCCGACTTCGCCGCCGCCGCGCGGACGACACCGCCAGCGCAGACGAGCGTCTCCTTGTTGGCGATCGCCAGCGTCGCGCCGCGCTCGACCGCCGCAAGCGTCGGCGGCAGCCCCGCCGCGCCGACGATCGCCGACAGCACGATCTCCGCCGGACGCTTCGCTGCATCGCACAGCGCCGTCTTCCCCGCCGCCGCCTCGATGCCGCTCCCGGCGAGGGCGTCCTTCAGCGCGGCATAGGCGCTCTCATCGGCGACGACGGCGAGCTTCGCGTTGACGGCCTTCGCCGCCGCCGCAAGGCCTGCGTAGTCGGTGTTCGCGGTGAGAGCCTCGACCCGCCACGCCTCGGGCGCGCGCAACAGCAGGTCGAGGGTCGAAACGCCGACCGAGCCGGTCGCGCCGAGGACAGTGATGGAGCGGGGGGTCATTTCCAGATGCCCGGTGGAGCGAACGCGACGCATATTGCCACCAAAAGACAGACGGGAAGCAGCCCGTCGATCCGGTCCATCACCCCGCCATGTCCGGGCAGTAAATTGCCCGAATCCTTGACACCAGCGCGCCGTTTGATCCGGCTTTCGAGCAAATCGCCGAGTTGGGCATTAAACGCGAGCCCTGCTCCAACGAATGCCAGTGCAACTGGAACGCGTCCCTGCGTGAAGCGCTCGCCGAGCAACGTCCCCGCGACGGCAGCAACGCCAGCGGCAGCAACGATGCCGCCAAGCAAACCAGCGATGGTCTTGTTGGGGCTGATGCTTGGCGCGAGCTTAGGTCCGCCTATAAACCGCCCGACGAAGAATGCCGCGATATCAGTCGTCCAGACGACGGCGAATGTCCAAGCGACAATGCCCAAACCGTTTTCATGCCCCCGCAACCACAGCAGCGCCACCATCGGCAGGCCGCAATACAGCAGCCCTGCGGCGACCCAGAATGCGCGTTTGCGGTCGAAGCCGCGCATGAACAGGCCGATCACCCCGGCGCTCGCGGCGAGGACGACCAGCGCGTCGATCGCCGAGACATAGACCGTCACCCCCGCGACGAACGCCAGCGCGACGAGGCTCGCCAAACGGAACCCTCGCGACACGCCGTGCATCACGCTCCACTCGGCACTCATCAGCAGGACTGCGGTCGCGACCAGCGCGGTAAAAGCGACGCCGCCGGCCCACACCGCCGCGATGGCGACCGCCGCCAGCGCGACGCCGACGACAACGCGCGTCGCCAGTCCGCCGCTGGTGCGCGGGGCGGCCACGCTACCGCCCGCCATAGCGACGATCGCGCTGGCCAAACGC
>JBBQVB010000202.1:0-3259 GCA_038211965.1 Sphingomonadales bacterium
CAGGGCATCGTCGCGCTGCTGGGCGAGGCGATCGTCGATTGCGAGATCGACGGGATCGTCAGCGGCGCTGCGACCGTCGGCCACCGTTTCCACCACGGCGGCGCGATCACGATCGGGTCGGCGGCGGACTATGCGCAAAAACTGCGCGCCTGCTATGTGATCGTCGACCATGCCGAGCGCGAGGCGATCGTCCGCGACCAGGCGCGCACGGCGGCGAGCGAGGCGGGGCTGGTGCTCGTCGAGGACGAAGGACTCGTCGTCGAAAACGCCGCGCTGACCGAATGGCCGGTGCCGCTGCTCGGCCGCTTCGACGCGGCGTTCCTGGGGGTGCCGCGCGAGGTCATCCAGCTGACGATGCGCACCAACCAGAAATATTTTGCCTGCGTCGATCAGGACGGCGCACTCGCGAACGCCTTCGTCTGCGTCGCCAATCTGGCGTCGAGCGACCCGGGGGCGGTAATCGCGGGCAATGAGCGCGTGCTGTCGGCACGGCTCGCCGACGCGCGCTTTTTCTGGGACAACGACCTGCGCGTGCCGCTCGCCGATCAGGCGGCCAAGCTCGCAGGCATCGTGTTCCACGAACAGCTCGGCACCGTGGCCGACAAGGTCGATCGCGTGGCAAAGCTCGCGCGCTGGCTGTGCGAGGAGGGCATCGTCGACGCAGACCCCGCGCTTGCCGAACAGGCGGCGCTGCTGTGCAAGGCCGACCTCGTCTCGGGCATGGTCGGCGAGTTTCCCGAACTGCAGGGCGTGATCGGCGGGTATTTGGCGCTCGCGCAAGGCCTCGACGCCCAAGTCGCCGACGCGATCCGCGATCATTACAAGCCGGTCGGGCAGGGCGATGACGTTCCAACCGCGCCGGTGACGGTAGCGGTGTCGCTCGCGGACAAGCTCGATACACTGTGCAGCTTCTTTGCAATTCACGAATTGCCCACGGGATCGAGAGACCCGTTCGCGCTGCGGCGCGCGGCGCTGGGCGTGCTGAAGCTCGATCAAGGCAATCAATTGCAAATCGATTTGGACGCTGTCTGTGGTGCCTGGGCCGGTAATCATAACGAGAACGATGTCAGCCTTAGCTTGATGAGCAACTTCGTGATCGATCGATTGATGGTTCAACAGCGAGAGCTCGGAATCCGGCCCGACCTTGTTTCCGCTTCCGAAAACTGGGGTACGGCGCTGGATGGCCGGCCAAATCGTATCTTACGCCGCGCTCACGCCTTGCAGGCGTTTGTCGAGACGGCGGAGGGCGCGAACCTGCTCGCCGGCTACAAGCGTGCAGCGAATATCTTGAAGAAGGAGGGCGTGTCGCCCTCCCCCTCGGGGGGGAGGGACAGGCGCGAAGCGCCAGGGAGAGGGAATGCGCGCGATGTGCCCTCTCCCTGCTTGGCTGCGCCAAGCGGTCCCTCTCCCCTTCAGGGAGAGGGCAGCGAAGAAAAAGCGCTGGTCGATGCGCTCGATCGCATGGAACCCACCGTCGCCGCCGCGATCGCGGCCGAGGACTTCGCTGCCGCGATGTCGGCGCTGAGCGCCTTGCGCGCGCCGATCGATGCGTTTTTCGACCATGTCACCGTCAACGACGCCGACCCCGTCATCCGCGCGCGGCGGCTGGCGCTGCTGGCGCGCTTTCGCGACGCGGTGCACGGGATCGCCGACTTTTCGAAGATCGAGGGCTGAATGACCAACTATGTCTATCGCTTCGGTGGCGGCAATTCCGGCGGGCAGGTGGCGGACGGGCGCGACGCCGAGGGCAAGTCGCTCGGCAAGGAACTGCTCGGCGGCAAGGGCGCGAACCTCGACGGGATGGCGTCGATCGGCCTGCCGGTGCCACCGGGGTTCACGATTTCGACCGCGATGTGCACGCGCTACTATGACGAAGGGATGGCGTTCCCGCCCGAGCTGGCCGCGCAGGTCGCCGGCGGCATCGCGCATATCGAAGTGGTGACGGGCAAGCGCTTCGGCGATGCCGCCGACCCGCTGCTGGTGTCGGTGCGGTCGGGCGCGCGCGTCTCGATGCCCGGCATGATGGACACCGTCCTCAACCTCGGCCTCAACGACGCGACGGTCGAGGGGCTGGCGACCGCGAGCGGCGACGCGCGCTTTGCGTGGGACAGCTACCGCCGCTTCATCCAGATGTACGCCGACGTCGTCCTCGGGCTCGACCACGGCGCGTTCGAAGAAGCGCTCGAGATCGCGAAGGAAGACAAAGGCTATAGCCTCGATACCGAAATGACGGCGGGCGACTGGCAGCGGTTGTGCGCCGAGTATCTGAAGCTGGTCGAGCAGCTGTGGGGCCGCGCATTTCCGCAAACCGTCGACGACCAGCTGTGGGGCGCGGTCGGCGCGGTGTTCGGGTCGTGGCAGTCCGACCGCGCGAAGGTCTATCGGCGGATCAATGCGATCCCGCACGACTGGGGCACCGCGGTCAACGTGCAGGCGATGGTGTTCGGCAACATGGGCGACACGTCGGCGACGGGCGTCGCGTTCACGCGCGATCCGGCGACCGGCGAGCGCGCCTATTACGGCGAATACCTGATCAACGCGCAGGGCGAAGACGTCGTCGCCGGCATCCGCACCCCGCAATATCTGACGCGCGCGGCGCGCGAGCGGGCGGGTGCCAAGCCGTTGTCGATGGAGGAATCGATGCCCGCGGTCTATGCCGAGCTTGCGCGCGTGTTCGACACGCTCGAGGCGCATTACCGCGACATGCAGGATATCGAGTTCACCGTCGAGCGCGGCAGCCTGTGGATGCTGCAGACGCGCAGCGGCAAGCGGACGGCGAAGGCGGCGCTGAAGATCGCGGTCGACATGGCGAGCGAAGGGCTGATCAGCTGCGACGAGGCGATCGCGCGCGTCGATCCGTCGGCGCTCGACCAGCTGCTGCACCCCACGCTCGATCCGACCGCGCCGCGCGACGTGATCGTGAAGGGGCTGCCCGCATCGCCGGGTGCGGCGTCGGGGATCGCGGTGTTCGACAGTGACACCGCCGAACGCCGCGCCGAACAGGGCCAGTCGGTCATCCTGGTGCGCACCGAAACCAGCCCCGAGGATATCCACGGCATGCATGCGGCGAAAGGCATTCTGACCGCGCGCGGCGGCATGACCAGCCACGCTGCGGTCGTCGCGCGCGGGATGGGCAAGGCCTGCGTGTGCGGTGCCGGCGACGACGTCTTCGCCCTGCGCGTTGATCAGGTATTCGCCGTAATAGGCGCGCTCGCCGGTCGCCGGATCGCGCGTGAACGCGACGCCCGTCGCCGACGTG
>JBBQVB010000203.1:0-3239 GCA_038211965.1 Sphingomonadales bacterium
GACGGCTTTCCTCGACACGCAGCGGGGGAATTCGGGCATCGTCTATGCGCCGACGCGCGGGCTGACCGACAAGACCGCCGCCACGCTGAGCGCCCACGGCCTCAACGCGCGCGCCTATCATGCGGGGCTCGACCCGCAGACACGCGCGCGCAACCAGGCGGCGTTCGTCGATGCCGACGACATGGTGATGGTGGCGACGATCGCCTTCGGCATGGGCATCGACAAGCCCGACGTGCGCTTCGTCGCGCACCTCGGGCTGCCCAAGTCGATCGAGGCCTATTACCAGGAGACGGGACGGGCAGGGCGCGACGGCGATCCGGCGGTTGCGCATCTGCTGTACGGCGCCGACGATATTGCCCGCGCGCGGGGTTTCATCGCCGAAGGACCCGCCGACCGCGCCGCGCTCGACACGACGCGGCTCAATGCGCTGATTTCGTTCTGCGAGACCGCGCAGTGCCGCCGCGCGCCGCTGCTCGCCTATTTCGGCGAGCCTGCGCCGCCGCCGTGCGGCAACTGCGACAACTGCCTGTCGCCGCCGGGGATGCGCGACGCGACCGAAGCGGCGCGCAAGCTGTTGTCGGCGGTGGTGCGCACCGGGCAACGCTTCGGCGTCGGCCATCTCGTCGAGGTGCTGCACGGGCAGGCGGGCGAGCGCGTGCTCAAATTCGGCCATGATGCGCTGTCGGTGTTCGGCATCGGACGTGACCTCAATGCGGACGGCTGGAGGTCGCTGGCACGACAGCTCGAGGCCAGCGAGGCGCTGGCGCGCGATCCCGAGCACGGCGGGCTGCGCCTGGGACCGGGCGCGCGCGCGATCCTCAAGGGCGAGCAGGGTGTCGAGCTCCGCGAAGCGCCACCGCGTGCACCGAACCGCAAGCCCCGCCTCCGCGGCGTGCCGCCCGCAGGGCTGAGCGATGCCGTAAGTGCGCTGTTCGACGAATTGCGGCGGGTACGGCGCGAACTGGCGGTCGAGGCGCAGGTGCCGCCCTATGTGGTCTTCCATGATGCGACGCTGCACGCGATGGCGGCGGCGCACCCCCGCGACCGCGAGGCACTGGGGCGCATTTCCGGTGTCGGCGCGCGCAAGCTCGAAGCCTACGGGGATGCATTTCTCGAGGTGCTGCGGGCGGCGTAGGGCCGCGTGACGCGCCGGCCCGCCCGCGCCGAGGAACGCAATGGCGTTCCTCGGCGCGGGGGTCGGTTGCTCGACTCAGCAGCCGTCGCGTTCGATCGCCGTGCCCGCGACCGCGCCGACGCCCGCACCGACGATGGTCGAGGCACCACGATTGTAGCGGCCACCGGCGGCATTGCCGATCAACCCGCCCGCGATGGCCCCGAGGACCGTACCCGCGCCGCTCGTCCGGCAACGATAGCCCCGACCATAATAGTCGCGCGTCTCGTAACCCCGGTCGTAATAGCCGTCGTAGCCGTAGTTGACCGGCGTGTCGTAGTAGCCACCGCCGTAATAGGGCGCGTCGTAGACATAGCCATTGCCGTAGCCATAGCCGTAGACGGGGGCAATCACGACGCGGCTGCGATAGACCGGGCGACCGTAATAGCCGCCATAGTAAGCCCGACCATAGTTACCGCCATAGCCCCGATGACCATAGCCATAGCCACGGTCGTCACGATAGCCGCCGCCACCGCTATAACCATGACCGCCGTAATAGCCGCGTTCGCCGCCATAGCCGCCGCGTCCGTGATCCCAATGATCGGCAAGCGCCGGGGTCGCACCAAGGCCAGCAGCGAGCGACGCCGTCGCCAAAATCGCCATGACTGTCTTGTTCATCATCGTTCTCCTTACGCAAAACTGCCGATCGGTCCGAAGTCTACTGTACGGAACCTGCTCTCTATCATGCCGATGCCGTGAACCGGTACTGAACGCTGCGCCCCCGCCCTAACGGCGACGGAACAATCGTCGCTGTCAACGCTTGTCGGTGCTATCGTTCGCCCCCAACCTGGAGAATATTATGCGTACCGTTCAGACCCTCGCCGTCGCGCTTGCGACCGTGGCGACCTTCGCCGGCACCGTCGCCGATGCGCGCCATCACTATTATCGCAACGGTAATGCGCGTCAGCGCTACGAGGATTGCCGCGCCGACAAGCGTCGCTCGGGCCATCAGGGCATCGCGGTCGGTGCGCTGGCGGGCGGTGCCGGCGGTGCGCTCCTGGGTGGCGGCGTCGGCGGCGCGCTGGCCGGTGCGGCGGCGGGCGGCGTTGCGGGCAACTATCTCGGCCGCGGCTCGCCGCATCGTTGCAGTGAGGGCCGGTAAGCCGCAGACGGAGGGTTGGGCGGTGGGAACCGCCCAACCCGCCTTCTATTTCTGCTTCCGCACCCCGTCCTCCTCGAACAACCCCGCCAGCTGTTCGATTATCGTGCCGCCTAGCTGCTCGGCATCCATGATCGTCACCGCACGCGCGTAGTAGCGCGTCACATCGTGGCCGATGCCGATCGCGACCAGCTCGACGGGCGAGCGCCCCTCGATCCACTTGATGACCTGCCGCAGATGGCGTTCGAGATAGTTGCCGCTGTTGACCGACAGCGTCGAATCGTCGACCGGCGCGCCGTCGGAGATGACCAGCAGGATGCGCCGGTCCTCGGGCCGCGACAGCAGCCGCGCGTGCGCCCAGAGCAGCGCCTCGCCGTCGATGTTCTCCTTGAGCAGACCCTCGCGCATCATCAGCCCAAGGTTCTTGCGCGCGCGCCGCCACGGTGCGTCGGCAGCCTTGTAAACGATGTGGCGCAAGTCGTTGAGCCGCCCCGGCTTCGCCGGCCGTCCTGCCGCGAGCCATGTCTCGCGCGCCTGCCCGCCCTTCCACGCGCGGGTCGTGAAGCCGAGAATCTCGGTCTTGACCGCACAGCGTTCGAGCGTCCGCGCCATGATGTCGGCGCAGATCGCCGCGATCGAGATCGGCCGCCCGCGCATCGATCCCGAATTGTCGATCAGCAGCGTCACGACGGTATCGCGGAACTTGGTGTCGCGCTCGACCTTGTAGCTCAGCGCGTGCATCGGGTTGGTGATGATCCGCCCGAGCCGTGCGGCGTCGAGCATCCCCTCCTCCTGGTCGAAATCCCAGCTGCGGTTCTGCTGCGCCATCAGGCGACGCTGGAGCCGGTTGGCGAGTTTCGTCACCGCGCCCTGCAAATGGATAAGCTGCTGGTCGAGGTAGGACCGCAGGCGGGTCAGTTCCTCCGGGTCGCACAGCTCCTCGGCGCCGACGGTCTCGTCGAACCTGGT
>JBBQVB010000204.1:0-3239 GCA_038211965.1 Sphingomonadales bacterium
GCGGCCCCGTCGATCGCCCCGTCGTGCCGACCGCGCCGATCTCCTGTCCCTGCGTCACGCTCGCCCCCGCGACGACGCCGGGGTCGATCCGCACCATGTGAAGGTACAAGGTCTCCCACCCGTTGCTGTGGCGCAGCTTGACGAAATTGCCGTTGGGCCCCTTCGGACCCGAGAATTCGACCGTCGCGCTGCCCGCGGCATAGATCGGCGTCCCCGTCGGCGCGGCGAAGTCGGTGCCCTTGTGGAGTTTCTGATAGCCCAGCACGGGGTGGGTGCGCATGCCGAATTGCGACGACACGCGCGCGCCGTCGACGGGGGTGCGCATCAGCGCGCGGACGGTCGATGCGCCGTTGCCGTCGAACCAGCCCGCTTCGCCCGCGTCCTCGAACCAGTAGAGCGTCCGCGACTTGGCGGCGGTGGCGATCGACGCGAACACGAGCTTGGGTTGTCCGATGGCGCGTCCGTCGGCATCTCGCGCCTGGGCGAACGCCGCCTCGAAGACGTCGCCGGGGCGGATTTCGCGCTGGAAATCGAAATCGAAGGCGAGCGCGCTGGCGAACGCGGGGATCAGGCTGTCGACGACGCCCGCCGCGACCGCCGAGGAGTAGAAGCTGTCGGCGTCCATCTCGCCGCGCACCACGGCGATGCGCGTGTCGAGCGCGGCGGCAGCGCTCGTCGCGGTGAAGGCGCCCGCAGCGCCGACGATCGCCGCGCTCGATCCGTCCGAAAACGCGAGGTCGAGGCGGGTCAGCGCCGCGCCTGCGAGGCTGAGCGTCGCGCGCACCTCGCCGGGGTGCCCTGCCATCGTCGGTGCCGCTGCTGCGGCGACCCCCACGACATCGGCGTCGCGCACACCCGCGTCGCGCAACGCCGCGCCGAGGTCGGCGGCGCGCGCCAGGACGAGGGTGCGGCGGGTTCCCGTCGGTGCGGCGGCGACCGGGGTGACGGCGAGTGGCGCGACCGCCGCGACCACCGGCGCAGGCGGCGCGCGCATCGCGAACGCCGCGATGCCGCCCAGCGCGAGGATCGCCGCCGACAGTCCGGCGACCGCCACCGGCGACCGGGCGTCGACTGTCGTTCGGCGCGCGGGCGGCGCACTAACGATCGGTACGGTCGCTGCTACCGCTGGAGTTGCCGCCCAGGTCTTGGGGTCGAACGAGTCGTCATGGCCGCTCATCGGGCTTCCTAATCGACTGTAAATGCCGACAATCGTTACTGCACTGCATAACGCGGCTTCCGGCATCCGTTAAGCTGTGCTCTAAGCTTTGTCGCGTGCGGGATTGGGGACAGGTCTGAATGGCGGGCAGGAGCCGCGTTGCTTGGCGGGAGGGGCAATTCCTGCGCCCGCAGCATTTTCAGCAGCAGGACCGCTTCGTCGAGGCCCAGTTGCGCGCGCGTCTCGACAGTCTGCGTCCGTACCCGTGGGGCCTGACCGAACTCGTCATCGACGAGGATCTGGCGACGCTCGGCAAGTTCGGCGTGCGTCGCGCGGTCGGCGTGCTGCCCGACGGGACCCCCTTCGCGATCCCCGACGACCAGCCGCCGCCGCCGCCGCTCGATCTGCCCGGCGACGTACGTAACGCCGTGGTGTCGCTGACCTTGCCCGCCGCGCAGGCGGGGGCGGTCGAGTTTCGCGAGTCGGGGGGCAGCGCCAACGATGCGCGCCACCTCGTCGACGAGAGCGAGATCGCCGACGCCTTCTCCGACGACCGCGCGCGCGAACCGATCGAGGTGGCGCGCCCCAATCTGCAGTTCGGCGTGACGCGCGACCAGACCTATGGCCGCGTCTGTCTCGGCCTGTCGCGCGTCCGCGAGGTGTCGAACAAGCGCGCGCTGTTCGACGAACGCTACATCCCGCCCGCGCAGGACATCCGCGCCAGCGAGCGACTGCGCGGCGGACTCTCGGACATCGTCGGGCGCGTCGAGCAGCGCGCCGACGAGCTCGCGTTGCGCGCCGTCGAAGCGACCGACGGCGGGGCCGAGACCTTTGCGAGCTTCCTGCTGCTGCAGGCGCTCAACCGTTGGGGGCCGATGCTCAAGCACCTCGAATCGCTGCCTGCGGTTCACCCCGAGCGCCTGTTCGAAAGCCTCGTCGGGTTGGCGGGCGAACTCGCGACGCTGACGCGGCCCGAACGCAAGCCGCCGCCGTTTCCGCTCTACGACCACGAAAATCTGCAGCCTAGTTTTGACCCCGTTCTCGACCTTCTGCAATCGATGCTTTCGGCGGTGTTCGACCGCTCGGCGATCCAGCTGCCGCTCGACAATGCCGGCCCCGGCGCCTTCGTCTCGACGATCGCCGATCACGCGCTGTACCAGCACGGCTTCTTCTATCTCGCGGTCGCCGCCGCCGCGCCGCTCGACGAGATCCGCGCACGCTTTCCGGCGGTGGCGAAGATCGGCGCGGTCACCAAGATGCGCCAGATCGTCGAATCGGCGTTGCCCGGCGTGCCGCTGCGCCATGCCCCGACACCGCCGCCGCAGCTCCGCGTGCTGCCGGGTTACATCTATTTCGAGCTCGACCGGAGCGTCCCCGACTGGCGCGATTTCGCCACCGCGCCGGCGCTTGGCCTGCACGTCGCGGGCGACTGGCCGCAGCTCAAACTCGAACTCTGGTGCGTCAAGAGGCAGGGTAGATGAGCAGCGGCAGCGACGGTCCCGGAGGCAATCGCACGGTGTTCAGGCCGTCCCCGTTGCAGGGGCTGGGCGGGCAACCCGCAGCACCCGCGCAAACCCCCGGCTGGGGCGCGCCGACACCGCCCGCCGAAAGCGCGTGGAGCCAGCCGCAGCACGCCCCGCCGCCGCCCCCGCCGCCGAGCTATACCCCGCCGCCGCCCGACATGCTGCGTGCCGCAGCGCCCGTGCGGCTGCGCGACGACGACGTGCCGCTGCCCGCGACGCCGCCCGCCGTGCGCAACCGGCTGATCGCCGAAGCCGCGCCGCTGCTCGCACTCGCGGCGAGCGTACGGACGGGGCGCGCGCGGACGCCGATGCCCGAACTCCATCGTCAGGCGTCGGGGGCGATCGCCGCGTTCGACCGCGCGACGCAGGGGCAATATCCCGACGAAACGCGGACGCGCGCCAAATACGCGCTGTGCGCGACGCTCGACGACATCGCGCAGAACCTTCCCGGAACGGGCATCGACGGCGCCGAATGGGCGCGGCGCTCGATGGTTGTGCAGTTCTTTCAGGAGAACATCGGTGGCGACCGTTTCTGGCAGCTGACCGACGACATGCTGGCG
>JBBQVB010000205.1:0-3180 GCA_038211965.1 Sphingomonadales bacterium
GCGCTGATCATCGGCGAGGTGCTCGCCGAGACCGACCTGCCGCCGGGCGCATTCTCGATCTTGCCCGCCCACCGCGACGGAGCCGACCTGTTCACCACCGACGAGCGGCTCAAGCTGCTGAGCTTCACCGGCTCGCCCGACGTCGGCTGGGCCCTCTATGCAAAGGCGGGGATGAAGAAGGTCGTTCTCGAACTCGGCGGCAATGCCGCTGTGATCGTCGACCGTGACGCCGACCTCGACGACGCGGCGGCGCGCATCGTCTTCGGCGCGTTCTACCAATCGGGCCAGTCGTGCATCGGCGTCCAGCGCATCATCGTCCACGCCGAGGTCTACGCGGCGTTGCGCGACAGGCTCGTCGGGCTGACGAGCAAGCTGGTGGCAGGCAATCCGCGCGACGCGGGCGTGTTCATCGGGCCGATGATCGACGAGGGCGAAGCGCGCCGCCTCGACGGCTGGATCGGCGAAGCGCGCGCCGCGGGTGCGACGCTGCTGTGCGGCGGTCAGCGCGACGGCGCGATGCTGCAGGCGACGCTGCTCGAGAACGTGCCGCGCGACACTGCGCTGTACCGCGAGGAAGCCTTCGGGCCGGTCGCGATGTTCTCGACCTTCACCGATTTCGACGCCGCGCTCGCCGAGGTCAACGATTCGAAATTCGGACTGCAGGCGGGTGTCTTCACGCGCGACCTGTTCAACATGATGAAGGCATGGGACGCCCTCGAAGTCGGCGGGGTGGTCATCAACGACGTGCCGAGCTGGCGTGTCGACAACATGCCCTATGGCGGGGTCAAGGATTCGGGACTGGGGCGCGAAGGCGTGCGCTTCGCGATGGAGGACATGACCGAGATCAGAAACCTCGTCATTCGCCGCCGCGACACCGACCTGTCACCGCTGCGGCGCGAGCCAGAGTAGCCCGCCCCACTGATTGCGCACGGGGCGGTAGCCGCGCGACCGCGCCCAGGCGTCGAGCGCGCGGTCGGGAAGCAGGGTGCGGTTGATCCCCGACTTGCCCTCGAAGCCCGTCAGCACGGCGATCGGCGGCCGCGCATCGAGTTCGCGGAAAAGCGTGCGCGGTGACAGGGCGCGCAGCCTCGCAAGCTCGGCATCGGAGCGCAGGTTACCTGAGCGGAAGACGAAGACGCCCGTCGCGAATCGCCGGTCGAGAGGTACGCCCGAGTCGACCGTGTAGAGTGGCGAGAAGGTGGCGATCTCGCCCTCCCGGTCGGCGGCACGGACCTGCGCGCCGATCCACCGTGCCTGCGCCTCGACGCGCAGCGCGAACGCGCCGCCGTGCTGGGCGCGGTCGTACAGGCCGTAGAAGCCGTGCACCAGAAGGCCGGCGAGCGCCATCGCCTTGAGGCCGACGCGCGCCCACAGCCGGTGACGCCATGCCGGCGCAGCGAGGCCGAGGCGCACGAACAGCTGCGGTAGCACGACGCTGAAATAGGGGCCGTGCGACGGCGTCGGCAGCAATGCCCCGACGATCCCACCGACGATCAGCGCGTCGACAAAGCCCGCCAAGCGGTGGACCGCAGTGTCGGGTCGCGGGCCGCGCAGGTGAAGCGCGACGAGCAGCGGCAGTGCGATGAGCGACGGCCCGACCGCCAGCCACAGCAGCGTGTCGCGCGCCTTGGCGAACCAGGTCAGCCGGTCACCGACGCCGTTCAGGCGGTACCAGTCGAAACCCGCTTCGCTGGGGTATTGCAGCACGCCGTAGAGAAAGGCTTCGGGGGCCTGCAGCCACGCCGCGAGGCACGGCAGCAGCCCGACCAGCCCGCCGATGCCCCACGCGACAACGGCGTTGGCGCTGCGCCGCGTCGGCGCGCGCAGCCACTCGACGAGCAGCCATAGCCCGCCCGCGCCGAGCGGCATCGCAAAGGAAATCTTGAGGCTGGCAGCGAGCCCCAACGCGAGACCTGCGAGGCCCCAGCCGCGCGCGTCGCCGCGTGTCCCCGCCCACAATGCAAGCGCGAGCAACAGCGTCGGCAGCACGTCGTTGCGTGCGACGCTGATGCACAGCAGGAAGACGTAGCTGCAGCCGAGCAACGCCGCCGTCAGCCGCGCATCGCGCGACGCGACGCCCGCCGACCGCTGTGCCGCGAACACGACCAGGAGCGTCAGCACACCGGCGCCGCCGTTGGCGAGGCGCAGCGCGATGAACGTCCACCCGTCACTCGCCGCCGCCACCGGCGCGAGCAACCACGGCTGCAACGGCGTCTGCAGATACAGATAGTCTGCGAACGGCCTGAGCCCGCGCGCCGTCAGCCACGCCGCCGCGACATACTGGTTCTCGTCGTGATTGATCGGCGTCACCAGCGCCAGCGCGACGAAAATCGCGGCGGCGACGATCGGCCACGGCCAGTTGCGCGGACGGTCGGTGACGATGATGGAAACTCCCCCGGTGCAGTGCCGCCGCTTTAACCGCGTCGTGCCAGCGAAGGCCAGTACCCATCGCGCGGCCGACAGGCGGCTGGCTAAACGCCGGCGCAGACGCGCTCGCGCCACTGCGGCAAACCAGTCCGGAACCACGACCGGTGCTCCCGGTTACAACGCCGATATGGAGACCGCTGCCAACTGGATCGCGCCCATCGCCACGACGCTCGCGGCGATCATGGTCGCTGCCAATCTCGGCACGAAGATCACCGGCTGGGGGTTCATCGTGTTCTCGGTCGGGTCGGTCGCATGGATCGTCATCGGCGCAGCGACGGGGCAAGCCAATTTGCTATGGCAGAACGTCTTCCTGCTGCTGGTCAACGTCATCGGTATTTGGCGCTGGCTCGGCATTCGCGCGCGCTACGAGCAGGGTGCGGGTGCCGCGACCAAGGCGAGCGCGCGCGTCTTCAGGCGGCAGCGATGAGCAGCGCGCCCGACGAAGCCGAGGTCGCAGGGGCGGCGCAGACGACGCTGGTCGCCGTCGGTGCGCTGATCGAGGCACCGGTCCGCAACCGCGCCGACAAGACCATCGGCAGGATTGCCGAACTGATGCTTACGGCCGGCAAGGGCCAGGTCGCCTATGTCGTCGTCGCCCGCGGCGGGGTGCTGGGCATTGGCGAGACGCTTCATGCCGTGTCCTGGTGTGACTTCACGGTCGATCCGCTCGACGGCCATCTGACGCTGGACATCGACGAACTCGATCCGGCATCGGCGTTCGACAAGGACCCTTGGCCGGTGGCGATCGGTTCT
>JBBQVB010000206.1:0-3147 GCA_038211965.1 Sphingomonadales bacterium
AAGCGCTTCTTCGAAGGCGTCACCGGCGTGCGGCCGGGCGGGGCCGAGGGCCGCGTCTACGGCCGCTTCCACGGTCCCGACCAGGAAATTCTCGAGCAGCGCCTGGCGCGGTGGGAAGACGCCGAGGAGGCGCTGGCGTTCAGCAGCGGCATGTCGGCGATCGCGACGACCTTCCTCGCCCTGGTCAAGCCGGGCGACGTCATCGTCCACTCCGCGCCGCTTTATGCCGCAACCGAGACGCTGATCGCCCGCATCCTCGGCAAGCTGGGCGTGACTTGGCTCGACTTCCCGGCCGGCGCGACCCGCGACGAGATCGAGGCGGTGATGACCGCCGCCAAGGCCAAGGGGCGGATCGCCGCGATCTATCTCGAAAGCCCGGCCAATCCGACCAACGCGCTGGTCGACGTCGAGGCGGTCCGCGATGCCCGCGCTGCGATCCTTGGCGATGCGGAGGAACTGCCGCCGATCATAATCGATAATACTTTCCTTGGGCCGCTGTGGGCGCAGCCGGGCAAGCAGGGCGCGGACATCGTCATCTATTCGCTGACCAAATATGTCGGTGGCCACAGCGACCTCGTCGCCGGCGGCTGCGTCGGCACGAAGGCGGCGCTGCTGCCGGTGCGGATGATGCGCAACACGATCGGTACGATCACCGACCCGCATACGGCGTGGATGCTGCTGCGCAGCCTCGAGACGCTAGAGCTGCGCATGGACCGCGCCGGGCAGAATGCCGCGACGGTCTGCGCGTTCTTGAAGGACCATCCAAAGGTCGAGCGCGTCGGCTACCTCGGCTTCCTCGAGCCCGGCAGCCGCCAGCACGACATCTTCACACGCCACTGTTCCGGCGCGGGCTCGACCTTCTCGCTGATCGTGCGAGGCGGCGAGGCGGAGGCGTTCCGGCTCCTCGACAACCTCAAACTGGTCAAGCTGGCGGTCAGCCTCGGCGGCACCGAAAGCCTCGCCTCTCACCCCGCCGCGATGACGCATTTGTCGGTCGCCCCGGCGCGCAAGGCCGAGCTTGGCATCACCGACAATCTGGTACGTGTGTCCATCGGCGTCGAGCACCCCGACGACCTGATCGCCGATTTCGAGCAGGCGCTGGCGGGAGTTTAGCCGATGATACTCGCTGCACTAGCACTGGTAACGGCGACGCCTGACACGGTCGTGGCGCAGATCGCGGCGGCAAGGCCCGGCGATACGCTGGTGCTGTCCGGCACCTTTACCGAACGCCTCGTGTTCAAGGTCCGCAACTACGCGCCGGCGATCAGCATCGATGCCACCAGGGCGACGTTCGTGCCAGGTGTGTTCATCGCCCGCAGCTCGGGCATCCATTGGCGCGGGGGGATTTTCCACAACGACGATCCCAAGGGCTATGGCATACAGGTCGACGGGTCGTCCGACATTTCGGTCACCGATACGCAGATGTCGGGGATGGGCTTCGCAATCTCGTTCTTCCGCAGCCACGATCTCGTCGCGTCGCGCAATCGGATCGAGAAATGGAAGGTCGACGGCATTCGCGTCTTCTGGTCGCAACACGCCGAGATTGCCGACAATGTCCTCCTCGACGGCGACCCCTACGACCCGGTCAACCATCACCCCGACGCGATCCAGCTGGCCAGCGGTAACGACCGTTTCGGGGTACACTGGGTGACCAGCGACGTGCGGGCCGTCCGCAACACCGTCCGCAACGCCAGGGGCCAGGGCATCACCGCGTTTCATCACGATACCGACGACGGTTACGACCGCATCGTCTTCGAGGACAACGACGTGTTGAGCGGCTATCCGCACGGCGTTTCGCTGTTCGGCGCGCGTTCGGGATCGGTATCGGGGAACAAGGTTCGCACCGCCCCGGGGGTACGCTGGGCGGCGGCAGTGAAGCTCGGCGACAATGTCGGCGTCCGGTCCGAGAAGAACAAGGTCGAGTTCTACCGCGCGCCTAGGGAGCTGCCCCCGTCCATTCCCAATGCCAAGGCTCAAACGGATAATTGACGAAGCCGAAGCGCGCGGCGTTGGCGAGCAGCCAGGTATAAGCGGCGGTTTTCGTCATCGCGCGGCGGTTGACGTCGGCGGAGGAGTCGGGACCGAACCCCGCCGCCTGGCCGACATACAGGTCGAGCGCCAGCCCAGTGCGGTGCGCCGAGCATTTCGCCCGGACGATGCCGTTGCAGTTCTGCTCCCGGGCGCAGCGCGCTGCATCGGACGCAGGATCACGGAAGCCTGAGAAGATCGTCAGCCAGCGCGGGTCGCGAGTCAGGCCCGGCACGTCGCGCTTCGCCGCCGTGACCATGCGCAGATAAGCGTCGAGCGTGCCCTGCCGCAACCGGATCTGCTTGCCGAGGTAGGAGGCCGAGGCCGGGGCGATGACGACACGGGCGGGCGGCGCGGGGCAGATGCCCTTTGCCCGCAGCGCGACATAGGGGCGACGGCCCTGCCACACGCTGCTCATCGTCGTGAAGGTGCGCGTGTCGACAGACCCCGTGCCAGGGAGTCGGTGCGCGCCCTGCCAGCGCGCCAGTGCAGCGGCGAAGCCAGCCGTAGCGGGCGCGCAGGTGGTGCCGGCCTCACGCGCGATCAGGGGGCCATAGACCTCCCAACCGTTTTCGGCGCGGCCATAAGGCGACCACGCCAGCGTGCGCAGCGATGCGGTGTTGGCGAGCGCCGCCCGGCCGGGGCCGATGTTGCACGCCGCCGGGCTCGTCGTCGTGGTCGTGACCGTCGTCACCACCGCCAGCGCCAATCCCAGAATCATCGCACCTCGCCGACCCGGAACAATCGCCGGTGCCCGGACTTAGACCGGCACACCCTGTCCGAGGTCAATCCCATGAAGCACCTGTTCCTTGCTGCCGCCGCACTGGTCGCAGTTGCGCCGCTCGCCGCCGCTGTTCCCGTCAAGCCAGGGCCGAAGCCGGTGGCGATCCAGGAAAAGGCGACCGAGGCCGCCGTCACGCCGCCGGGGTCCGACGCGCCTGCCGCCAAGGCGATCAACGCGCAGGGCTTCGTGACCAGCAAGGACGTCAAGGGAAAGAGCGGGGCCGCGACCCGCCGGATGCTGATCCGCGCGCAGGTGCTGCTCGACCGCGCGCATTTCTCGCCGGGCGTTATCGACGGCAAGACCGGCGCGAACCTCGCAGTAGCGGTCAGCGGCTA
>JBBQVB010000207.1:0-3143 GCA_038211965.1 Sphingomonadales bacterium
GCTGATGTTCGTCAATGCCGGCATGGTCCCGTTCAAGAACGTCTTCACCGGCCTCGAAAAGCGCCCCTATGTCACCGCCGTGTCGTCGCAGAAATGCGTGCGGGCGGGAGGCAAGCACAATGATCTCGACACTGTCGGGTATACCGCGCGCCACCATACCTTCTTCGAGATGCTGGGGAATTTCAGCTTCGGCGACTATTTCAAGGAAGCCGCGATTACGCATGCATGGACGCTGCTGACGCAGCGTTTCGGCATCGCGCCCGAACGGCTGACGGTCACCGTCTATCACACCGACGACGAGGCGTTCGACCTGTGGCAGCGCATCGCCGACCTGCCGCCCGAGCGCATCATCCGCATCGCGACCAACGATAATTTCTGGTCGATGGGCGATACCGGGCCGTGCGGGCCGTGCAGCGAAATCTTCTACGACCACGGCGACCACATCCCCGGCGGCCCGCCGGGATCGCCCGACGAGGACGGCGACCGCTTCGTCGAGATCTGGAACCTCGTCTTCATGCAATACGAGCAGATCGACGTCGCGACGCGCCTCGAGCTGCCGCGCCCGTCGATCGACACCGGCATGGGCCTCGAACGCATCGCCGCGGTGCTGCAGGGCGTTCACGACAATTACGACACCGACATCTTCGTCGCGCTGATCGCCGCGAGCGCGGCGGCCAGCGGTACCGACGCGCACGGCGAGCACAAGGTCTCGCACCGCGTCATCGCCGATCACCTGCGCGCGAGCGGCTTCCTCGTGGCGGACGGCGTGCTGCCCGCCAACGAAGGCCGCGGCTATGTCCTGCGGCGGATCATGCGCCGCGCGATGCGCCACGCGCATTTGCTCGGCACGCCCGAGCCGCTGCTGCACAAGCTCGTCCCCGCGCTCGTCGCGGCGATGGGCGCGGCGTTCCCCGAACTGGTGCGCGCGCAGCCGCTGATCGAGGAGACGCTGAAGCTCGAGGAAACGCGCTTTCGCGGGCTGCTGACCAACGGGCTGCGGCTGCTCGACGAGGCGACGGCGGGGCTGCCGCCCGGCGGCACGCTGCCCGGCGCGGTGGCGTTCAAGCTCTACGACACCTTCGGCTTCCCGTACGACCTGTCGGAGGACGCGCTCAGGGCGCAGGGCTTCGGCATCGACCGCGCCGGCTTCGATGCCGCGATGGCCGAGCAGAAACGCGCCGCGCGCGCCGCGTGGGCGGGGTCGGGCCAGTCGGCGGCGGAGACGGTGTGGTTCGACATCGCCGAAAGCCACGGCGCGACCGAATTCGTCGGCTATGCGACCGATACCGCGCAGGCGACGGTCGTGGCGCTGGTCAAGGACGGCGCGCGGGTCGAGCGAGCGGAAGTCGGCGATACCGTGAGCATCGTCGTCAACCAGACGCCGTTCTATGGCGAATCGGGTGGCCAGATGGGCGACGCGGGGACGATCGCCGGTGACGGCGTGCGGATCGATATTGCCGACACCGCCAAGCCGCTCGGCAAGCTCCACGCGCACCTCGGCACCGTCGCCAGCGGCGCGGTCGCGGTCGGCGATACGGTGACGCTGCACATCGACGCCGAACGCCGCGCCCAGCTGCGCGCCAATCACTCGGCGACGCATCTGCTGCACGCGGCGCTCAGGAACCACCTCGGCGGGCACGTCACGCAGAAGGGCTCGCTCGTCGCGCCCGACCGGCTGCGCTTCGATTTCAGCCAGCCGCGCGCGCTAACGCACGACGAACTTGTCGCTGTCGAGGCCGAGGTCAACGCCCAGATCCGTGCGAACGCTGCCGTGACGACGCGGCTGATGACCCCCGACGACGCGATCGCTGCGGGCGCGATGGCGCTGTTCGGCGAGAAATACGGCGACGAGGTCCGCGTGCTGAGCATGGGCGCGGGGGTCGACGCGGACCTGGGCGCCACGAGCTATTCGACCGAGCTGTGCGGCGGGACGCACGTCAACGCGCTCGGCGACATCGCGCTGTTCAAGATCGTCGGCGAGAGCGCGGTGGCGAGCGGCGTGCGACGCATCGAGGCGCTGACCGGCGAGGCGGCGCGGCTGTGGCTTACAGGGCAGGAGGACCGGCTCAAGGCCGCTGCCGCGACGCTCAAGGCGCGCCCCGAGGAGGTGCCCGCGCGCGTCGCGGCGCTGCTCGACGAGCGGCGGCGGCTCGAGCGCGAGCTGGCGGATGCGAAGCGCGCGCTCGCGCTCGGCGGCGGCGCGACGAAGGCCGAAGACAGCGCGGGGCCTGAAACCATTGGGGGCGTCGCCTTTGTCGGCCAGGTCATCGCGGGCCTCGACGCCAAGAACCTGCGCGGCCTCGTCGACGAGCAGAAGGCGCGGATCGGTTCAGGCGTCGTCGTCCTCGTCGCGACCAATGACGGACGTGCCAGCGTCGCGGTCGGGGTGACGGGCGACCTCGTCGCGACGCACAGCGCGGTCGACTTGGTTCGCCTTGCCGCCGCGGCAGTCGGCGGACAGGGCGGCGGCGGGCGGCCCGACATGGCGCAGGCGGGCGGCCCGGAGGGGGCGAAGGCGGCGGACGCGGTGGCGGCGGTGCGGGCGGTGCTGGGGAGTTAGGCCTTCTCGTCGTGCTGGCGCGGGTCAGCAGCCAGCGTATCCCTGCTTTACGCCCGCGACAGACTGATGGCGTTCATGTGTACCGCAGTGGACCGATATGGTTGCACGTGTCAGGCGGAAATCAGCGTCGCGCGTCGCGCAGGCGCCGTCGTCGGAGGCGAGGCTCGCGCGTCATTCCCGGCGTGCCACCCTGGATGCTAGCGCGTAACTCCGCGCGTTTCTCGTGGATCGAGGCGATGACCGGCCCCATCGCGACACCGAGATCGACGAGCACGGCTTCGGCGAGTTGCAGGCTCGATTCGACGGTCTCGGGAACCGCATCGGTGACACCAAGTCGGTACAGCCGCGTCGCGTGGTCGGCGTCGCGGGCGCGTGCGACGACGCATAGCTCGGGGTGGCGCTCGCGGATGACGCGGACCAGCGTGTCGAGGCCGGTCGAGCCGTCGACGGTCAGCACCACCGCGCCGGCACTGCCGAGCGCCAGCCCGTCGAGGAGTTCGGTCCGCCGTGCGTCGCCGTAGACGACGTTCATCCCGGCGCGCCGCAGCCGGGCAACCGAATCGGGGTCGCTGTCGACCGCCAG
>JBBQVB010000208.1:0-3139 GCA_038211965.1 Sphingomonadales bacterium
GCCCGGCCGCGCCACCCCGAGCACGCGCCAGTCGAAGCGCAGCCCGTTGCCGCCCGGCAGGGGGGCTTCGCTAGGCGCTTTGGCGTCGAGGAGCAACAGGTCGGCCCCCTGCGCGCCCGCTTCGGCGGCGCGGATGTCGGCAGCGGTAGCGACGCCTGCCGCCTTCCACACCGACTTGCCATAGCGCGCCATGACCGCACCGATGCGCGCCGGGGTTTCGCCGCCGTGGAGCTGCAGCGCGTCGAGGAACGACGCGGTCGCGTCGAGCAGGGCGTCGTCGGGATCGACGAACACCCCGACCTTGACGATGTGCGCCGGGGCCCGCGCCGCCAGCGCAGCGGCCCGTCCGGGGTCGAGATTGCGCGGGCTGCGCGCAAAGAACACGAGGCCGATGTGCGTCACCCCTGCGCAGATTGCGGCGTCCAAGGTCTCAGGGGTCGAAAGGCCACAGATTTTGATGAGGGTCATCGGCCCCCTCCCCTCTCTCGGCTCAGCGAGGCGAGGAGGGGGAAAAAGACAATCACGACAACCCCGCGAGAATCGCCGCCGCCGCCGCGCCCGGGTCGTCCGCGCCGGTGATCGGCCGCCCGATGACGAGGATCGACGCGCCACTCGCGAGCGCCGCGGCAGGCGTCGCGCTGCGCTTCTGGTCGTCGCGCGCGCTGCCTGCGGGGCGGATGCCGGGGACAACGAGGAAGCCGTCGGGCCAGGCGTCGCGGATCGCTGCGACCTCAAGCGGCGAGCAAACGATGCCGTCGAGCCCGCACGCCTTCGCCAGCCGCGCCAGCCGCGCAGCGTTCTGCGCGACGGTCTCGCGCACCCCCGCCGCCTGCAGGTCGCGGTCGCCGAGACTGGTCAGCACCGTCACCGCAACGACTTTGGTGCTTGCCGGCGCGACCTTGCGCGCGCGCGCCAGCATCGCGCGGCCCCCGGCGGCATGGACCGTCAGGATCGCGGGCGCGAGCGTGCCGACCGACTGGACGGCGCGCGACACGGTGTTGGGAATGTCGTGGAACTTGAGGTCGAGGAACAGCGGCAGGCCGTGCTCCGCCAGCTTCCTCACCCCCGCCGGGCCATTCGACGCGAAGAACTGCAGTCCGAGCTTGATGCCGCCCGCGTGCGGCGCGACGGCGCGGACAAGCTTCTGCGCGCGGCGCAGGTCGGCGGTGTCGATGGCGACATAGACGGGGTTGGTCATGCGCCCGCCGGGGGGACGATGGTCGGCTGACCGAGGCTCGGCGGACAGGGCTTGGGCGTCGCAATCGTCCCCGGCACTTCGGCGCGCAGCAGCCGCGCCGTCCAGCGCGACTTCGCCCAGCGGTGCGTCAGCGCCATCGGTACGAACGCCAGCAGGAACCCCGCGAGCAGTACCAGCGGCAGCCGCGTGACGATCTCGATCTGCCCGAAGACGAGACTGACCGGCGTCCAGTTGGGGATCGCGAACAGCACGAACGCCGCGAGCAGCGCGCCGAGCAGGATCAGGCGAACCGCGCTCATCTCACAGCTCCCCGTCGATCGGCGTCAGCCCCGCGTCAGCGAGTGCCGCCAGCAGCGCAGCCGCGCACGCGTCGAGTGCGGCCCTATCGACCGCGCGGATGACGAAGTTCGCCCCCGTCCGCCCCTCGCGCCAGAACGGGTAGCTGCCGATCTGCGTGCCCGGATGCGCGACCTCGACCGCCTTGAGAACAGCCGCGACGGCGCTCTCGGCGGTCCACGCCGCGACCGTGCGGCTGAGCACCGGCCGGCCACCTTGTAGCGTGCCGTCGAGCGCCGCAAGCATCCCCTGCGTGATCGACGGCACCCCCGCCATGATGAAGATATTGCCGTGGCGGATACCCGGCGCGCCGGTGCGCGGGTTCTCGATCAGCTCGGCCCCGTCGGGCACGCGCGCCATGCGCAGCCGCGCGTCGGTGAGCTTGTCGCCGTAGTAATGCGTCAGGATCGCCTTCGCTTGCGGGTGGACGACGACCTCGACGCCGAGGGCGGCAGCGATCGCATCGACGGTGATGTCGTCGTGCGTCGGCCCGATGCCGCCGGTGGTGAACAGATAGTCGTGGGCGGCACGCAGCGCGTTGACCGCTTCCCCGATCGCCGCATGATCGTCGGCGACGACGCGCGCCTCGCGCAGCCGGATGCCCTGCACCCCGAGCCATTTGGCGAGATAGGCAAGGTTCGCATCCTGCGTCCGCCCCGACAGGATCTCGTCGCCGATCACGAGCAGCGCGGCGGTGTAGATGCGGTCTGGGTCTGGGGCGGCCATGTCCGGCGCGGTCTAGCGCAGGGGGCGCGCGCCGGAAAGGGGTGCCGCCGCCGCAACACCGAAGCCCGCGGCTAAACCGCCCCCGCCATCCGGTGCCCGAGAAAGAACGCCAGCATCGCGCGCGACGCGTCCGGTCCGCCGGGATCGGTGTAGGTGCCGCCTGCGTCGCCGCCCGACCAGGCGTGGCCGGCGCCGTGGAGCGTCCATTGCTCGATGACCGCGCGGCCGCGCGCGTCGCGGTGGACGGCGCGGGTGTGGCGCGTGCCGGCGGTGCCGGTGCCGGCTGTCGTCTCGATCGTCAGCGCGCCGTCGAACGATGCGGTCGCGGACGCGACGATGGCGTCGGCGTTGGTGTCGCTGACCGTCGTGTCACGGTCGCCGTGGAAGACAATAGCGGGAACGAAGCTGCGCGACGCGCCGCTGCCCGCGACCCTGCCCTGCATCGCCGCGAGCGCGCTCGGCAGATCGTGCGCCGCACCGCAGCCGAGGCCCGAGTGGACGCCGACGGCGGCATAGAGGTCGGGATAGGCCGCCGCCATGATCGCCGCCGCCGCGCCGCCGGCCGAGAGGCCTGCGACATAGACGCGGGCACCGTCGGCGCGCTGGGCGGCGACGATCTCGCGCGTCAGTCCGGCGATCAGCGCGGGCTCGCCCTGCCCGCGCCCCTGGTCGCCGGGGCGGTACCAGTTCCAGCATTTCTGCGCGTGCGCACGCTGCGGCTGGCGCGGATAAGCGACGAGGAAGCCCAGCTCGTCGGCGAGTGCGTTCATCCCCGTGCCGCGCGCGAAATCGTGCGGGTCCTGCGTGCAGCCGTGAAGCATGACGACGAGCGGCAGGCCCGGCGCGGCGGTGGCGGGAACGTAGAGCGAATAGTCCATC
>JBBQVB010000209.1:0-3138 GCA_038211965.1 Sphingomonadales bacterium
TATGACCTCAAGAAGAACACGAAGGTTTAGGTCGACAGAACGAGAGGACGTCCGATGGCCAGTGCGGACGACCTGTTCAAGGCCGGCGATCTCGACGGCGCGCGTGCTGCCCTCGTCGAGATCGTCCGCGCCAAGCCGCAGGACGAGCGCGCGCGGATGTTCCTGTTCCAGCTGCTGGCGATCAGCGGCGACTGGGACAAGGCGCGCACGCACCTCGACCTGCTCGCGCGCCTGTCGCCCGAGGCGCAGATGCTCGCCAACGCCTATGGTCAGGCGATCGACGCCGAGAAAGTCCGCGCCGAAGTGTTTGCGGGGCGTTCGCTTGCGCCGCTGCTGACACGCGATGCCGACTGGGCGCAGGGCATCGCGGTCGCCATCCAGCACTTCGCGCGCGGCGAGGTCGAGGCGGGCACCGCCGCACGCGACCGCGCTTTCGATGCCGCACCCGACACGCCGGGAACGCTCGACGGCGTGCGCTTCGACTGGATCGCCGATGCCGACGGGCGCTTCGGTCCCGTTTTCGAGTGCATCGTCGCGGGCCAGTACGGTCTGCTGCCCTTCGCGGTGGTCGAAAGCATCAAGAGCGACGGCCCGACCGACCTGCGCGACACCGTCTGGTACCCGGTCCAGCTCGCCTACAAGAACGGCCAGTCGATCGCCGCGATGCTGCCCGCGCGCTATCCGGGCAGCGAGGCCGAGACCGACACCGCGCTGCGCCTTGGCCGCTCGACCGACTGGCGCGACGGTCCGGGCGGCCAGGCGGGGGTCGGCCAGCGCCTATTCAACCTGTCGACCGGCGACGACCGGGACCTGCTGTCGCTGCGCAGCCTGACTTTCGACTAGAACCGGCATGGCGGCGCCCTCGCGGCTCAACCCGACGTTGTTCGACAAGCTCGTCGGCGGCCTCGAGATCGAGGGGCTGATCGATACCGGCTCGGCGACGACGGGCAGCCGCGAGGCAATGCGCAACTATGTCGTCCCCAATATCGCACGCTTCAACGAGGAAGCGTTGCGCGCCACCGTCCGCCGCGAACTCGCGTGGCTGCTCAACACGACCAATTTCGCCGCCGTCGAAGACCTTGAGGCCTATCCGCAGGTCCAGTCGTCGGTGCTCAACTACGGCGTCCCCGATCTCGCGGGCAAGGCGATCTCGCGCCGCGTCATCCTCGAACGCGCGCGCGACATCCGCACCGCGATCCGCGCCTATGAGCCGCGCATCGACGAGCTGAGCCTCGTCGTCGAACCGGTCGAGGACCGCGAGCGCGAGAACGCCGTGACCTATGTCATCCACGGCGACGTGCGGTCGGCGGTGCGCGCCATGCCGGTCAAGTTCCGCACCGATGTCGAAACCGACACCGCCGCCGTGACGGTGCGCGACTGATGGATCCGCGGCTGCTCAGGGCGTACAACGAGGAACTGACGTATCTGCGCGAAACCGCGCGCGAGTTCGGCGAGGAGCATGAGTCGGTCGCGGGCCGCCTCGGCCTCAAGACGCCGACCGACCCCGACCCCTATGTCGAGCGCTTGCTCGAGGGCGTCGCCTTCCTGTCGGCGCGCGTCCAGCTCAAGCAGCAGGATCAATATCCCGAGTTCACGCAGCACCTGCTGCACGCCGTCCAGCCGCATTATCTCGCGCCGACACCGTCGATGTGCATCGCGCAGTTCGAGCCCAAGGAGGGTGACCCCGCACTCGTCACCGGCCATGTCGTGCCGCGCGACACGAACCTGACCGCGACCGCGACCGAACATGGCAACGAGCCGGTGATCTTCCGCACCGGGCACGCCGGAACGCTATGGCCGCTGCGCATCGCCGAGGCCGAGTATCTGGGGTCGCGCGCCGCCGTCGCGGCGTTTGCGGCGCGCGCCGGGCTCGCTCCCGACGTGCGTGCCGAGGCGGGGTTGCGGCTGCGCCTCGTCGCGACCGGCGGCGCGACGTTATCGAGCATCACCGTCGACGACCTGCCCGTCTATCTCGACGGGTCCGAGGTCGTGCCCGGCGAACTCTACCGCCAGCTCGCTGGCGAGGTGCTCGGCGTCGTCGCGGGGCCGCCCGATGCGCCCGACCGCTGGACGCGCCTGCCCGCGCCCGAACAGGTCGGGTTCGGCGACGACGAGGCGCTGCTTCCCGCCGATCAGCGGGCGTTCCGCGGCTACCGCCTGTTGTCCGAATATTTCGCGTGTCCCGAACGCTTCCTGTTCGTCCGCCTGATGGGGCTGGCGCGCGCCATCCCCGACTGTGCCGAGGCGTGCGACATCGTCCTGCTGTTCTCGCGCAACGCGCGCGCGCTGGCGGGCGCGGTCGAACCCGCCAATTTCCGCCTCCACACGACGCCCGCGATCAACCTGTTCGAAAAGCAGCTTGGGCGCGTCGCGGTCGACCGCTTCGCGCATGACTATCACGTCGTCCCCGACCGCACGCGGCCGCTCGATTTCGAGGTGTTCCGCATCCTCGAGGTCCAGGCCTATGCCAAGAACAACGTCGATCCGCGCCCCGTCGCGCCGCTCTATGCCTTCGGGTCGCTGCTCTACGACTGGCGCGACGCGCTGTTCTACACCGCGCAACTGCGCGCCCGCCGCCTGTCGACGAAGGAGCAGCGACTGCGCCGCCGCACCGATTACGCGGGCACCGAGACATGGCTCAGCCTGACCGCACCCGGCGACGCGACCCGCCTCGACGACGTCTCCGAACTCGCGGTGCGCGCGCTCGTCACCAACCGCGAGCTGCCCGAGCTGCTGGTGTTCCGCGGCGACAGTCATTTCCAGGTCACCGGGCTGCCCGTCGCGCATGTCGCGGTGGTGCGTTCGCCGACGAAGCCACGCCCGCCGCTCGGGCTGCACGATGCGGCGTGGCGCGTGATCGGGCATCTGACACCCAATTACGCGACGCTCGCGCCGACCGACCACGACGATCCGTCGGTGCTGCGCGACCATCTCGCGCTGTACGGGCGGCAGGACGATGCCGAGCTGCGGCGTCAGATCGATGCCGTCCAGTCGGTACGCTCGCAGCCGGTGACGCGGCGTATCCCGGGGCACGACCGCATGGCATTCGCGCGGGGCTTGCGCATCCGCCTGCGTCTCGACGACGCCGGTTTCGACAATGCGCGGCTGTTCCTGTTCGCCGCCGTGCTCGAGCGTTTC
>JBBQVB010000210.1:0-3103 GCA_038211965.1 Sphingomonadales bacterium
CGCCAAGATCTGGACGACGCATAGCAGCATCGTCGAACGCTATAACGAACCGGGCAAGTTCACGGCGTTCATCGGGTTCGAATACACGCTGATGCCGCGCGGCGACAATCTTCACCGCGTCGTGATGTTTCGCGACGGCAAGGCGCGGACGGACACGGTGCTGCCCTACGACCCCGGTCAGGGCGACGCGCAGGTCAGCCGGTTGTGGGATTATATGGATGCCTATGAAAAAGCGACGGGCGGGCGGGTGCTCGCGATTCCGCACAACAGCAACGTGTCGAATGGTTTGATGTTCGAAATGGTCGGCCCTGGCGGCGGGCCGATGACGGCGGCCTATGCCCGTCGCCGGGCGGTGCATGAGCCGCTGGTCGAGGCGACGCAGATCAAGGGCGATAGCGAGGCGCATCCTTTCCTCTCCCCCAACGACGAGTTCGCTGATTTCGGCAAGGCGGGATGGGATATCGGCAATCTGACGATGCAGCGCCTGACGACGCCCGATATGCATGCGGGCAATTACGTGCGCGAGGCGTTGAAGCGCGGCCTTGCGATCGAGGCGCGCACCGGCGTCAACCCGTACAAGTTCGGCCTCATCGGATCTACCGACAGCCATACCGGCCTTGCGACCGGCGACGAAAATAATTTCTTCGGCAAACATTCGGGCGTCGAGCCCGGTCCCGCGCGCGCGTCCGCACCGCAGAACCTGGGGGTCACACAGGGTCGTTTCGGCTGGCAGTATCTGGCAGGCGGCTATGCCGGGGTCTGGGCGCGGGGCAATTCGCGCAGCGCGATCTTCGACGCGATGCTGCGCAAGGAAACCTATGCGACCACCGGCCCGCGCATGACGGTGCGCTTCTTCGGCGGGTGGAAATTCAGCACCAATGCGTTGCAGGGCGACTGGGTCAAAGCCGCCTATGCTGCGGGTGTGCCGATGGGCGGCGACCTGAGCGGCGACGCGGCCGGGGCAAAGGGTGCGCCGACGTTTGTCGTTTCCGCGCTCAAGGACCCGATCGGCGCAAACCTCGACCGCGTGCAGATCGTCAAAGGCTGGCTCGACGCGGGCGGCAAACTCCACGAGAAGGTCTTCAACGTCGCATGGAGCAGCCCCGCAACGCGCAAGCTGACGGGCGAAAAGCTGCCGCCGGTCGGTGACACCGTCGACATCGCGACTGCAAGCTACACCAACACGATCGGTGCGCCGCAGCTGGAGACGGTGTGGACCGATCCCGAATTCGATGCTGCGCAAAAGGCATTCTACTACGTCCGCGTGCTGGAGATCCCGACGCCGCGCTGGGTGCTGTTCGACGTCCTGCGTTACAAGGCGAAGCTATTGCCCGGCACGCAGCTCAAGGATCAGGAGCGGGCCTATACCTCGCCGATCTGGTATCACCCGAAGGCATGACCCGTGCCGCGCATTGAGCGCTTGAAGCGGCTCGTGCACGAGCCGCTGGTCCACTGCCTCGTTGCGGGCGCGCTGATCTTCGCCCTTTGGGGGGGTGGGGGCAATGCCGCCGACCGCTCGATCACCGTGACCGAAGCGCAGGTGCGCGGGTTGTCCGGGCAGTGGGAGCAGCAATGGCACCGGCAGCCGACGCCTGCCGAAGTCGACGGGCTAATTCGCGACCTGATCGCCGACGAGGTCTATTACCGCGAAGCCGTGCGGCTGGGCCTCGACAAGGACGACGTCATCATCCGGCGCCGGATGCGTTCGAAGATGGAATTTCTCGTCGCTGCGCAGGCCGAGAATGAAGTCGCCGACGAAGCAACGCTGCAGGCGTGGCTCGACACGCATCGCCGCGACTACGCGACCGAGGCTGCACTGAGCTTCGACCAGATTTTTGTCGCGGGCGATGCCGACCGCGCGCGGCTCGAGCTTGCGCGACTGGCCGCGGGGGTGGACCCCGCCGCGCCCAGCGCACCGCTTTTGGTACCGCGAACCTACGACGACGTCCCGGCGGCGGAGATCGACCGCCAGTTCGGCGGCGGCTTCGCCAAGGCGGTCGCCGCGCTGCCGCCGGGCCGCTGGGCAGGCCCGGTCGCGTCGGGCTATGGCCAGCATCTCGTCCGTCTGAGCAAACTGACGCTCGGCGCAGCCCCCGTGCTCACCAGCGTCCGCAAGGCGGTCGAGAACGACTGGCGCGAAGCGAACCGGACGCGGCGCGAAAACGCCGCCTACCAGGCGCTGCTCGACGGCTACACGATCAAGATTGCCAAGCCTTGATGCGCCCGTGGCAGCGGATCGCGATGATCGCGGCGATGGCGGTAACCGTGCCGTCGACGGCCGACGAGCTCCGGCCCGGTTATCTCGAGATCACGCAACAGGACGCGCGCCACTGGCATGTGACGCTCAAGGCTCCCGTCAAGGGCGGTCTCGCGGCGAACGCCGCACCTGCGATGCCGGCCTTCTGCACTGCCGGACCCCCGGTTCGTCGCCTCGACGAGGGTTCGCTCTATGCAAACTGGCGATTTGACTGCGCACGCCCGTTGGTGGGGGCGAAAGTCGGCCTGTCGGGCCTCGACCGAACCGTCACCGACGCGCTCGTGCGGATCGCACCGTTGGGGCGACCCGTGCAAGCGGCGCGCCTGACGAGCGCAGCGCCCATGACCGAGGTCGTCGCGCGCGCAGGGGCGGTGCAGGTGGCGCGCACCTATTTCGTCCTCGGCATCGACCATATATTGAGTGGCTACGACCATCTCTTGTTCGTGTTGTCGCTCGTGCTGCTGCTCGGTGTCGGCTGGGTCGTCGCGCGCACGGTGACCGCATTCACGATCGCGCATTCGATAACGCTCGCCGGCGCGACGCTCGGCGTCCTCGGTGTCAGCCAGCGACCGGTGGAGATTTGCATCGCACTATCGATCGTCTTTCTCGCGGTCGAAGTGGTCAAGCGCGATCCGGGCAAGCCGCGCCTCGCCGAGCGGATACCGTGGGCGGTCGCGTTCCTGTTCGGCCTGCTCCACGGCTTCGGCTTTGCCGGCGCGCTCGCGGAGATCGGCATGCCCGAGGGCGAGGTGCCGGTGGCGTTGCTGACCTTCAACCTCGGCGTGGAGGCGGGCCAACTTGCGATCGTCGCGGCAGCACTCGGCGTGCTGGCCGTCATCGGCCATC
>JBBQVB010000211.1:0-3089 GCA_038211965.1 Sphingomonadales bacterium
TCCCCATCGACCGCGGCGCATCGGTCGGCGCGATGCGGACGATGATGCGCGCCGCGCAGAACGCAAAGGCCGCCGACCGCCCCGTTGTGATCTTCGTCGAAGGCACACGCACACCGTTCGGCGAAGCCCCCGAGATCAAGCCGGGCTTTGTCGGGCTGTACCGGACGCTCAAGCTGCCGGTGGTGCCGGTGGCGCTCGATAGCGGGCGGGTCTGGCCCAAGGGTTTGGTCAAGTATCCGGGGACGATCACATTGCGCTTCGGCGACGAAATTCCACCGGGGCTCGACCGCGAGACCATCGAGAACCGCGTCCATACCGCGATCAACGCGTTGAACGTCGCATGAGGCACCGCTTTCCCCTGTGGCTCACGCTGGTACCGCTGTTCGTTGCGGTCGGCGGCTATTGGTGGTTGTGGTCGGGATACCGCGACACCCTTCGCGTCGAACTGGCGCGCGTATTGCCGGGTAAGGCGGTGACGATCGGCGGCTTTCCCTACCGCCTTGAAGCGACCGTCGAGATGCCAGCGCGAGCCAGTCACGCGGCTGACATCGACGCGCGGGCGAGCGCTGGACGTGCTGTCCTCAATCGCGGGCCGTGGCAGTCCGACCTGACGATCTTGCGCGCCATCGAACCGCGCATCGCGGCGCGCATCCCCGCCTTGTCGGCATCGGGCCTGAGCATCGCTGCACCGTCGTCCGAAACGAGCATCCATCTCGACGGCGACGGCAGTGTGGCGCGGCTGTCGACGGTTTTCACCCGCGCGCGGGTCGATTTCGCGCTGCTCGGCGCACCACTGTCCGCCGAGAGCCTCGAAGTCCATGTCCGCGAGACACCCGGGCGCAGTAGTGAGCCATGGTCACCGACCTTGCCCGAGCGCGCGCAGGTCGTGCTGGCGGGGCAGGGGGTGCGGATTGCGAGCGGCGCGCCGCTGACGCTTGCCGCCGACTTGCGCGTCACCGGCGCGGCGCGACTGACCGACTATGCGCATTGGGTCGAGCAGGGCAGCGTGCTGGTGCGCGGTCTGACGCTGGCGGACCAGGCCGGCGAGGTGCTGCGCCTCGATGCGACGCTGGTGGCCAGCGGTGGCGTCCCGCACGCTACGGGAACGATCCTGACGGTCTGTCCGGCGAGCGTCCGCGCCGCCTTCGCTGCCGCCCCGCGCGTCAGCGAGCAGCGCCTCCGCCTTCCCGTCAAACTCGCGCTAGGCGGCGTGCCAGGGGCCTGGACGCTCGGCGGACTGCCTGAGGCACCCCGCGCCGTCCGCGCGCAGCAACCGCCGTGCCCGGCGCTTCGTTGAGGTCGACATGATCTACATCGTCCAGAATGCCCTGCCGATCCTCGCCGCAACCCTCGCCGGCCTCGCCTTCGCGGCGCTCTGGTACAGCTTGCTGGGGCGTTCCGGCGAACCCGGTGTCCGCCACTATTCCGCCGGTCTGATCGTCACCGACCTCGTCGCCGAGTTCTGGTTCGCGTCGATCCTTGCGGGAGCGCTGATCCTGGCGCCGCCCAAGGCCGACCCGTGGATGATGGCGATCGGCAGTGCAGTGGTGATCTGGATCGGCTTCGTCGTCCCGGCGCTGGTCGTCACGCTGCGGCATCGCGGCGAGGGCGTACGGACCGTCGCGATCGACTGCGGCCACTGGCTCGGCGTCATGGTGGTGCAGGCGGTCGTCCTGCACGCGATCGGGCTGGTGCCGCCGTCGGCCTAATGCTTGCGTCCGAAGTCGGCGTCGCCGGTGTCCTGGCCTTCGTCGACGACGCCTCGGCGGATCGCACGCGTCCGCGCGAACAGGCTTTCCAGCGCCTCACCGTCGCCCCAACGGATAGCACGCTGGAGTGCGGTCAGGTCTTCGCTGAAGCGCTGCAGGACATCGAGCACGGCGTCCTTGTTCGACAGGAATACGTCGCGCCACATCACCGGGTCCGACGCCGCGATGCGCGTGAAATCGCGGAAACCCCCTGCCGAGTATTTGATGACTTCGGAGCGTGTGACGCTTTCGAGGTCCGACGCCGTGCCGACGATCGAATAGGCGATGAGATGGGGCAGGTGGCTGGTCACCGCGAGCACCATGTCGTGGTGCTCGGGGCTCATGGTCTCGACCCGAGCGCCGAGGCGCGTCCAGAATTCACGCACCCGCTCGACCGCCAGCGCGTCGGCACCCTGCGGTGGGGTCAGAATGCACCAGCGCCCTTGGAAAAGGCTTGCGAAGCCCGCGTCGGGGCCGGATTTCTCGGTCCCTGCGACGGGGTGGGCGGGAATGATCGCGATGCTTTCAGGCAGCGCTTCGACGAGATCGGCGAGTACGCTGCCCTTGACCGAGCCTGTATCGCTGACGACGCATCCGGCGGGCAGGTCGGCGGCGATCGAGGCGGCAACCTTCATCATCGCGAGCACGGGCACTGCGAGGATTACAAGATCGGCGTCAATGACCGCTGCGCCCGCCGTGTCGGTAACATCGTCGGCAAGATCGAGCTCGCGGACCCGCGCGCGTACCGCAGGGTCGGCATCGTGGACGGTCAGCGCGACGGTCGGCATTTGCGCGCGAACGGCGCGAGTCAACGATGAACCGATCAGGCCCATGCCGATGATGGCGACGCGCGCGAAGGGCAGCACTATCCCGCGGCCTCGACGAACCGCCGCAGGCTGGCGACGACGCCGCGCGTCTCGGCCTCGGTGCCCACCGAGATGCGCAGGCCGTGCGGGAGACCCTGGCTGGGCAGCCAGCGCACGAGGAAGCCCTCGGCCATCAGGTGCGAATTGGCGGCTTCGGCGGTGACCGCACCGGTCTCGGGAAAGGTCACCAGCACGAAGTTCGCCGCCGACGGCACCGCGCGCAGGCCCGCATTGCCGAGCTTGCCGATCTCGCCCGACAGCCAGCCGCGCCATTCGCGGTTGTGCGCGCGCGCGGCGTCGGTCCATGCGGTGTCGGCGAGCGCCGCGATCGCCCCGGCGCTCCCCGCGCTCGGCACGTTGAACGGCGCGCGGATCTTGTTGAGCGCGGCGACGATCGCAGGCGGCCCGAACGCCCAGCCGATGCGCTCGGCGGCGAGGCCGTAGATCTTGGAAAACGTCCGCGTGACGATGACGT
>JBBQVB010000212.1:0-3070 GCA_038211965.1 Sphingomonadales bacterium
CCCACGCTGGCGAGCTCGAGCATTTCTTCGTACGTCACCCGCGCCAGCTTGCGCGCCTTGGCCACGATGCGCGGGTCGGTGGTGTAGACCCCGTCGACATCGGTGTAGATATCGCAGCGATCGGCCTTGAGCGCCGCCGCGAGGGCGACCGCGCTGGTATCCGAACCGCCGCGCCCCAGCGTGGCGACACGGCCCGCGTCGCTCATCCCCTGGAAGCCCGGCATCACCGCAACCTCGCCGCCCGCCAGCGCCGCGAGCACGGCCTCGGTGTCGATATCCTCGATGCGCGCCGAGCCGTGCGCGTCGGTGGTGCGCACCGGCAACTGCCAGCCGAGCCATGACCGCGCCTTCAATCCCAGCGACTGGAGCGCGATGGCGAGCAGGCCCGCGGTGACCTGTTCGCCGCTCGCGACCACGACATCGTACTCGCGCGGGTCGGCGAGCGGACTCGCCTCGCGGCAGAAGCCGACGAGCCGGTCGGTCTCGCCCGCCATCGCCGAGACGACGACCGCGACCTCGTCGCCGCGCGCGACCTGGCCGGCAACGCGCGCCGCGACACCGCGAATGCGCTCGATGCCCGCCATCGACGTGCCGCCGAACTTCATGACGATGCGGGCCACGGGCGGGGGAGGTCCTCAGGCGGTGCGGCACTGCACGGGGTTGCGGGATGCCCTTGCCTGATAGAAACAGGAGGGTAACAACGCAAGGTAAGCCGAGACATGGCCAGCGCCGCCAGCCCCGCGCCCGCAACTGGCGCATCGTCGATTGCGCCCGCCGAGGCCGCCTTCTTCGGCGATCTCGCCGCCGACTGGTGGAACCCGCGCGGTAGCTCGGCGATGCTCCATCGCATCAACCCGGTGCGGCTGGCGTACATCCGCGATGCGGCATTGGGGCACTGGCACCTCGACCCGCGTGCCCGCGCCGTGCTGAGCGGCAGGCGCGCGCTCGATGTCGGTTGCGGCGCGGGACTGGTCGCCGAGCCGCTGGCGCGCATGGGGGCAAGCGTGACGGGGATCGACGCGGCCCCCGAGAACATTGCCGCAGCGACCGCGCATCAGGGGGGACTGGGCATCGACTATCGCTGCGTTTCGGTCGAAGCCCTCGCGGCGGACGGCGCGACCTTCGATCTGATCACCTGTCTCGAGGTCATCGAGCACGTCGCCGACCGCACGACGTTCTTCGCGAGCCTGCGATCGCTGATCGCCCCTGACGGGCTATTAGTATTCTCGACACCCAACCGGACGCCGCTGTCGTATGCGACATTGATCGTCGGAGCCGAGCGCGTGCTGCGCTCGATCCCGCGCGGCGCGCACGACTGGGCGAAATTCATGACGCCCGATGAGTTGACCGCCGGGTTGGCCGGTGGCGCGCTGTCCGTTACCGACGTCCAGGGCCTGACGTGGCGACCGGGAGCGGGTTTCGCCCTCGGCCGCGACGTTTCGGTCAACTATCTCGGAACTGCCGTCCCCGCCTAGTAGAAGCGGTTGCGCAACACTTCGAGCACCGCGCCGTCACGGTTGCGGATCAGCAGCGCATCGGGCCCGACGCGGACCCAGTGCGCATTCGGACGCGCGTAGCCGATCCCGTAAAGGCTGGGACGGGCGATGATGTAACTGCCGCCCCAATAGGCGCGCGGCAGGAACGCGCCGACACCCCACGACCGATAGCCAAAGCCACGCGGATAGGCGTAGCGGCCCGCGTCGTAGCGGCGGCCGTCGCGGTTGCCGTCCCAGCGCTGGCGCTCGCCGCCTTCGAAGCGGCGGTCGCCGTCGCGGCGGTCGTCGCGGAAGTCGCGGCGGTCGTCACGGAACTCGCGACGATCATCACGGAGTTCGCGCCGATCGTCACGGAATTCGCGGCGGTCGCCGTCGCGGCGGTCGTCGCGCAGTTCACGGCGATCCTGATGAATTTCACGACGGTCGTCGCGAAGCTCGCCAGCGGTCTGCGCGGCAAGCGGCGCCGCGAGCGACGCGAGCCCGGCAACGGCGAGAATGAAGTGACGCATAACCGATCTCCTCGATATAAAAACGGGACGCAAAGCAACAAAAGCAACTTATTACGAGCAAGTCACGCTACTTCACTCGCCGATTCGACCGCGCCGAGTGCGGGGGCGGTATCGGCAACGCTCTATTCAACGCGCAGGCAACGCAACAAGTTCAAAGCAGCAAGGCTATTGCTGCTCGAATCACCTATCGACATTATGCCTGAACGGTTTGTGAGGACGTTTGTTAGTCGTTGTTCAGAAACCGGACGAGCAGGCCGCCCGCCGCACCCAACGCCAACACCGTACCGAGGCTGAGCCGGGCGCGCGTCAGCAGCACCAGCGCGGCGACCGTAAGACCGCCTGCGGCCCAGTCGAAATCGCCCTGCGGAACCCACAGGCGGAGCGGGCCAACGCGTGTGGCAATCACCCGCGCAACCAGCACGTGGAGCGCGAACCAAGCCGCGAGATAGGCCATCACGCCCACGACTGCGGCGGTGATCGCGGCGAGGGCGCCCGCCAGTGCCGGACGCCGCGTCAGCCGGTCGAGGTGCGGCGCGAGGGCGAAGATCCACAGGAACGACGGCGCGAAGGTCACCCAGACGACGAGCGCCATCCCGAGCGCGGCGCCGCCGCTCGGCGACCATGGCCCCGCAATGCGCGACCCCGCCAGCCCGCCGACGAATTCGAAAACCAGCACGAGCGGGCCAGGGGTGGTCTCGGCAAGCCCGAGGCCGTCGAGCATCTCGGGGGGCTGCAGCCAGCCGTGCGTCGCAACCGCCGCCTGCGCGACGTACGACATCGCCGCATAGGCGCCGCCGAAGCTGACCGCCGCCAGTCGCGCAAAGAACGACCCGAGCGCGACCATCGCGTGGCCGGAGCCGAGCCAGAGACTGAGCCCGACCAGCGGTGCCGCCCACAGCCCCGACCAGAGCAGCGCCGTCGCCGCCGACGCGCGCCACGACGCGGGGGCGTCGGGCTCGCCTGCGATCGCCGCGCCGTGCTTGCCGAACCAGCCGATGACACCCGCCACAAAAACGACGGCGGGAAACGGCGCATCGACGGCGAACAGCGCGACGAAGGCCGCCA
>JBBQVB010000213.1:0-2999 GCA_038211965.1 Sphingomonadales bacterium
GGTATCGTCGGCGAGCAAGCGCGCATGGAACACCGTCATGTCGCGCGCTGTATATGCGTTGAGCGAGCCGCCGACGTCCTCGATCTGCTCGGCGATCGCACGCGCGCTGCGCGATGCGGTACCCTTGAACACCATATGTTCGAGCAAGTGCGCGACGCCGTTCGTCGCCTCGGTCTCCAGCCGCGCGCCGGTATCGACGTGGAGGCCGAGCGCGACGGTCTCGACATGTGGCATCGACCGGGTGACGACGCGGACACCGTTGGCGAGAGCGGTCAGGCGGGTCATGCCGAGCGTTCGTCGATGTACGCTTCAATCACCGCGAGGTCCCCGGGCAGTGTCGCGTAGCGCTCGGCACGGTCGAACAAGCCGGCAACACGCGCAGGCAGCTGCGGGCGCTGGCCCGAGGCGCGCTCGACCGCGTCGCTGAACTTGGCCGGGTGGGCAGTGGCGAGGGTAACGACCGGGCCGTCGACGTGCACGTCGCGCGCCGCGGCGAGGCCGATCGCGGTGTGCGGGTCGATCAGCTCGCCGCATTCGGACGACGCCCAGCGCAGCGCCTGCGCCATCGCATCGGCGTCGATCCGGCGGCTGACGAAAAGGTCACCCGCCGCCGCGCGCAACGCGGCAGGCAGGTTGAGCCGCCGCGCCGCCTCGAACCCCGCCATCGCCGTCGCGGTCGCGCTACCGTCACGCCTGTAGAGATCGAACAGCAGCCGCTCGAAGTTGGAGCTGACCTGAATGTCCATCGATGGAGCGGCGGTCGCCTCGACCTGCCCGACCGAATAGTCGCCGTCGCTGAGCGCGCGGTGCAGGATATCGTTGACATTGGTCGCGACGATCAGCCGGTGGATCGGCAGCCCCATCCGCGTCGCGACATAGCCGGCGAAGACGTCGCCAAAGTTGCCCGTCGGCACGCTGAAGCTGACGGCGCGCCCCGGCGCGCCGAGGCGTACCGCGGCGTAGAAGTAATAGACCACCTGGAGCATCAGCCGCGCCCAGTTGATCGAATTGACTGCAGACAGTCGGTGGCGTGACGCGAAGGCGCGGTCGTTGAACATTGCCTTGACCAGCGCCTGGGCGTCGTCGAAATTGCCCTCGATCGCGATATTATGGATATTCGGTGACTGGACGGTCGTCATCTGTCGGCGCTGGACGTCGCTGACCTTGCCCGCCGGGTGCAGCATGAACACGTCGAGGCGGGCACGTCCGGCGAGCGCGGCAATCGCCGCCGACCCAGTATCGCCGCTGGTCGCGCCAATGATCGTGAGATGCTCCGTGCGCCGCGACAGGAAAGTTTCGAACAGCAAACCGAGGGTTTGCATCGCGACGTCCTTGAACGCCAGCGTCGGCCCGTGAAACAATTCGAGTAGCCAGTGGCGATCGTCGAGCTGCTTCAGCGGCGCGACCGCGGCGTGGCTGAAACTGGCATAGGCAGTCCGCAGCAGCGCGCGCAGCTCGGCTTCGCCTAGCGCGTCGCCGACGAACGGCGCGCACACCCGTACCGCCGTCTCGACGTAATCGAGGCCAACCAATTCGGCGATCATATCGCGCGACAGCAACGGCCAGCGTTCCGGGACGTACAACCCCCCGTCCGGCGCCAGCCCGGCGAGCGTCACGCTTTCGAAGTCGATGGAAGGCGCGGCCCCGCGCGTGCTGACATAGTTCATGGGTTCGCGAGGTCTAGCGGCGTGGCGGCGGACAGGCAAGGCGGGCCTGCCTGACCGTCGTCAGCACGAGGGGTGCTCCCGCCCCACCCAGCTTTCATTCGACCAGTGCGAGGGCGGACGCAGGCCTCGTTTTTCATCAGCCATTGCCCGGGCCGCGCGGCGCCACCGGCTGACCTTGCTGATTTGATCGACGTCGATGCGGTAACGCCGTGCTCTGTCGCATTAGTTCGCTTCGTCGTTCATCCTCGCGCGCCATTGGCGGACATAGATCGCGTAGATCACCGCGAGCGTCGCGGCGAAGGCAAACCATTGCAGCGCGTAGCTCAGGTGGTTGTCAGGCAGGTCGTCGGGCACCGGCACCCGCGACGGCAGCAGCCCCGGCGCGGCGGTTGTCGGGATCAGCATGAAACGCGGCCGCCCCGCCTCGGTCCCGTACGGCTGTTCGATCAGCGTGCCGGCAAAATGGGTGTCGAGGTCGATCCGCTTGACCGTGTCCGGGCGCAGCGTCCAGCCAGCGACGACGACGAGGTCGGGGCCGTTTTCTGGCACGGAGTTGCAGTTGACGAGGATAAGAAAGCCGCCCTGATCGTCGGCACTGGTGCCGCCCTTGACGTCATAAGGGGGAACCTCTCCCGGGCGGCAGTCGATCTCGGCGCGGCGATACTGAAGGCTCTCCTCCCCGTTTACCGCTCGCCAGTAATCGCGCGGGCCGACCGCAGGCAGCGTCTTCGCCGCCTCGAGGCGGGCGATCAGCCCATGCTTCCACTCGCGCCGCTGGAGCTGCCAGATGCCGAGGCCGAGCAGGACCGGGATCATCACCAGCGTCAGCAGGGTCGCGCCGAGCGGGAGCCTTCGCGTCACAGCGTCCCGAGCCGCGCGTCGTTCTTGTATTCGAGCGCGAGCAGGATGCCCTTGGCGACGCGCAGCAGCGCAAGCGTCAACCCGATCGTCAGCGGGACCCAGACGATCACATGGACCCACCACGGCGGCGACCGGCTCAGTTCGAGCCAAATCGCTCCAACAACAACGACCGCACCAACGAGGAAGATTAGAAACGGCGCCGCCGCATCACCGACGTCGAAGCTCGTATAGTCGAGACTGCACTTTGGACAGCACTTTCGAAAGCTCGCAACGTGGTAGAATAAGGAATGCGCGCCGCATCGCGGACAAAGGCCAAGCAACGCCCCGCGCAAGGCAGGCTGTGCGAGGGCTCGTGTCATCGGAGGCCCGTCACGCCGCCGCGGTCACCAGCGCGCCAAACTTGCTGCCCCAGCAATAGATCGCAATGAACAGAAACAGCCAGACGACGTCGACAAAATGCCAGTACCAAGC
>JBBQVB010000214.1:0-2923 GCA_038211965.1 Sphingomonadales bacterium
TGAAATCCTACAACGTGTTCAACGTCGCGCAGATCGACGGGTTACCCGACCGGTTCGCACCGCCCGCGCCCGTCGCTGTCGAATCCGGCAGTCCGCAAGACGAGGCTCACCGCGCCGAGATCGACGCATTCATCGTCGGCACCGGCGCCGCGATCGTCCATGGCGGCAATGAGGCGTGCTACATTCCCTCGCGCGACCTCATCCATCTCCCCCACGCAGCAGCGTTCGACACCTACGCCCATTACGGGGCGACCGCGGCGCACGAACTCGCCCACTGGACCGGGCACCCGAGCCGACTCAACCGCGACCTCGCCAACCGGTTCGGCAGCGATGCCTATGCCGCCGAGGAACTCGTAGCCGAACTCGGCTCGGCGCTGATCGGTGCCGATCTCGGCATGCCGGTCACACACCTCGACAATCACGCCAGCTATATCGATCACTGGCTGCGCATCCTCCGCGCCGACGAACGGGCGCTGATGACGGCTGCGGCTCGCGCCGAAGAAGCTGCAAGCTTCCTTCTCGCCCGCGCCGGTCGCGCACCCGGCACCGCAGACGATGCCCTGACGGGCCGGGCGACGAGCCCGTCGCCACCCCGTTCGCACTCGCAGCTTAGCCGGGGAGAGCCAGCATGACCGAGACCATGATCCAGTCGGCCGACGACCTCATCGCCTGCATCGAAGCCGACGCCGTGTGCCTGCCCGGTGTGCGGCTCTGCGACGTCGATCTCGTCACCGGGGCACTACGCGTCGTGATGACCGACGAGCGACGCTTCGAGATCACCGCGATCGAGGTGACCGGCGATGACTGAGACCGCGATCGACGCCCGCATCCGCGACGCCATCGCCCGCGGCGGCGTCGTTGCCATGTCGCTCAGCGGCGGCAAGGACTCCACCGCGGCGGCGTTTACCGCCAACGCCATCCTCGACGCCGCCGGTCACCCGCGCTCGCGGCGCATCGCCGTTCACGCGGATCTGGGGTCGGCCGAGTGGCGCGAGACGCCAGCGACGGTCGCGGCGATCGCCGCCGCGCTCGGTCTGCCGCTTCACGTCGTCCGACAGAGCCGCCACGACCTCGTCGGCCGGTGGCACGATCGGTTCGAGCGCGGCCTCGCGCGCTATGCCGCGCTGGAAACGCTGTGCCTCATCGGACCGTGGTCATCGGCGAAGTTGCGGTTCTGCACATCGGAAGCCAAGGCCGCGGTCATCACGCGCTTCCTCCGCGCCGAGTTCGCCGGTCAGGAGGTGATCTCCGTGATCGGCATCCGCCGCGCCGAGAGCCCGGCGCGACGGCTCACGCCAATCTCGGCCAACGACACCAGGTTGAGCGACAGGGCAGGGACCACCGGCCTGATCTGGCACCCGCTGGTCGACTGGACCGCCGACGACGTGTTCGCACTGCACAACCGTACCGCACTCCCGCTGCACGTCGCCTACACCCGCTACGGCAGCACGCGGCTGTCGTGCGCAGCTTGCGTGCTTGCATCCAAGCATGATCTCGAAGCCAGTGCCTCGTGCGCCGGCAACGCCGAGCTGTTCGGCACGCTGGTCGACCTCGAGGCGCGCTCGACGTTCTCGTTCCAGCCCGGGCGATGGCTCGCCGACGTGTCCGATCGCATCATCGGCGGGCAGCAGAAGGCGGCGATCGCGACGGCAAAGGAGCGCGCGGCCGAGCGACGCCAGCTCGAAGCATCGCTTCCGCCGGGCCTGCGCTACGTCAAGGGCTGGCCGCTGCGCATGCCCACCGCAACCGAGGCCGACGACCTCGGCCGCGTCCGGGGCATCATCGCCGATCACCACGGAATGACGACGCCGTACCGGCGCGGACCGGCGGTCCGCGACCGCTTCGCCGAGCTGCTCGCCGCCAAACTGCGCTGAGAGCGGAAATCCGCTCCGGCTGCACTGCCACCATCAGGAGCATCGCCATGACTGCCGAACACGCGACACGCCCGCCGATCATTGCCTGCTGGGGCATGGGGCTCGATTCGACGGCGATGATCATCGAGCTCGTCGCGCGCGGTGAAGCGCCCGACGTCGTGCTCACCGCCGACACCGGCAGCGAGCGCCCCGAGACGATGGCGTTCCTGCCGCTGTTCCAGCGGTGGATGGACGATCACGGCCTCGAGCACCACGTCGTCCGCTACGTCCCCAGGCGGTTCAAGCACTGGCCGCCATACTATTCGCTGCTCGAAAACTGCCTGACGAACGCGACGCTGCCGTCGATCAGCTTCAACCGCCACTCGTGCAGCCAAAAATGGAAGATCGAGCCGCAGGACCGCTGGATGGCCGCTTGGCCGCCTGCGGTCGCCGCATGGGCACGCGGCGACCGCGTCACCAAACTGATCGGTTACGATGCCTCGCGCGCCGACGACCGCCGCTACGCCCATGTCGCCGGCATCGTCGATCCCCAATACGCGTTCCGGTATCCGCTGCGGGAATGGGGATGGCAGCGCGACGACTGCGCTGCCCGCATCCGCGGGGCAGGATTGCCGGTGCCGATCAAGTCGGCGTGCTTTTTCTGCGGCGCGGCCAAGCCGAACGAGATTGCGACCCTCCCGGCATGGTGCCTGCGCCTCATCGTCCTGATGGAAACCCGCGCCGCACCCCGACTGCGCAACGTCGAGGGCCTGTGGCGGTCATCGACCAAAACCCGCCCGGGATCGATGACGGCGTTCATCCGCCTCCACGCGCTGCTCGAGGCGACCGAGATCGATGCCATCGTCGCCGGCGCGCCGGTCGACCTCGTCCGCTTCCAGGACGCGGCCGCCGCACTGCCGATCGATGAGCGCCCCGCGCTCGGCGAATGGATCGCGCGGTTCAACGCCGGTGTCATCGACCTGGCAGCCTGAAAGGAGGGGAGGGGGCGAGACCGGGGTGACTGCCTCGCACCCAAGGAGACGCACGGTGAACTACGACATCGCATTCCG
>JBBQVB010000215.1:0-2910 GCA_038211965.1 Sphingomonadales bacterium
TTGATACCCATGTAGAAGATCGTGAAGCCAGCATCGCGCCGCCGGTCGCCGGTCTCGTACAGCGACCCGACCATCGTCGAGATGTTGGGCTTGAAGAAGCCGTTGCCGACCGTCACCGCCGACAGGCCGATGAGCAGGATCATCGTGTACAGCGGGTTACGCTCGCCGCCGGCAACGAAACTGCCCTTGGCCAGCGTCCGCGCCGCGCTGCCGTCGGCGCGCTGGAGCTGGACCGAGCCGTCGTCCTGCCCCTTGATCGCCAGCCGCTGCCCGGCGTCGACGATGAACTGCTGCTTCGCCGGACCGGACTTGTCGACGACGACCTCGTAGCGCTGGCCGTCGATGGTCGCATAGGGCTTGGCCGCGTCGCCGCCGAAGCACAGGATCAGATAGCCGCACGACATCACGATCGCGCCGAACTTAACCGCGCGCTTGGAGCCGAGGTAGCGGTCGGCGAGCAGCCCGCCGATCAGCGGGGTCAGGTAAACCAGCGCGGTGAACCCGCCGTACAGACTGGTCGTCGTGCTGTCGCTGAACAGGAAGTGGTCGGCGAGGTAGAGGGTCAGCAGCGCCCGCATGCCGTAATAGCCGAAGCGTTCCATCGCCTCTGTGGTGAACAGCCGCGCCAGCTGGCGCGGATGGCCGAACCACTGAGCACCGCCGTCGCGGCTCGTCGCTGTGCTTGCCATGAAGGTCCCTGAATTCTGCGCTGCGTCTGCGGCGGCGCTTGATGGCGGCACAGTAACGCGCCGCGCTTGCGGGGCAAGGGGGGAGGGGTGTAGCGCCCCGGCCATGCAGAATGATCGTTCGACCCCGCTCTCGCTGCTCGCCACCCGGCGCTCGGCAAAACCTCGCGACATGACCGGACCCGGGCCGACACCGGGTCAGCTGGAGCGCTTGCTGACCGTGGCAACGCGCGTCCCCGACCATGGCAAGCTGGCACCGTGGCGGTTCGTCGTCGTCGATCCTGCCGAGCGAGCGGCGTTCAACATCATGCTCGAGGCCGCCTACCGCGCCGAAGTGCCGGAGCCCAACGCCGCGGAGGTGGAGAAATTGCGCAGCTTCGGCGGCGACGCGCCGTGCCTTGTCGCGGTCCTCAGCCGGGTCGTGCCGTTCAACGCCATACCCGAGTACGAACAGACGCTGTCGGCAGGCGGGGCGTGCGCGATGCTGTGCGCGGCTGCGTCGGCGATGGGCTTCGTCGCGGGCTGGATCACCGGCTGGGCGTCGCGCTCGCCCGCGGTCACGGCGTCGCTGGGGAAGGCCGGGGATCGTATCGCCGGGTTCGTATTCATCGGCACGGCAGCCTGCGCGCTCGACGACCGGCCGCGTCCCGACCTTGCCACTGTGGTGCGCCACTGGGACGGTTGACAGCCCGGTGTGATAGCGCGATACGACAGTGGTGTTCCACGGTGACCGCCCGATCTACCTGCAAATCCGCGACATCATCGTCGCGCGGATCATCGACGCCGCGGATGGCGACGGGGAGCAACTGCCCTCCGTCCGCGCGCTGGCCGCGGAGCTTGAGGTCAATCCGCTGACCGTTGCCAAGGCGTACCAGGAACTCCAGGCGGCGGGCCTCGTCGCGGCGCGCAAGGGCGTCGGCCTGTATATCGAGGCGGGCGCGCGTCTCGCGCTGCTGCGGACCGAGCGGACCGCTTTCCTGCGCGAGGAATGGCCGCGCACCAAGGCCCGCATCGAACGCCTCGGCCTGACACCATCGGATCTGTTCGCCGACGCCTAGGGGCGTCGGCGCTTCACTCGCGCAGCGGGGCTGACAGGTACTGCTGATCCGATTTGGCGCGCCCAAAGTGCGCCTCGATGGCGCGCGCGATGCCTTCGCCCACGGTCTTCTGCCCAGCCTTCGAGAACAATAGTTTCGCATCGTCCTCGTTCGATACATAGCCGGTTTCGAGCAGCACCGACGGGACATCGGCGGCTTTCAGCACCAGGAACCCGGCAAAGTGGTGGAACTCGCCGCGAAAGGCGATGCGGTCGTCGAGTTGCGATTGCAGCGTCTCGGCGAACGAGATCGCGGTGTTCAGCGTATTGCGCCGCATCAGCGCGATCATCACGTCGCCGACCTCTGGTGCCTCGACGCCAAGGTTCACACCGCCGATGATGTCGGCCTTGTTCTCGCGCGCCGCCAGCCGCGCCGCGACGGCGTCGGAGGCGGTGTCGGACAGGGTGTAGACGCTGGCCCCGCGCGCCAGCGCGTTCGGCGCACTGTCGGCATGGATCGAGACGAACAGGTCGGCGCGGGCAGCGCGCGCGATGGCGACGCGCCCGCCGAGCGGGATGAAGCGGTCGTCGGCGCGGGTCAGCTTGACGCGGACTCTGCCCGACTCGCTCAGCTTGCGGGCGACGACGCGGGCGATGGCCAACGTGACGTCCTTTTCATAGCTGCCGTCATAGGCGATCGCGCCGACATCCTTGCCACCATGCCCAGCGTCGATGACGACCAGCGGTTTGCCCCCCGACCGCGGTCGGGGCGCGGGCGCCGCAATGGTTGCGGGACGCAGGGGCGGCGGCGTGATCGCGGGCGGCTTGGGGCCGAAGACCCCCTCCGGCAGGTCGAAATCCTCGGGGGGAGTGGCGGTGACGCCGACCGAGGGCTTGCGGGAGGGCGTCCCGGCAGAAGCGACGACCGGCATGCTGACCAGCGGCAACGGACGCCGCCCGCGCTTGATGCTCGCGGCAAAGTCGGCGTCCGGGGCCAGTGTCAGTTCCAGCGCGCCGCTGGCCGCCGCTTGCGCCTTGGCGATCCGCATCGGGCGCGTGAGCGTGATCACCAGCCGCGCAGTCTCGGAGTCGAATTGCCCGATCCGCGCCGACCTGACCGGGCCGCCGGCCGGGGCCTCGGCAGTGGCGGTCAGCGCATCGACACCGCTCAGGTCGACGACCAGCCGC
>JBBQVB010000216.1:0-2904 GCA_038211965.1 Sphingomonadales bacterium
GTCCTCGATCGCCGTCGTGCACGCCAGCGCGTTGGTGCCGTCGATGTTCATCGAGCACGACCCGCAGATGCCCTCCCGGCACGAACGCCGGAAGGTCAGCGTCGGATCGACCTCGGCCTTGATGCGGATCAGCGCGTCGAGCACCATCGGCCCGGTGGCGTCGAGATCGAGCTCGTAGGTATCGTAGTGCGGGTTCGCGCCGTCGTCGGGGTTCCAGCGATAGACCTTGAACGCGCGCGTCCGCTTTGCCCCCGGCGGCGCCGGATAGCGTGTGCCGCTGCCCTTGATCTTCGAGTTCGCGGGGAGAGAGAATTCGGCCATGTCGGTGCCTTAACAAATATTCTTCGTAAACAGCCCCACGACCATAATCGGGGCCATCAATACACCCGCGCCTTCGGCTTGATATACGCCACCTCCTCGGTCAGCGTATAGGCGTGGACCGGGCGCGTCCCGAGCGTCACACCGCCGTCGCGGAACCAGCCGACCGAGTGCTTCATCCACGTGTCGTCGTCGCGCTTGGGGAAGTCTTCGTGGCTGTGCGCGCCGCGGCTTTCGTGACGGGCGTTGGCGGCGTGCATCGTTACCACCGCCTGGCCGATCATGTTGTCGAGTTCGAGTGTCTCGATCAGGTCGGTGTTGAACACGAGGCTGCGGTCGGCGATACCGATGTCGGCCATGCGTTGGTAGACCGCGTCGATCTTACGAACGCCCTCGTCGAGCACTTCCGACGTGCGAAACACCGCCGCATTGGCCTGCATCGTCTTCTGCATCGCGAGGCGCACCGCAGCGGTCGGGGTACCGCCCTTCGAGAAGCGGAAGGCATCGAGGCGGCCGACCGCTTGTTCCGCATTGTCCTTGGGCAGCGGCGCATGCGCCGTCATCGGCTTGACGATCGCGCCGACGCGGTGCGCGGTGGCGCGCCCGAAGACGACGAGGTCGGTCAGCGAGTTCGAGCCGAGGCGGTTGGCACCGTGAACCGACACGCACGCCGCCTCGCCGACCGCGAACAGTCCCGGCACGACGCTGTCGGGGTCGCCGTCCTTCAGCGTAACCACCTCGCCGTGATAGTTCGTCGGAATGCCGCCCATCGTGTAGTGGACCGTTGGCGACACCGGGATCGGCTCGCGCGTCACGTCGACACCCGCAAAGATCTTGGCGGTTTCCGAAATGCCCGGCAAGCGCTCGGCGAGCAGCGCCGGGTCGATGTGGTTGAGGTGGAGGTTGATGTGGTCGCCCTCGGCCCCGACGCCGCGCCCCTCGCGGATTTCGAGCGCCATCGAGCGGCTGACGACGTCGCGTGACGCGAGGTCTTTCGCCGACGGGGCATAGCGCTCCATGAAGCGCTCGCCGCTCGCGTTGGTCAGGTAGCCGCCTTCACCGCGCGCGCCCTCGGTGATCAGCACGCCCGCGCCATACACGCCGGTCGGGTGGAACTGGACGAACTCCATGTCCTGCAGCGGCACGCCTGCCCGCAGCGCCATGCCGCCGCCGTCGCCGGTGCAGGTGTGGGCGCTCGTCGCGGTGAAATAGCAGCGCCCGTAGCCGCCGGTTGCAAGCACGGTGGCGTGGCTGCGAAAGCGGTGGATCGAACCGTCCTCCATGTTCATCGCGATGACGCCCTTGCAGACGCCGTCGACCATGATCAGGTCGATCGCGAAATATTCGATATAGAAGTCGGTGTCGTGCTTGAGGCTCTGCTGGTACAGCGCGTGGAGCATCGCGTGGCCGGTGCGGTCGGCGGCGGCGCAGGTGCGCTGCGCGGGCGGTCCGTTGCCCATGTCCTGCGTCATGCCGCCGAACGCGCGCTGGTAGATGCGCCCTTCCTCGGTACGGCTGAACGGCACGCCGAAATGTTCGAGCTCGTAGACCGCGGCGGGGGCTTCGCGACACAGATATTCGATGGCGTCCTGGTCGCCGAGCCAGTCGCTGCCCTTGACGGTGTCGTACATGTGCCACTGCCAGGCGTCGGGCCCCATGTTGCCGAGCGCTGCGGCGATGCCGCCCTGCGCCGCGACGGTATGGCTGCGCGTCGGGAAGACCTTCGTGATGCACGCGGTTTTCAGGCCCGCCTCGGCGATACCCATCGCGGCGCGCAGTCCGCTGCCGCCCGCGCCGACGACGACGGCGTCATAGACGTGATCGATGATCTTGTAGGCTTCGGCCATGCGTCAGGCTCCGAGCGCGATCTTGAGGACGCTGAAGACGCCGACGGCGGCCCCGGCGAGGGCGTAGAAATTGAGCGCGAGGATCGCCATCAGCTTCGAGCTTTCCTTGTGCAAATAATCTTCGATGAAGACCTGCAAACCAAGCCGGAAATGCCAGAAAACACTGACGATGAGCAGCAGCATCGGCACCGCAGCGACGGGTTGCCGCAGCCACAGCACGACGCTCGTGTGGTCGAGGCCCGGCAGGCGCACGAGGCTGACGATGAACCACAGCATCAGCACGAGGTTGCCCGCCGCCGTCACGCGCTGCTGCCACCAATGGCCGGTGCCAGCCTTCGCGGCGCCGAGGCCCCGGACGCGCCCGAGCGCGGTACCGTGTCCCATCGTCAGAGCCCCTTGGCCGAAAGGATCGCGCCCCACGTCAGCACGGTCAACAGCACCGAACCGACGAGCGTCGCGGTCGCGAAACTCTTGTTCTGGACGATTTCGAGCGCCGCGCCGGTGTCCATGACAAGGTGCCGGATACCCGACATCATGTGCTGGAAGAAGACGAGCGTCAGCCCGACACCGACGAGGACGCCGAACCACCCGGTCGCGACGCCGTAGAAAGTCGAGTAGGCCGCTGGCGAGGTCGCCGCCGCCGCCAACCACCAGAGGAACAGCACGACCGCCCCGGTTGCCAGCGCGGTCCCCGTGGCACGGTGCAGGATGCTGACGGTCATGTTGACGCGCCATTTCC
>JBBQVB010000217.1:0-2896 GCA_038211965.1 Sphingomonadales bacterium
AGAACGCCGACCTGATCGAGCTGTTCCACGCCTGTCTCGCGGCAGGATTCGAGGGGCGTTTCCGCATCATGCCCGACGGCAAGCGGCGGCTGTTCGAGATCGCGTCGACGCTCTACGCCGCGCTCGAACATCCGCGCAGCCTGTCGCAGACGCAGCTCGTCGAGCACTGGCGCGGCGAGGCGGCCCCCCTGCGCAAGGTCGGCCTGTGGGGCTATGTCGCGCTCGCCGCCGCGATTGCTGCGGGCGTGCTGCTGCTGATCTACATCGTCCTGCGCCTCATCCTGCTGGCGAGCGGCGGCGATGCCGATACGGCGGTGGCGGGCATCAACCCCGACGATCCGCTGCGCCTGTCGCGCGCCGCCGCCGCTCCTCCGGAGCCTGCTGCGAGCGGGCAGGCGGACGGGTTGCGCCAGTTCCTCGCGCCGGAAATCGCGCAGAGCCTCGTCACGGTCGAGGAGGACGCCTCGACGGTGCGCGTCCGCACCACCGTCGGCGAGCTGTTCCGCTCGGCGTCGGATCAGCTCACCGACGGGCGGCGTTCGCTGTTCGAACGCATCGGCGAGGCGATCGACAAGGAGCCGGGGCAGGTGACCATCGAGGGGCATGCCGATTCCGACCGCGTCGCGGGGCTGACCTTCCCCGACAATGCTGCGCTGTCGAAAGCGCGCGCCGCGACGGTCGCCGAGATTATCGGCGCGCAGCTGACCGACCCGGGGCGCATCGTCGTGCAGGGCTTCGGCGACGCGCGGCCGATCGCGTCGAACGCGACGTCGGCGGGCAAATCGCAGAACCGGCGCGTCGAAATCGTCGTGCCGCGGCGAAGCTAGGGGGACCGGCCGCATGACTGCGATCAAGCGCGTCCTGACCAACTGGTGGTTCGTGTCGATCGGCGCGGCGCTGCTCGTCGCGTTGTTGCTGTGCGTCGGGCTGCCGCTCGTCGTCGGCTTCATGCGCCCGTGGTGGGTGCGGCTGCTGCTGCTGGTCGTCGTGGCGCTCGTCTGGGGCGGACTCGCGTTCCTGCACGCACGCAAGGCGAGCAAGGGCAGCGATGCTATCGCCGCGCAGCTCGCCGCCCCCGACGCGGCGGGCGAGGAGGGGCGGGTGCTCGCCAAGCGCATGGCCGACGCGCTGGCGCAACTCAAGACCAGCACGGCGGGCAAGAAGCAGCGCGATTATCTGTACAGCCGCCCGTGGTACATCATCATCGGGCCGCCCGGCGCGGGCAAGACCACCGCGCTGGTCAATTCCGGCTTGCGCTTTCCGTTCGCCGACCAGGCGCTGATGGGCAGCGGGGGCACGCGCAACCTCGACTTCATGTTCGCCGACGAAGCCGTGCTCGTCGATACCGCAGGCCGCTACACCAGCCAGGATTCGGATGCGTCGGCCGACTCGAAGGGCTGGAACAGCTTCCTGACCTTGCTCCGCAAGCATCGCCCGTTGCAGCCGGTCAACGGTGTCATCGTCGCGATCGGCGTCGACGAGCTGATCCGCGGCGACCGCGTGTCGATCGACAATCACGCCGAAGCGGTGCGCCGCCGCTTGGCCGAACTGCGCCGCGCGCTCGAACTCGCGGTGCCCGTCTATGTGCTGCTGACCAAATCCGACCTGCTCGCGGGGTTCATCGAGTATTGGGGCGACCTGGATGTCGAGGGGCGGCGCGCGGTGCTCGGCCACACGCTGCCGATGGTGCCGGGTCGTCCGTCGGCGCAGCGCCTCGCCGAAGCCTTCGACGAGATGGCGCGCGACATCGCCGCGCGGCAGGCCAAGCGCCTGTCCGAAGAACCCGATGCGGCGCGGCGTGCGCTGATTCTCGGCTTTCCCGCGCAGGTCGGCGCGCTGCGCTCGCGGTTGTTGCGCTTCCTCGACGGCGCTTTCGTGTCGGGCGACGAGCCGACGGGGATGCTGCGCGGCGTCTATCTGACGTCGGGGGTGCAGGAAGGCGCACCGCTCGACCGTATCCTGTCGGGCATGACCGAGGTTTACGACGCGCCCCCGGCGGGCGGTCGCGGGTCGGGCCGCGCCTATTTCCTCAACCGCCTGCTCGGCGAAGTGATGTTCCCCGAGGCCGGCGCGGTGCAGATGGACGCGAGTGCACGCAAGCGCCAGCGGTCGCAGCTGGTCGGCGCGCTCGCCGCGATCGGCGTCGTCGCGCTGCTGACCGTCGCGGCGTGGGGCGTCAGCTTCTTCGGCAATCGCGGCTTCCAGTCGGCGGCGCTCGCCAAGGCGCAGGAAACACAGGGGATCCTGCGCACCGGCGGCATCGACCTGCAGGAAGTGCGCGGCAGCGACCCCGACCTCGAGGCGTCACTCGATACGTTGCGGAGCTTGCGCGACCTGCCGCAGGGCTATGCGGCGCGCAAAAGCGGCGAGCCGGGCCTGGCGATGCAGTTCGGTCTGTATCAAGATGGCCTCAGCGAACAGTCGCAGGGGGCTTACCGCGAAGGCGTTCGCCGCATCCTGTTGCCGCGCCTGCTGCTCGACCTCGAAGGCGTCATCGGCGCGAACATCGCCAACCCGCTGGCGGTGTACGAACCCCTCAAGATTTATCTGATGCTCGGCAGCCAGGGCCCGATGGACAAGGGCGCGGTGCGCAGCTGGGTCGAGGGTCACTGGGCCGACACCGCCTATCCGGGAGCCGACCGCGCCGCGCTGCGCAAGGAGCTGGGTGAGCATCTCGACGTGCTGCTCGAGGATGATGCGATGGCGGGGGTCTGGCCTGGTCGCCGCGCTCCGCTCGACGGTGCGCTGATCGCCTCGGCACGCGGTGCGATCCAGCAGATGTCGCTCGCCGAACGCGCCTATGCCATCCTGCGCCAGAAGGCAGCGGCGGGCGAAGGTGCGCCCTGGTCGGTAACGTCGGTGCTGGCCAGCGGCGACGGCCAGGCCTTTGTCAACG
>JBBQVB010000218.1:0-2854 GCA_038211965.1 Sphingomonadales bacterium
TGACCGAGGCTCCCGTCACCCAGGCCATCGCGCGCGCCAATGTTCGCGAGCGGCGCGGCCTCGCCGGGCGGCTGCCGGGCGCGCTCGGGCCGGTCGCGGCCTTCGTGGCGATGGACTATGGCTTCTACCGCTGGCACGTCGCGACGCACCGGGTGCCGCTACTGTGGCGGCTGCACCGCGTCCACCACGTCGACCCCGATCTCGACATGTCGACGGCGCTGCGCTTCCACTTCGTCGACATGGCGGTGTCATTGCCGTGGCAGGCGGCACAGGTCCGGCTGAGCGGCATCGGCCCGCGGACGCTGGCGGCGTGGAAGCGGTTCTTCTTTGTGTCGATCCTGTTCCACCATGCCAATCTGCGCCTGCCGGGGCGCCTGGATGCGTGGGTCTCGTTGGTGCTGACGACGCCGCGCATGCACGGCATTCACCATTCGCAGCGCCTCGCCGAGCGCGAAAGCAATTGGTCGAGCGGGCTGAGCGTCTGGGACCGTCTGCACGGCACATTGGTCGCGGGGGTCGATCAGGCGGGCATTACCATCGGCGTCGACGATGCGGCTGCCGATGTCACGTTCGCGCGCGCGCTCGCCGCACCCTTCGCCTGATGCACGTCGTCGTCACGGGTGCGGCGGGGCTGATCGGTGGCGAGGTCGTGCGCCGCCTCGCCGATGCCGGACACGCCGTCACCGCGCTCGTTCACCGCACCCACTGCATCGTCGCCAACGATGGGAGCGTCGTCGCGAGTCGACCGTGGGACGGGCCACCGGAACCGGGGGCGGTTGCAACGCTCGCCGCCGATGTGCGCGCCGCCGGGTTGGGCCTCGCGGTCGATCCGCGCCCCGACGTGATCGTCCATGCCGCCGCGATCACCGCTTTCGACGCGCCAGCCGAAGTCTATCGCGCGGTCAATATTGACGGCACCGCGCACGTCATCGCGCTCGCCGAGCGGCGGGGCACGCCGCTACTCACGGTCAGCACCGCCTATGTCTGCGGGACGCGCGACGGCATCATCCATGAGGGCGAGCGCGGCACCGCCTTCGCCAACGGCTACGAGGCGAGCAAGGCGGCTGCCGAACTACTGGTCGCGGCGGCGGCGGCGGCGCGCGGCCTGCCGGTGGTCGTCGCACGCCCCTCGATCGTCGTCGGCGACAGCCGCGACGGGGCGCTGCGCACGTTCGGCAATATCTACGCTGTGTTCCGCCTGATCGCCGAGGGGCGATTGCGGACGCTGCCCGGCGCGCCGGAGGCGACACTCGATCTCGTGCCGATCGACCATGTCGCGCGCGGCATCGTCGCTCTGGTGCAGGACTTCGAGCGCGCGCGCGGGCAGACGGTCCATCTCGTCGCGGCATCGGCCACCCCGCTCGCGGCGCTCGGCGCGGCCATCGCGTCGGTGCCGGGGCTGTGTCGACCGGTTTTCGTGCCGCCCGCAGCGTTCGACGCCGCCGCGCTGGCCCCGGCGGAACGGCGCTGGCACGCTGCTGCTGCAGCGCTCTACACCGGCTATCTGGAGCGCGCGCCGCGTTTCGACACGACCAACGCCGACCGGCTGGTGCCGCGCTGCCCGCCGACCGATGCGGCGTGGTTGCGTCGTCTGGTCGCGGCGTGCGTCGCGCGCGGTTTCGTCACCGCACGTCGGGATAATGCTTCGCCAGCGCGCGTGGCCTGATGTTCAGCCCCCACATTACGCCGACCTTGAGATAGACCCAGTTGGCGCGCCACTCGCCCCAGCGGGCGACGCGACGATCCGAGGTCAGGACGATGCGATTGACCAGCCGCGCCCGCCCCAGCCGCGCCATGCGAACGCACAGGTCGGCCTCCTCCATCACCATCATCCGCGCGTCGAAACCGCCGACAGCGTCGAAATCGGCGCGGCGGAAGAACATCGCATGGTCGCCGAACAGCAACCGCCCGCCGCGCAGGAACAGATGCGGGCGAAAGATGAGCGGTGCGTACCAGGTCTTGATCCAGTTGTGGAACGAGGTTGCCCAGCGCACCTTCTCCGGCCCCGACAGGATCGCGATGAAGCCGCCGAGGTTGACGCGCGGGTCGGCAAGCGTGCGGCAAATCACGTCGATGGCATCGTCGGGTAACCAGGTGTCGACGTGGAGGACGCAGACCACCGGCGCGGTCGTCGCCGCGATACCCGCGTTGCATTGCGCGGCGCGCCCGCGTGGGCCTTCGATGACGGTCAGCCCGCCCGTGCGCGCCACCGCGACCGAGGCGTCGCTGCTGCCGCCGTCGACGACGACGATCTCGGCGGGGGGCGGATCGAGTGCGGCGAGGCAGCGCAGCAGACGCGGCAGCACCGGGGCCTCGTCGAGCATCGGCACGACGATAGCGACCGGAATCATAGTCCGGGCCAGCGCGCGAGATCTTCGGGCCGGTCGAGATCGGCGAGCGTCTCGAGTACCACCGGCGACACGGCGAGCCTGGCGACGGTCTCGGCGAACACCGTCGAAGTGCCCCAAGCTACGCCTTCGAAGAGTTCGGGCAGCGGCGCGGCGAGACCGAGCAGCCAGTAGCCGCCGTCCGCCGCCGGCCCGATCACCACGGGCGCATCGGCCAAAGCGGCGGCGGCGCGGCGCAGGTGACCGGGCGTGAGGTCGGGGATGTCGGCACCGACGAGCAACACCGGCGTCGCGGCCGCCGCACGCGCCAGCCGGGCACCGAGATCGCCCTCGCCCTGCTCGACGAATACGACGCCCTCGCCCAGCCACGCCGCGAAGTCCGCCAGCGGTGCGCCGGTGACGCGGACCTCTACAGACAGTCCCGAGGCGCGGCAGACCGCGACCGCGCGCTCGGTCAGGCGGCGGTGCAATGCCGCCGCCCCCTCGGCCCCCAGTGCGGGGATCAG
>JBBQVB010000219.1:0-2841 GCA_038211965.1 Sphingomonadales bacterium
GCGGTGGGATAGGATAATCAGCTTGGAATTCGAGCGCTTCGTCGCCATCGACTGGACCGGCGCGGCGGGCGAGCGGCATCGCGCCATTGCGGTTGCCGAGGCGGATGCGAGGGGCGGCCCGCCACGGCTGATCGTGCCGCAACGCCCGTGGTCGCGCGCCGAGGTGCTGGCGCTGGTCGAGGGCTGGCGGGATCGGGGCGAGCGCGTGCTGGTCGGCGTCGACATGTGCTTCGGGCTGCCCTTCGCTGACGCGGGCGCGTATTTCCCGGGCGAGGCCTCGCCCACCGACGCGCGCGCCCTGTGGCGCGAGGTGGCCGAAATCTGCGCCGCCGACGCGCACCACGCCGCGCCGTCGTATGTCGCGCACCGCCGCCAACACTTCTGGCTGGGCGCTGCCGACGGACCACGCCACGAACGCGCGCGCCTACGCGTCGCCGAACGGCTCGACCAGGCGCGCGGCAATACCCCTTCCTCCGCGTTCGTGCTGCTCGGCGCGGCGCAGTGCGGCAAGGCGAGCCTCGCGGGGATGCGGTTGCTCGACGCGCTGGACGGCGTCGCCGTATGGCCGTTCGACCTGCCACCCGTGACCGGGCCGGGTATTGTCGAAATCTACTGTCGCTTGTTCGCGCAGATGGGCGGCGCGCGCGGCAAGCTGCGGAGCCGTGCGGCGCTCGACGCGGCGCTCGTCATGCTCGGTAGCGCCCCCTGCGGCGATATGATGCCCGAGGCCTTCGACGATCACATCGGCGACGCGCTGATCTCGGCCGCCGGAATGCGCGCCATCGCCGACGATCCGCGCTTCTGGTCACCACCTACCATGACCCCCGAAGTTGCCGCTACCGAGGGCTGGACCTTCGGCCTCGCGTAAGCGGCCCGGAAGCGCCTGAGCGGTTCCCAAAACGGTAGACAACGGCTACACGCCCGCGATGCCGCAACTCGCCGCCCTGCCCCCGCTCGCGCTCGTCATGTTCGGCGGCGGAATCGGCGCGGGGTTGCGCTGGGGCGTCGGGCGCTGGGCGTTCGCCAATTTCGGTCCGGGCCTCCCGTTCGGGACGTGGAGCGTCAATATCCTGGGTGGACTGCTGATGGGACTGCTTGCGGGCTGGTTGAGCGCACGCGCCGATGCGGACGAGCCATTGCGCCTCCTGCTCGGCGTCGGAGTGCTCGGCGGCTTCACGACCTTCTCGGCATTCAGCCTCGAGGTCGTCCAGATGATCCTGCGCGGCGACGTCCTGCTTGCGGCCGCCTATGCGGTCTCTTCCACGGCCGGCAGCGTGTTGGCGCTATTCGCCGGCCTTGCGTTGATGCGCGCATGATCCGGACCTTCACTGTCGAGCCCGACGACGAGGGCATCCGCGTCGATCGCTGGTTCAAACGCCACGACCCGGCGACGAGCTTCAACCTTGTGTCGCGCTGGGCGCGCACCGGCGTGCTGCGCCTCGACGGCGCCAAGACCGATCCCGGCGACCGCCTCAAGGCGGGGCAGGTGCTGACGATGCCGCCGCCCGATATCACTGCCGAGCCCCGCGCCGTGCGCCCAGCCAAGCCCCTGTCGCCCGCCGAGATCGAGTTCGCGCGCAGCCTCGTCATCCACAAGGATGCGCACGCACTGGTCATCAACAAGCCCCCGGGCCTTGCGACGCAGGGCGGCACCGGCACGCTCAGCCATGTCGACGGCCTGCTCGACGCGCTGATGTTCGACACCAACGCGCGGCCCAAGCTGGTGCACCGTCTCGACAAGGATACGTCGGGCGTGCTGCTGCTGGCGCGCACGGCGGCGGCGGCGGCGTTCTTTTCGAAGGCTTTTTCGGGGCGGACGGCGCGCAAAATCTACTGGGCGCTGACCGTCGGCAGTCCCGAACCCGAGCAGGGCGAAATCGATGCGGCGCTGTCGAAACAGCCCGGCAGCGGCGGCGAGAAGATGCACGTCGACCCCGACGGCGGTCAGAACGCGCGCACCCTCTACCGCATCGTCGATCACGCCGCGACGCAGGCGGCATGGGTCGAGTTCCAGCCGCAGACCGGGCGTACGCACCAGATTCGCGTTCACGCACAGGCTATCGGTCACCCGATCGTCGGCGATGCCAAGTACGGCGGCAAGGACGCCTTCCTGACCGGCGGGATCAGCCGCAAGCTCCACCTCCACGCGCGCCGCCTGATCATCGAGCAGCCCGGCGGCGGCCATCTCGACATTTCCGCCGACCTGCCGACGCACTTCGTCGAGAGCTTTCGGATGCTCGGCTTCGACCCCGCCGACGGGGCCGACATCCTGACGCCGGTCAAGTTCGCCGACACGCCCGAGGGCAAGGCGAAACTCGCGTCCGCCGCCGCCAAGGCGCGCCGCAAGGAACATCGCGGCGAACGCCGGTCGCGAGGCCAGGCGCGCTGAGGTGCACCCATCGCCGCATTTCCGCTGGGAGGACCGTGCCGCCGCGCTCGCCTTCGTCGCCGAGGTCAGCTTCGCGCATGTTTTCGTCCAGACACCCGACGGGCCGCGCGTCGCGCATGTGCCATTGTTGGTCGAAGGCGAGGCGCTGCGCTTTCACCTCGCCAACGCCAACGCGCTGACGCCGCACCTGGACGGCGCCGTCGCGCTGGCGAGCATCGGCGGGCCGAACGCCTATGTCAGCCCGAACTGGTACGCCAACCGGGGCCGCGTCCCAACGTGGAACTACGTCGCGGTCGAGTGCGAAGGGCCGGTGCGCGCGTTGTCGGCCGACGAGCTGGTAGGCCTGCTCGACGTCAGCGCCGCGACGCACGAACCGCGCGTTCGCGAGAGCTGGACGCGGGCGAAGATGGACCCGGCGCGGTTCGAAGCGTTGTGTAGAGCAATCACGGGGT
>JBBQVB010000220.1:0-2792 GCA_038211965.1 Sphingomonadales bacterium
TTTGCACGCATAGCCTAACGCTTACCGGGCGATCCCGCTGGCTTCGCGGTCGCTGACTCCGTCGCGTCTAGAACACCACGACGCTGCGGATGCTCTCCCCCCGGTGCATCAGGTCGAAAGCATCGTTGATGCGCTCTAAGGGCATGGTGTGGGTGATTAGCGGGTCGATGCTGACTTTGCCGTCCATGTACCAGTCGACGATTCGGGGCACGTCGGTGCGCCCGCGTGCGCCGCCGAAGGCGCTGCCCGTCCAGACGCGCCCGGTGACGAGCTGGAAGGGCCGCGTCGCGATCTCCTTGCCGCTCTCGGCGACGCCGATGATCACCGACTTGCCCCAGCCGCGATGGCAGCATTCGAGCGCCGCGCGCATCACCTCGACGTTGCCGGTGCAGTCGAAGCTATAGTCCGCGCCGCCGCCGGTCAGCGCGACGAGGTGTGGCACGAGGTCGGGCACCTCGCGCGAGTTGACGAAGTGCGTCATCCCGAACTGCCGCGCCATCGCCTCGCGCGCCGGGTTGATGTCGACGCCGATGACGATACCCGCACCCGCCATGCGCGCGCCCTGGAGGACGTTGAGGCCGATGCCGCCGAGCCCGAAGACCACGACGCTGTCGCCCGGCGCGATCCCGGCTGTCCAGATCGCGGCGCCGACACCGGTGGTGACGCCGCAACCGATATAGCAGATCTTGTCGAACGGCGCGTCGGCGCGGACACGGGCGACGGCGATCTCGGGCATGACCGTGAAGTTCGAAAAGGTCGAGCAGCCCATATAATGGTGCAGCATCGAGCCCTTGTAGCTGAACCGCGAGGTGCCGTCGGGCATCACGCCCTTGCCTTGCGTCGCGCGGATCGCCGTGCACAGATTGGTCTTGCGGCTGAGGCATGACTTACACTGGCGGCATTCGGGGGTGTAGAGCGGGATGACATGGTCGCCGACCGCGACGCTCGTGACGCCCGGCCCGACCTCGCGGACGAACCACGCCCCCTCATGGCCGAGGATACTGGGGAACAGGCCTTCCGAGTCCTTGCCTTCGAGCGTGTACGCGTCGGTGTGGCAAATGCCCGTCGCCATGATCTCGACGAGCACTTCGCCCGCTTTCGGTCCTTCGAGATCGACCTCGACGATTTCCAGTGGCATGTTGGGGGCGAAGGCGACGGCGGCGCGGGTCTTCATGCGGCGAGGCTCCAGTGGACGCGCCACGGCTAGCGCATTTGAGCCGACCAGCGAAAGCCCCGGTCACGCCATCGCGCACATCCAATCGGCGAACAGCGTCTCCTGCTCGTCCTCGGGGAACATGAAATCCCAATAGGTCGTGAAGCTTAGCGGCGTGCGGTTGGTCTTGATCGTGATCGCCGAATTGAGCGCGTTCTGGACGTCGATCAGCGACCCCGCCCGCAGCGCGGCGCGCAACGCGGCGGCGGATTTCGGCCATTCCTTGAGGAAGGTCGAGCGTTGCGGGTGACCGCCGACCTGCCCCTGGATCCCGCGCAGGTACAGATAGCGCAGGCCGAGCTGGATGTTCATGTCCATGTCGCCGGTGACGTCGGAGAACAGCAGGGTCTCGGGATCGAGTCCCATGTCGGAGATCACCGACGCCTTGTCGCTCTGCTTGATCTGCACCTGGGTGAAGCCGACCGCAACCTTGGGCAGGTTATTGGTGTCATGCTTGCTCAGCGTCGCGCCGCTGTCGTAGCGCGCCGCCAACGGCTCCCAGCCCTTCTGGACGATATTGGCGAAGCGCGTCTCCTCGTACGCGACGCACATGAACAGCGCCTGGGTGTTGCCCGCCGTACCCGACGGCAGCAGCGTCAGCACCTTTTGCCAGATGGTCAGGAAAGACGCGCTTTGCGTGGCACGCCAGTTCAAGGGGACTTGGGACATGGGGACGGTACTCCTGCTGCTTCAGGTGGATGATCCAGAGGCTCGGGTTGGCTCCCGAACGCAGCGAGTCCGTAGGGCAGCCACTGATGCAACTGCGCTGCGGAGGCAAGTCCAAAGCGTGGCGTGTACCATTTTTGCGGGACACCGCCGCCTGTGCGACAGGGCGCGATGACCGCCGCCAACCTCTACGACGCGATCGTCCTCGGCGCCGGGGGCGCGGGGCTGATGTGTGCTGCTGTCGCAGGACAGCGAGGCAAGCGCGTCCTCATCGTCGATCATGCGGGCGAGCCGGGCCGCAAGATCCTGATTTCGGGCGGCGGGCGGTGCAATTTCACCAACCTCCACACCGCGCCCGGCCGCTATCTGTCGGCCAATCCGCACTTCGCCAAGTCGGCGCTGGCGCTCTACACGCCCGACGATTTCATCGCGCTCGTCGAGCGGCATCGCATCGCGTGGCACGAAAAGACGCTCGGCCAATTGTTCTGCGATGGTCGGGCGACGCAGATCGTGCAGCTGTTGCTCGACGAGTGTAGCGTGGGCGGCGTCGAGCTCGCGCTCGGTCGCGCCATCGCGGACGTCGCGCACGCCGATGGGCGGTTCACCGTGACTGTTGGCGACCGCATCGCGACCGCCCCGGCGCTGATCGCCGCGACCGGGGGACCGGCGATCCCCAAGCTCGGCGCGACGGGCTTCGCCTACGATGTGGCGCGGCGCTTCGGGCTCAAGGTCGTCGAGCCGCGGCCGGCGCTGGTGCCGCTGACGCTCGGGCCCGACGAGACGCTGTTCCGCGAGCTGTCGGGGGTGGCGACACCGGTCGTCGCGTCGTGCGGCGCGGCGCGCTTCGCCGAAGCCGCGTTGTTCACGCATCGCGGGCTGTCGGGTCCGGCGATCCTTCAGGTGTCGAGCTATT
>JBBQVB010000221.1:0-2783 GCA_038211965.1 Sphingomonadales bacterium
CGTCAATCTCGGCACGCCGGACGCGCCCGACGTGCCCGCCGTCCGGCGCTACCTTGCCGAGTTCCTGTCGGACCGCCGCGTGGTCGAGTTGCCGCCGCTGCTTTGGCAAATCGTGCTGCGTGGCTTCGTGTTGCGGACACGGCCCAAGACGACGGCGGCCAACTATGCGCGCGTCTGGGGTCCCGACGGTTCGCCGCTGGCGACGATCACCAAGGCGCAGGCCGAGGCGATGGCGGCGGCCTTCCCCGGCGTGCAGGTCGACTGGGCAATGCGCTACGGCAATCCGTCGATCCCCGATCGCCTGACTGCGCTCAAGGATGCGGGGTGCGAGCGCATCCTGATCGCGCCGTTGTATCCGCAATATTCGAGCGCGACGACGGGCACGGTCAACGCGCAGGTCTATGGCACGGTGTCCGCGTGGCGCTGGCAACCCGCATTGCGCACCCTGCCCGCCTATCACGACGACCCCGCCTATATCGACGCGCTCGCGGCATCGGTCGAAGCGGGGATTGCCGCGCTGCCCTTCGTGCCGCAGATGCTGCTCGCGTCGTTCCACGGCATGCCGCGCCGCACGCTCGATCAGGGCGACCCCTATCATTGCCAGTGCCAGAAGACCGCGCGACTACTCTCGGAGCGGCTGGCGATCCCGCTGCGCATCAGCTTCCAGTCGCGCCTTGGCCGCGCCGAATGGCTCAAGCCGTATACCGACGCGACGCTGGCGACGCTGGCGGGCGAGGGCATCACGCGCCTCGCCGTAGTGTCGCCGGGATTCAGCGCCGACAACCTCGAAACCCTCGACGAGATCGACCGCGAGGGGCGCGACATCTTCATCGAACACGGCGGGCAGGACTATGCCTATCTGCCCTGCCTCAATGCCAGCGACGGGGGACTGGCGATGCTCCGGACTTTACTGGCGCGTGAACTTGCGGGGTGGGTCGACGCGCCATAGGGTGTCCCCAAAATAACACTCTGGGGAGATTATCAGATGGCACGGGTAGCAATCGTCACCGGCGGCACGCGCGGCATCGGTGCTGCGGTCTGCAACGCGCTGCAGGGCATCGGCGTCACTGTCGCGGCGAACTACGGCGGCGACGACAGCAAGGCGCAAGCGTTCACCGCCGAAACGGGCATCAAGGCGTTCAAGTGGAACGTCGCCGACCATCAGGCGTGCCTCGACGGCGTCGCGGCGGTCGAAGCCACACTCGGCCCGGTCGACATCGTCGTCAACAACGCCGGCATCACGCGCGACGGGACGCTGATGAAGATGAGCTACGAGGCGTGGGACGAGGTCATCCGCGTCAACCTCGGCGGCTGCTTCAACATGGCGAAAGCGACGTTCGCGGGGATGAAATCGCGCGGCTATGGCCGCATCGTCAACATCGGCTCGATCAACGGCCAGGCTGGCCAGTACGGCCAGGTCAACTACGCCGCCGCCAAGTCGGGCATCCATGGCTTCACCAAGGCGCTGGCGCAGGAAGGCGCGCGCTTCGGCATTACCGTCAACGCCATCGCGCCGGGTTACATCGACACCGACATGGTGGCCGCAGTGCCCGCCGACGTGCTCGAGAAGATCGTCGCCAAGATCCCCGTCGGGCGGCTGGGTCAGGCGCAGGAGATCGCGCGCGGCGTCGCGTTCCTGTGCGGCGAGGACGCGGGCTTCGTCACCGGCTCGACGCTGAGCCTCAACGGCGGGCAGCACATGTATTGAGCGCCGGGCTCAAGAAGGGCTCGGTCACCATCGCCGGCCACGCGACGTCGATCAGCCTCGAGCCGGTGTTCTGGGCGGCGCTGCGGCGCGCGGCGGTCGAGGACGCGGTGACCGTCACCGCGCTCGTCACGGCGATCGACGACGCGCGGACAACGAACCTGTCGTCGGCGATCCGGGTGTGGCTGTACGAGCGGGCGAGCCGAACAACCTGAGCCCTGCCGTCATGCTGGCGAACGCCAGCATGACGGCCACAAAATTTGGCCCTACCTCCCGATCATCAGCTTTGCCGTCGCCTTGGCGCTCCCCACCACCCCGGGGATTCCCGCCCCCGGGTGCGTCCCCGCGCCGACGAAATACAGGTTGCGCATCACGTCGTCGCGGTTGTGCGTGCGGAAATAGGCGCTCTGCCACAGCACGGGTTCGAGACTGAACGCCGACCCGAGATGCGCATTCAGCTCGGTCGAGAAGTCCTTGGGCGTGAAGGTCCTCATCGTCACGAGGTCGGCCTTTAACCCCGGCAGCACCCGGCGCTCGAGCGCATCCAGGATCTTCGAGGCGTAGGCGGGCGCGACCGCATCCCAGTCGGCATCGAGCTTGCCGCGATGCGGCACCGGCGACAGCACGTAGAAGGCGCTACACCCCGGCGGCGCCATCGCCGGGTCGGTCGCAGTCGGGTGGTGGAGATAGAGCGAGAAATCGTCTGCAAGTTCACCGCCACTGTAGATATCGCTGAGCAGCTCCTTGTAGCGCTCGCCGAACAAGATCGTGTGGTGGCGCACGTCGGGGTGTTCGCGCTTCAAGCCGAAATAGGTGACGAACAGCGACGGCGAGAAGCTCTTGCGGATCGTCGCCCTGGCCATCGCCTTGCCGCGCGCCGTGTGGCCCAGCAGGTCACGGTAGGTGTGGACGATGTCGCCGTTCGACGCGATCATGTCGAAGTCGCTCGACCAGCCGTCCTTGGTCCGCACGCCAGTCACGCGCGCGCCGTCGGCGGCAATCGTTTCGACGCCCGAGCCCATGCGGACTGTGCCGCCGAGGTCCTCGAACAGCTTGACCAGCCCACGCACCAGCGCGT
>JBBQVB010000222.1:0-2777 GCA_038211965.1 Sphingomonadales bacterium
GTTCGAGCACAACACCGACATCCGCGTCGCCACCGCCAACCTGCGCCGCGCCCGTGCGGTGCTGAGCGAGAGCCGCGCGGCGCGCCTGCCGACCACCGACATCTCCGCAAGCGCGCAGGAACGCCGCTTCGGCGGCACGACGAGCAGCGGCGCAACAGTCGGCCAAGGTGCGACTGGAGGTGCCAACAAGCCCGCGACGACCTTTCAGTCCGAAGTCTATTCGGTCGGCATCGACGCGAGCTACGAGATCGACCTGTTCGGGCGCGTCACCCGGCTGATCCAGGCGGCGCGCGCCGATGCCGATGCGCTCGCTGCCGTCCGCGACACAACGCGCATCACCGTCGCCGCCGAGACCGCGCGCGCCTATGCCGACGCGTGTTCGGCAGCGCGCCAGACCGCTGTTGCGCGCAACTCGCTCGACGTCCAGTCGCGGACCTTCGACCTCACCGAGCGCCTCTACACCGCCGGGCGCGGTACGCCGCTCGACGTCGCGCGGGCGCGGGCGCAGCTCGAGACGACACGGTCGACGGTTCCGGGTTTCGTCGCGGCGCGGCAAGGCGCGCTCTACCGCCTCGCCGTGCTGACGGGCGCACCGCCCGAGGAGATCGACCAAGCCGCCGCCGCATGCAGCAAGGCCCCGCTGCTGACCCGTCCGATCCCCGTCGGCGACGGGAGCGCGCTGCTCAAGCGCCGCCCCGACATCCGCGAGGCCGAGCGCAAGCTCGCCGCCGAAACCGCGCGCATCGGCGTCGCCACCGCCGACCTGTTCCCGCGCATCAGCATCGGCGGCGGTGTCTCGTCGTCGGCATTCAAGCCCGGCGACCTCGGGACGAAGCCGAGCATCGCGTTCAACGTCGGTCCGCTGCTGAGCTGGAGCTTCCCCAACATCGCCGTCGCCCGCGCGCGTATTCGTCAGGCGCGGGCCTCAGCGGAAGGCGCGCTCGCAACCTTCGACGGCACCGTCCTTGCGGCCTTGCAGGATACCGAAATCGCCCTCGCCAACTACGCCGGCGAGACCGATCGCAATGCCGCACTGCGCAGCGCGCGCGACCTCAACCGCGAGGCGGTGCGCATTGTCCGCCTGCGCTATGGTGCAGGGGCGCAGAGCTTCATCGACGTCCTCGATGCCGAGCGCAGCCTGTCCGACGCCGACGCGCAGCTGGCGCAGTCCGACGCGCAGCTGACGACCAATCAGATCGCCGTGTTCAAGGCGCTTGGCGGCGGCTGGGAAGCAGCGCCCGAACCGGTCGTTCCGCCCCAGCCCTATGCGCTTGCGAAGGATGCGAAGAAGTGACATAGTGGCCTAACACACCACCGAGGAGTCACTGCGATGCGCCCCGCCTTCCCTGTCATCCTGTCGGTGCTCGCGACGCTGCCGCTGCTCGCTGCCTGCCATGCCAAGGTCGATTCGAAGTCGAAGGACGGGACGACCTTCGAAAAGACCGTCGACATCGACAGCGACGGCGGGCACGCGATGGTCAGCGTCGGCGGCGAGCACGGCCTGAAGATCGACACCGACGGCTTCAAGGCGGCGCTCGACATTCCCGGCATGGAGTTCGGCGGCAAGGATTTCGATATCGACGGGATGAAGCTGTACCCCGGTTCGAAGGTCAAGGGGATGAAGGTCAAGGCGCACGACACCGAGGGCGACAAGAGCGGCACCGTGACAGTCACCTTCGTCAGCCCCGCCAGCCCCGACGCGGTGCTGGTTCACGCCGAGGCACAGGCCAAGGACGAGGACTATACCGTCACCCGCTCCGGCCTGACGCTGACCGGCAAGAAGGACGGCGACAAGAGCTTCGTCTATTCGGTCGTCGCCGACGGCGCGCGTTCGGTCGGCACGCTGACGATGACCGACACCGACGGCGACTGACTGCGCGCACCAAGCAGGACTTGCGGCCCGCGAAGATTCGCTGCGTCGATTATGCCCGCTCGTTCGTTCACGCTCGCGTCCTCTGGGTCGGGAGAGAGTGAATGGCGAGCGCGGGCGAGACGGCTGCGGTGGCGGACATCGCAGCAAGCGCGTCCTCGCGTCGGTTCCGGCGGGCCGATGTTTTCTGGCACGCACTCACCGCGCTGGCGTTCGTGGCCGTGATCGTCCTGTTGTTCGTCAAGCCTGTCCGCGCCGCGCCCTTCGACGGTGCACGGTCGACCGCTGCGGTGATGGTGAGCCCTGCGGGATTCGAACCCGCGACCTACTGATTAAAAGTCAGTTGCTCTACCGATTGAGCTAAGGGCTCGCGCGCGCCGCTTTAGGGCGGTGTAAGCGGGCGTGCAACTGGCGCACCGTCGCACCCAGCACGGGATGCCGCCAGCCAGGCGCGACGTCGCGGAGCGGCTCGAGGACGAAGGCGCGGTTCGCGAGGCGCGGGTGCGGGACGATCAGTCCGCGCCGCGCCGTCCGCCAGCGCAATCGCGACGGCACCACGTCCGCCCCCTGCCCCAAAATATCGAGGTCGAGCACGCGCGCGCCCCAGCGACGACCGCCACGCCGCCCGAATGCCGCCTCGACGGCCTTCAGCCGCAGCAGCACCTCGGGCAACGGCAAATCGTTCGCCACCGCAACGACGGCGTTGGCATAGGCGCGGCCACCCGGCCCGACCGGTGCCGTCGCGTGAACCCGCGACGCACAGCCAGGCGGCGGAATCGCCCCAGCCGGGCACCGGCGCGTTGAACCAGTCGGGGTGCGCGAGCCGGTTGGCCTCGCGGTATTCGACCAGGCGCGGGCAGCGCGGGCAGTCGAGGGGCGGATCGGGGGCGAAGTTGGTGTCCATCGC
>JBBQVB010000223.1:0-2738 GCA_038211965.1 Sphingomonadales bacterium
GGGGAATTTCTCGTTCGAATAGCCTGCGCGCGCGCCCGACCCGATAACCAACGCGGCCAGCGCATCAGCCTTGCCCTGCCCATCGAGGCTCCAGTCCCAGCCGCGCAGCAGCGCCTTGGCTTCGGCAACCCCCGCCCCCGCGCTGTCGGGCACGGCGAGGTTGGCGGCGACCCACGGCCCCGCCCAACCGGTCTTGCTGTAACCCTTGTCGAACTTGATGCGCAGTAGGTCGGCGCGGCCGATCTTTGCCGGGGCGACCGCGAACAATTCTTCGAAGCGTCGGGCGCGATTGGTGATGTAGCTCTCGATGCCCATCTCGGGCGCGAAGCCTTTGGGGTCGAGGTTGTCGCCAGCACCTGTCGCGATGAACGGCGTGTTGTTCGAATTGGCGACCCATCCCGATTTCGGGTCGACCACCTGCGGGTCGGCATCGAACGGGAGGTACGACGTCCACAACGCCTTGCTGGTGTCGCCGGGCAACACGCCCTTCCAGTCGAAACCCACCGCGCGTGCCGGGAAGCGTGCGTTGTAGAACATGCCGATGTGGCCGTCCCTGTCGGCATAGACGAAGTTGGTGCCGGGGATGCCCTGGGTCCGCATGATGTTGCGCCACTCAGCGAAGTCGCGCGCCTTGTTGAGGCGGTAATATTGCTCGATCTGCCGCACGTCGCCGAAGGTCGTGTAGCGGATCGCGAACGCGCCGAGCTTGTTCTCGATGACCGGGCCGTGGACGGAACGGTAGATCGTGCGTGGGATCGGCAGGACGAGTGGCCCGAACTTGACGTGCAGCCAGATGCGCTGCTTCGCCAGCGGCAGCCACTTGCCATCGAAGCGGTAGTGCGTGCCGTCGGCGTCGAGGACGAGCTTGTAGGTATCGATCAGGTCGGGGCGGTTGACGGTGTTCGTCCACCCCAGGGTCTTGTTGTGGCCGAGCAGCGGGTACGGCGCGCCGGGGAACAGCGCGCCGGCGAAGTCCCAGCCTTGCTCCGAATGGACCACCGCCTCGTACCAGCTGACGCCCCCCGCCCACGGCTGGTGCGAGTTCGAGATCAGCCGGGTGGTGTTGTCGTCTGAGCGCGCCGCAGTCACCGCGAAGGCGTTCGAGCCGCGCTCGTCCGACGGTCCGGCATCGCGAGGCGGCAGCTTGTCGTCGACGAGCGCGCCGAGCGGCTTGTCGAGGCCGAAGAAGAATGGCGAGCGCAGCGCGAAGCCCGTCACGACGTCGCGCCCGGTGACGGGGAAAAGACCGCGCAGCCGGACTTCGCCCGGATGCTGCGCAGCGTAGCGGTTGAGCCCCGCCGCATAGGCCTCGACGAGTGCACGGGTGTCGGCGGCGAGCTTCGGGTAGCCCCGGTCCGCCGCGGCGCGCGCATCGAGTAGCGCATTGGCGAAGTCGAGCTTGGCACCGTCCTGACCCGAAATCGCCGCCGCACGGCCGCGCGTCGCGGCAACGACCTCCTCGATCGTCGCGAAATCGTCCTCGGCATGCGCGAAGGCGAGGCCGTAGGCAGCGTCGGCGTCGGTCTTACCGAAGATGTGCGGGACGCCGAAGGTGTCGCGGATAATGCGCACGTCATGTGCGACAGGCGGGTCGGCGGCGGGCGCGGCCGCCGTCAAATTATCCCAGCTGGCAAGCCCGACGAACAGCGTCGCCAGCACCGATGCCGCGCCGATGCCGATGCCGAGCCGTGTTGCCATTCCTGCCCCCTGTCGATGAGGATCGACGTTAGCGGTAGGCGACACGGCGGGGCAATGGCCGACCGCGCAAGTTGCTTACACGCCGATGCATCTCGAGCCGCTCCGCGAGCGAAGGCCCGACCAGTCCCTCCGATAAGATCACAACCGCGCGGCGTGCCAGCGCAGATGGTCCTCGACGAAACTTGTCACGAAGAAATAGCCGTGATCATAGCCCGGCTGGCGGCGCAGCGTCAGCGGGATGGCGGCAGCGGCACACGCCGCCTCGAGCCGCTCCGGCTGGAGCTGGTCGGCGAGCCAGCTGTCGGCGGCGCCCTGGTCGACGAGCAGGTCGGCGACGCGCGCGCCGTCCTCGATCAGTGCGACGGCGTCGTGGGCGCGCCATACGCCACGGTCGGGCCCGAGATAATTGCCGAGCGCCTTCTGTCCCCACGGCACCGCCGAGGGCGCGACGATCGGCGCGAACGCCGAGACGCTGCGGTAGCGACCGGGATGGCGCAGCGCGAGGGTCAGCGCGCCGTGGCCGCCCATCGAGTGACCGGTGATGCCTTGGCGCGCCATGTCGGCTGGAAAATTTGCCGCGATGACGTCGGGCAATTCGCCGACGATATGCGACTCCATCCGGTAGTGCGCTGCCCATGGTACCTGCGTCGCATCGAGGTAGAAGCCTGCGCCGAGCCCGAAGTCATAGGCGGCTTCGGGATCGTCGGGGACGTCGTCGCCGCGTGGCGAGGTGTCGGGCATGACGAGCAGCAGCCCGAGTTCGGCGGCGATGCGTTGCGCCCCCGCTTTCTGGCTCCAGTTGTCCTCGGTGCACGTCAGCCCGGCGAGGCACCACAGCACGGGGAACGGCCCGCTACCCGGCGGCACGAACACCGCAAAACGCATCGCGATGCCGGTCGCCGCGGAGGCGATGCGGTAGCTGCCCTGATTGCCGCCGAAGCAAGCGGCCTCGCTCAGAACCTCCATCAGAAGATCACCACGCTGCGGATGCTCTCGCCGCGGTGCATCAGGTCGAAAGCGTCGTTGATGCGATCGAGCGG
>JBBQVB010000224.1:0-2736 GCA_038211965.1 Sphingomonadales bacterium
ATCGTTGACCAACGCCTCAGCCGCCTCCGGCTCACGCTGCCGACGCCAGAACGCGCGATCCGCCTCCGGCAGGGGGATGACCCGCCCCGATCGCGCGGCGCCGGGTGGGCCGCTCAAGCCGCGCCTGGTCGGCCGCCGCCAACGCCGGCAGGGCGTCGTGCGCGAGGGTGTCAAACTCCGCGACGGCGATCCCCGTCATCGACCGAAACGCCGCCAGATGGCGACGCAGATGCGCCTCGTTGAGCATCGACCCGACTCCGTCCGCATGCCGCCTCGAACCAGATCATCGACTCTGCGCGCAATTTCGCCGTTTGTCTACTATCTACTGTCGGTAGTGACGATCGAATTCGCTGTACTCCAACTTCATTCCAGTTGCAAAGCGCCGCGCCGTTGAAACGCTGCTCAATGATTCCGAATGGTCGCTCTTGGCTGATGAGGAGATAGCGAGGCGGTGTTCGGTCACGGCGAGATTCGCGGGCTCGGTCCGGACGAATCTATCTCTGCAAAATGCAGAGATAGGACGGACTGTGACGAGGGGGCAGCCGCCATGGTTGTTTAGCAGAGCACCGCCGATCGGCACTCGCTTCGGTAGCAGCATAGGCTCGGGCAGCCATTCCCGCAGGCGCCGCAGTTGAACGGATCCTGCCGCAGGTCGGTGCAGAAGCCGCCGCAGTCCGTCTGCCCGAGGGTGCACGTCAGCACCCCGCCCGGCGGCTGGTCCGTCTGGCAGACCCCGCCGACGCAGTTCTCGCCCGCCGCGCAGGCATTCCCGCAGGCGTCGGTCGGCGGAACGGTGTTCTGGCAGACCCCGCCCGTGCAGCCTTGGCCCGCCGGGCAGGCGTTGCCGCAGCTGCCGCAGTTGGACGCGTCGCTCTGAAGATCGGCGCAAACGCCGCTGCAATCCGTGAGACCGACCGAGACGCACGCGTCGATACACGTCCCCGTATCGGCGCACACCAGGCCTTGCGGACACTCCGCGCCGGTCGCGCCGCACACGCAGACATCGTTGACGCACTGTTCGCCCGGAAAGCATGGCCCGCCAGCGCAGGCGGAGCCGCCCGCGGGGATGCAGGTGCAGGTGTCGACGTCGAGCGTCTCCCCGTCGGCGCAGGTGAGATCGCCGCAGCCGTTGTCGGCGGGGGCGTTGCACTCGCTGTGACAATGCGGCTGAGGATCGGAGCCGCACGTGTTGACGATGGAGCCCTGGGCGTTGCCGGGGCAGCCGGCCGCGGCGCAGCTGTAGGTGCATTCGCAGGCGCCGGCGTTGCAGACCATGGCATCGGGGGTCAGGCCAGGGGCCGCCGTGCAGCAGACGCCGCCGCAGACCACGCCGCTCGGGCAGGCCGCGTCGCCGCCGCCGGTCGTGTTGCCGCCATTGCCGGTCGCGGCGCCGCCACCGCCGCCATTGCCGGTCGTGTTGCCACCACCGCCAGTCGAACCGCCACCAGGCGAGCCGCTGGTGGTCTTGGACGACCCACCCGTGCCGCTGTCCGCGGTGCGCCAGGCGCCGATGTCGGTGTCGCTCGGTCCGCCGAAGACGCCCGAGGCGGCCCCGCGGCACACGATCAGATCATTTTCCGCCGTGCCGTTGAGTTCCAAAATGCCGCCGTCCGCGAGCGTGACGCGCAGGTTGAGCGCGCGGCCGGTCGCCTGGCCGACGAGCTTGAGGGGCGAACCGCCGTCAAGGTCGAAGCTGCCGCCGTCGATGGCGCCGTTGTCGCCGATCGTGAAGTTCAAGGCGCCGGCATAAGCCGTGTCCGTGTGCGGCCCGGCGGCGGTCTTGGCGACGATCTTGAGCGCGCAGGTTCCGGAGGCGGCGGGGGCGGATTCCACGCCGAGCGCGGCAAAAACGCCGGCGGCGAGCCCGCCCACGCCGAGGCCCCGCAAGGCGGCGCGGCGTGAGCTGCGCGTGGCGAACGATCGCGAGAGTGAATCGAAGCGTCCGGCGTCCATTCCGACCTCCGATGTCTCTGGTTGGTGTCGAAGAATACTCATCCATCATAGGGGCCGTTTGACGGGCGTCAAGCGGGCGGGCTGCGGGCTGCGGACAACGTCGCGATGCAAAGCGTCTTAGAAACGACCGTTTGTGCGACGAATCCTGGGCGCGCCTCGTCGCCGCGCCGGGCGCCGTTGGGGGCGGCTTCCGTCGCGCGGCTGGATGCAGACGGCGCGAATCGCCGCAATGCTCCCTCTTACGCTTGACAACGGCGAAAATCGGCGTAGCATGGCGCCACGTTCCAAATGGCTTTTGGGGCTTGCGCGCCGCGCGGCGCGCGACCCTCCGTCCGCTACAGGCCCCGTTCAGGCGCCTCCGCCCCTGTTCCGTTCCCTGCGCCCCGGCAGGGACCGCTCCTTCCCGCCCTCCCGGGGCATGGCGGCATTCCGCACGCGTTTTGGATCGTCGGTCGTTCCACCCGAAGGGAGCTCCCATGGACCTGCATCACCTCGACGCGCTCGCCAAGCCCCTGACCCGCGGCCTCTCCCGCCGCACGGCCCTGCGCGGCCTCGGCGGCGGCAGCCTGGCCGCCGTGGCCGGGCTGACCCTGCATCACGATCTGGCGCGGGCCCAGGCCACCCCGGGGGCGATGGCGCCCATCCCCACGGCCTGGGCTGAGGCCTGGACCGCGCACGACAGCGCCCGGGTGGCGGCCCTGTTCACCGCCGACGGCACCTACGAGGACCTCGCCTTCGGCGTCGTCGTCCATGGTACGGCCGGGGTCAAAGGGTTCGCCGACG
>JBBQVB010000225.1:0-2542 GCA_038211965.1 Sphingomonadales bacterium
GGCGATGCGTTCGAGGCCCATGCCGGTGTCGATCGACGGGCGCGGCAGCTCGAGGCGCGTCGCGACGTCGATCTGCTCGTATTGCATGAAGACGAGGTTCCAGATCTCGACGAAGCGGTCGCCGTCCTCGTCCGGCGATCCCGGCGGGCCGCCGGGGATATGGTCGCCGTGGTCGTAGAAGATTTCGCTGCACGGCCCGCACGGCCCGGTATCGCCCATCGACCAGAAATTATCGTTGGTCGCGATGCGGATGATGCGCTCGGGCGGCAGGCCGGCAATGCGCTGCCACAGGTCGAACGCCTCGTCGTCGGTGTGATAGACGGTGACCGTCAGCCGTTCGGGCGCGATGCCGAAACGCTGCGTCAGCAGCGTCCATGCATGGGTGATCGCGGCTTCCTTGAAATAGTCGCCGAAGCTGAAATTCCCCAGCATCTCGAAAAAGGTATGGTGGCGCGCGGTATGCCCGACATTGTCGAGATCGTTATGCTTGCCCCCGGCCCGCACGCATTTCTGCGACGACACGGCGGTGACATAGGGGCGCTTTTCGAGGCCGGTGAAGACGTTCTTGAACGGGACCATGCCGGCATTGACGAACATCAGCGTCGGGTCGTTCTGCGGCACCAGCGGGGCCGACGGGACGGGCATGTGCCCGGCGCCCGCAAAATAATCGAGGAAGGCGCGGCGGATATCGGCGGTGGAGGTCATGGGTAGGACTTAGGCGAGCGGCGGGGCGTTCTCAAGCGGCGGCGGGATGAGGGGGTTTACGGCAGCCGCTGCGCCCAGCGCGTGATGCGGCGCATCGTCGGGGTGAACAGCTTGGCCTGGCCGGGCAGTTCGGCGGCGGCTTTCACGGCTTCGGCGAGGGTCGGGTAGGCGAAGGTCTGCGCGGCGAGGTCGGCGAGCGTGATCTTGCCGGTGACCGCAAGGCGCGCGAGGGGGAGGAGCTCGCCGGCGTGCGCGCCGACGAGGGTCGCGCCGAGGACGCGGTTGCCGCGTGCGATCAGCTTGACGAAGCCTGTGGCCGCGCCCTCGGTGACGGCGCGGTCGTTGTGGTCGAAGTCGGCGCGGTGGACCTGCACGTCGCGGTACGCGGCGCGGGCGGCGGTCTCGGTCAGGCCGACCTGCGCGACCTCGGGGTCGGTATAGACGACGCTCGGCAAGGCTTCGTAGGTCGAAGCGCGCCAGAGCGGGCGCGGGAACAGCGCGTTGGCGATGACGGCGCGCGCATCCTGGTCGGCGGCGTGGGTGAAGCGCGGACCGTCGCGGCAGTCGCCGACGGCGAAGATGCGCGGGTTCGAGGTACGACAGTATTTGTCGACCGCGATGCCTTTGGGCGAAGCCGCCACCCCGGCAACTTCGAGGCCGTAGCCCGCGACGCGCGCGGCGCGTCCGGCGGCGACGAGCAGGTGCGACCCGCCGACCGTTGCGCCCGACGCAAGGTCGAGAACGATGCCCGATCCGTCGGGACCGGTGGCGACGCGTACGACCTCGGCGTGCTCGTGGATCGTGATGCCGTCGGCAGCGAGGCTGGCGCGGATGAGCACCACCGCCTCGGGATCGCTGCTTGCGAGAAGCGCATCCCTTTCGATGATCGTGACCTTTGAGCCGAGACGCGCGAAGGCCAGCGCGAGTTCGGTGCCGATCGCGCCGCCGCCAAGAACGAGCAGCGCGGGCGGCAGTTCGACGAGATCGAAGATCGACTCGTTGGTTAGATAGCGCACCCTGTCGAGGCCGGGCAGCACGGGGATCAGCGGGGCCGAGCCGGTAGCGACGACGAACCGCCGCGACGCGATCGTCCGCCCATCCGCTTCGAGCCGGTCGCGTCCGGTGAAGACTGCGCGGGCGTGGAGCACCTCGACCCCCCAGGCCTCGAAGCGTTCGGGGGCATCGTGCGGCGCGATCGTCGCGATCGCGGCGTCGACATGGGCCTTCGCCTCGGCCCACGCCATGCCGTCCCGGAGCTTGGCGACTGCGCTCATGCAAAGCAGCGCCTTCGACGGCACGCAGCCGGTCCACAGGCATTCACCGCCCAGCCGGTTGTCGTCGACGAGCAGGACGCGCGCGCCGAGCTGCGCCGCGCCTCCCGCCGTCACCAGCCCGCCCGCGCCGCCGCCGATGACGCACAGGTCGTAGCGCTCGGCTGGCATCGTCGGTCCCCGGGTGGCGGTCCAGCCCTAACGCCCGGGGACCGAGGGAGCAATGCGCCTCTCCGCTCCCTCCTCCGGGGCAGAGCCTCGCGTCGCTAATCTCCACGGAAGCAGCAAGGACTCGGCTGCGGCATCGCACCCACCCCCGACCCTTCCGCGAAGTGGGAGAGGAGTTACATCTCGCCGCCGTCGTCGGCGTCGTCGCTGTCGGGGCCGCCGGTCATCAGCGCGTCGGAGATGCCTGCTGCGTTGTCGCGGATCGTCTTGTCGATGCGCGCCGCGATCTCGGGATTGTCCTTGAGGAACTTCTTCGAGTTCTCACGGCCCTGGCCGATGCGGATCGAATCGTAGCTGAACCACGCGCCCGATTTCTCGACGACCCCCGCCTTGACGCC
>JBBQVB010000226.1:0-2526 GCA_038211965.1 Sphingomonadales bacterium
GCGAGCTCGGCTGCCGCGATGGCTGCCGCGATGCGCGCGCGGCCCGCGTCGTCGAAAGTCGGTTTCGCCACTACCAGCCCCCCGACGCGCCGCCGCCGCCGAACGAGCCGCCGCCGCCCGAGAAGCCGCCGCCACCGCCGCCGCCGCCCCAACCACCGCCGCCGCCCCAACCGGAGCCGCCGCGCCCGCGCCCGCTCATCATCTCGCTCGCGACACCCCACAGGATTGCGTTGCCGATCCCCGACGACGAGCCGCGCGAGCGCCGGAAGATCGAGAAGAAGATCCAGACGAGCACGATTGCCAGCCAGAACAGCCCGCTGTAACCGCTGCCGCCCGAGCGATGGCGTTGCGCGCGCGGCTGCGCCTCGGCCGCCGCGACCTGTGCCCTCGCCTCGCCGGGCGGCAGCTGGAGTTGCGCGATGAGCGCGTCGGTGCCCGCGACGATGCCGCCGGGCATGTCGCCCGCCTTGAACGCCGGAATGATATCGCGCCGGATGATCGTCTCCGACAGCGCGTCGGTCAGCCGCGCTTCGAGGCCGTAGCCGACTTCGACGCGGACCTTGCGGTCGCTCGGTGCGACAAGGAGGATAACGCCGTTGTTGGTGCCTTTCTGGCCGATCGCCCACGCGCGCCCGAGCTGATAACCATAATCCTCGATGGGCAGCCCTTCGAGGCTCGGCACCGTGGCGACGACGAGTTGCGTGCCGCTCGCCGTCTCCAGCGCCGCGAGCTTGGCCTCGAGCGCCGTTGCGGTTTCGGGCGGCAGGACGTGCGCCGCGTCGGTGACGCGACCGGTCAGCGGCGGGAAGGTCGGCGCGGCGTGCGCAAGCCCGGCGAAACTCGCCAGGACCAGCGTCAGCAGCAGCCGGACCGTCCCCCGCCACGCCGTCACGGCGGAGGCGGGGGCGCGGCTCAGAAAGTCACCGTGGGGGCTTTGTCCGAGCCCGCTGCGGCGGTGAACGGCTGCAACGGCTTGGCACCGTAGATCACCTTGGCCCCGATGACGCTCGGGAACGTCCGGATCTCGGTGTTATAGTCGCGCACGCTTTCGTTATAATCGCGACGCGCGACGTTGATGCGGTTCTCGGTGCCCTCAATTTGCGATTGGAGGTTGAGGAACTGCTCGTTGGCTTTGAGGTCGGGATATTTCTCGACGCTGACCAGCAGCCGCCCGAGCGACCCCGACAGCTGATCCTGCGCCGCCTGGAAGTTCTGAACCTGCGCCGGGTCCGACAGCTTCGACGGATCGACGGTGATCGACGTCGCCTTGGCGCGCGCGTTGGTCACCTCGACGAGCGTCGACTGCTCGAACTTGGCATAGCCCTTGACCGTCGAGACGAGGTTGGGAATCAGGTCGGCGCGGCGCTGATACGCGCCCTGCACGTCGGCCCACTTCGCCTTGGCGGTCTCTTCCTTCGCTGGGATCGTGTTGACGCCGCAGCCCGTCAGCATCGCGGCCGCCGCAAGCGGCAGGGCAAGGCGGGCGAGAGTACGAACGGCCATCGAAATCTCCTCATGCGGCAAACCGGCACACCCGGTCCCGTGTGCGGTAAGGTAAGTGTGTTACACGCGCGAAACAGGGGGCCGGACAGAAATATTTACGCCGGTCCGTCGAAAGCCGCGTGTCAGCCGGGTTGGCGAAGGGCCGACGACGACGGTTGCCTGCCCGCCACAATTCGAGTCGGATACCGGAACGAAACTAGGAGGGTGGCATGCTCGGCGAGTTCAAGACGTTCCTGTTACGCGGCAATGTCCTCGACCTGGCGGTCGCGGTGCTGATCGGCGCGGCGTTCGGGACCATCGTCGCGTCGCTGACCGACGACCTGATCACGCCGCTGATCGGGCTGGTGACAGGTGGCATCGACTTCGCGCACCTGTTCGTCCGCCTCGGCGACATCCCCGCGAGCTACACCGGCGCGCCCGACGATTATGCCGCGCTGAAGAAGGCCGGCGTGCCGATGCTCGGCTACGGCAAGTTTCTGGCGACGGTGATCAACTTCGTCATCGTCGCTGCGGCAATCTTCCTGATCGTGCGGTTGGCCAACCGGGTGGTGAAGCCGGTGGTGGTCGAAGCGCCGGGGCCGACGCCGAGCGAGGTGCTGCTGGCGGAGATCAGGGACGCGTTGCGAGGGCGGGGATAGGTCTGCTTCCCATCACAAAGCGTCGCGGCAAACCCGCGCCGTCGAACAGGTTCGGGCGGGAAGGACGCTCGAACCGCCGACCCGACCGGCGCGAGTCGCGCGGTAAGCGAAAATTCGTGAAGGACGAAATCTTCCCTTACGCATTGCCGCGCTCGGTCAGTGGTTCATCGCGTCGAAGAAGTCCTCGTTGGTCTTCGAGTCCTTCATCTTGTCGAGCAGGAACTCCATCGCGTCGATGGTGCCCATCTGCATCAGGATGCGGCGCAGCACCCACATCTTGCTGAGCGTCTGCTTGTCGACCAGCAGCTCCTCCTTGCGGGTGCCCGACTTGCCGATGTCGATGGCCGGGAAGACGCGCTTGTCGGCGATCTTGCGGTCGAGGACG
>JBBQVB010000227.1:0-2500 GCA_038211965.1 Sphingomonadales bacterium
GGCTCCAGGCGCTCGACGACGCGGCGTTGCAGGCGCTGGGCCGCCCACACGATCTTGCGCAGGGGTTGGCGGCGCTCGACGTCGCGCAGGCGCACTTCCCGCGCGTCAGTTTCGACCTGATCTACGACCGACCCGGCCACACGGTCGAAGCGTGGCAGGTCGAGCTGGCGCGCGCGCTGGCGTTTGGGACCGAACATCTGTCGCTCTACCAGCTGACCATCGAGGCGGGGACGCGCTTCGCCGTCGAGCATGCGGCGGGGCGGCTGCGGACCCCCGATGCCGAGACCTCCGCCGACCTGTTCGACCTGACGCAGGCGATGACCGAGGCTGCCGGGCGACCCGCCTACGAGACCTCGAACCATGCGCGCGCAGGTGCCGAGAGCCGCCACAACCTCAGCTACTGGACCTACGGCGATTATGTCGGCGTCGGCCCCGGCGCGCACGGGCGACGGGCGGGCGTCGCTACGGTGCGCCACAAGAAACCCGAGAACTGGCTCGCGGCAATCGCGAGCGGCGACGGCATCGTCGAGGCCAGCGCGCTGCCGCCCGCGACGCGCGCCAGCGAGGCGCTGATGATGGGATTGCGGCTGACGGCGGGCATCGACCGCGCGACGTTCGCACGGCGCACGGGAATCGCGCTCGCCGACGCAGTCGACGGCCCGGCGCTGGCCCGCGTCGTGGCGCTCGGGCTTGCCGAGGACGATGCGACCGGGTTGCGCCTGACCCGCGCCGGACGCCCGCTGGTCAACGCCGTACTGCGCGAGCTTCTGGCATAGCGCGGCCCGGTCGCGGCGTGGCGCCTGACGCACCGCTATCGTCCTGACGCGCGCGCTGTGCCAAAGCGGTCGGCGGCGGCAGGAACCGATCATGACCGACAGCAGCGCTCTCCATTGGCCTGACCTTGATTGGACCGCGTGGCGCGGGACCGCGACGGCGCTGCAGCTTCGCCTGCAGATGGTCGGCAAGCTGCGGCTGGCGCTGACGCCGTGGCTCAACCACAGCTGGCATGTCCCCTTCTACGTCACCGCGCGCGGGCTGGCGACGTCGCCGATGCCGGTTGGCAGCGAATACCTCGAAGGCGAATTCGACCTGATCGAGCATCGCCTTGAGCTGCGCACCAGTCGCGGCGAGGTGCGGACGCTGCCGCTCGTGGCGGGGGCAACAGCGGCCTTCTACGCCGACTTGTCCGCCGCGCTGCGCGCGCTCGGCCTCGATGCCGTCATCGACCCGCATCCGAGCGAGATGCCGGGTGCCGCACGCTTCGACGAGGATCGTGTCGAACGACCCTACGACCGCGATGCGGTGCACCGCTTCTGGCGCGCCCTCCTTCAGGTGGACCGCGTGTTCAAGCAGTGGCGCAGCGGCTTCCTCGGCAAGGCATCGCCGGTCCATGTGTTCTGGGGCAGCTTCGACCTCGCCGCGACGCGCTTTTCGGGCAAGCGCGCGCCGCTCCACCCCGGCGGCGCGCCGGGACTACCCGACGACGTGACGCGCGAGGCCTATTCGCACGAGGAGGCGAGCGCGGGCTTCTGGCCGGGCGGCGATGCATTCCCGCAGGCCGCCTTCTACGCCTATGCCTATCCCGCCCCGTCGGGCTATGCCGAGGCGCGTGTCGCGCCCGAGGCGGCGCACTGGGACGCGACACTCGGCGAGTTTATCCTGCCCTACGATGCCGTGCGGCAGACTGCCGACCCCGAGGCTGCGCTGACGGCGTTCCTCGACTCGACCTATGCTGCTGCTGCCGATCTCGGCCACTGGGACCGCGCCGCGCTCGAATGCGCCCCCGGTCGCCCCGGCGTGCCGCGCGCCGTCGGATGATTGAGGCGGGTCTCGCGGGATTGCTGTTCGCGGCCGGCGTCTGGGCGGGGACGCAGAACGCGCTCGCCGGGGGCGGGTCGTTCGTCACGCTGCCCGCGCTGATCGTCTCGGGACTTGATCCGCGCGCCGCCAACATCACCTCGACGCTGGCGCTGTTTCCGGGGCAGGTGACGACGGGTTACGCGGGCCGCAGCCTCGTCGCGGGGGCCGAGCGGCTGAGCTTCCGCGCGCTGGCGATCATCAGCCTCGGCGGCGGCGTGGCGGGGGCGTTCCTGCTGCTTGCGACGCCGCCTGCGGTGTTCGCGGCGATGGTGCCGTGGCTGGTGTTGGCGGCGACCGCGCTGTTCGCGTGGAGCAGCTTCGGGCCGAAACCAAAGGTCGCCAGCGCGCCACCCCCGGCGTGGGTGTCGGCAATCATTCAAAGTGTGATCGCGGTCTATGGCGGGTTCTTCGGCGGCGGTGCGGGGATCATGACGCTCGCCGCACTGACGCTGGCGCGGATGCCCGTGCGAAACGCGGCCGGGACCAAGAACGTGCTCGTCGCGCTGGCGAACATCAGCGCGGCAGTCGTGCTGGCGTTCTCGGGTCAGGTCGCGTGGATGTCGGCGCTGATCCTCGGTGCGGGCGCGATGCTGGGCGGCTATGGCGGCGCGCAACTGCTCAAGCGCCTGCCCGCGCAGGT
>JBBQVB010000228.1:0-2471 GCA_038211965.1 Sphingomonadales bacterium
GACAAGGTGGCGGATGCCCGACATCATGTGCTGGAAGAAGACGAGCGTCAGCCCGACACCGACGAGGATGCCGAACCACCCGGTCGCAACGGCGTAGAAGGTCGCGTAGGCGGACGGGCTGGTTGCGGCGGCGGCCAGCCACCACAGGAACAGCATGACCGCCCCGGTTGCCAGCGCGGTCCCCGTGGCGCGGTGCAAGATACTGACGGTCATGTTGACGCGCCATTTCCAGATCGACAGGTGTGGCGATAGCGGGCGCGGGCGAACGACGGTCGCCATAGGACAGATCCTCGGGTAGCTAAGGGGTCGAGCGCCGCCGTTTTAGGCGCTTGGCGCGTCGGCGCAACCGTCCATCGCACTGCGGCGATATGGTCGGGGAGACAGGATTCGAACCTGCGACCCTCTGGTCCCAAACCAGATGCGCTACCAGGCTGCGCCACTCCCCGACGGGAGCCGCCGCATAGTCTGCGGCGGCACGCCGGTCAACGGACCGGGCTTCAATGGGCGAGAATTAGCGCCGTGATTTCGTCGTTCGGTCGGCCCGCGACGTCCTTCGCGATCTCCCCGAGCAGGCGTTTCTCGACCTCGCCGTGATAGTGTTTGCGAAGCACGCCAAGCGTCTTGGGTGCAGCAACGACGATCAACTGCATGATGCGATGCGCGAGCACCTCGGTCTTCAGCATTTCGGCTGCGGCGACGGCAAAGCGGTCCTCGTCCTGCTGATGATGGTCGGTCTGTTCATAGCCCGAGCGAACGCTGCCGGTGCTCGCCTGGGCGGTGCCGGGCTCGTCGCTGCCTTGGTCGTGCGTCGCGGCGCTGTCGTGCTGGTCGTGCTTCGCGACGGCGAGGTTGGGCGCGGTGTCGGTGCCACTGTTGCGGAGGAGAAGAAGCTTGGCGCCGTCGAGAACAAGGACGTGCGCGCCGTGAGGGATCAACATCGGGCAGGATCTTTCGGATGAGAGACTGGGCCAACGTGCGGACAGCGGCTAGAGTTGCGCCGACGATCTCGAGAGGCCTGGGAATGAGCTTCGAATTCTGTACCGTCGAGACGGCGGGCCGCGTGCTGACGGTGACGATCAACCGGCCCGAACGGATGAACGCGCTGCATCCGCCCGCCAACGCCGAATTGGCGCAAGTCTTCGACGGGTTCGCTGCCGATCCCGATCTATGGGTGGCGATCCTGACCGGAGCGGGCGAGCGGGCGTTCTCGGCGGGCAACGATCTGCGCTGGCAGGCCGAGGGCAACGCGGTCACCGTGCCGGCGACAGGGTTCGCCGGGCTGACCTCGCGCTGGGACCTCGACAAGCCGGTGATCGCGGCGGTGAATGGCGTCGCGATGGGCGGCGGCTTCGAGATTGCGCTGGCGTGCGACCTGATCCTCGCTGCCGAGACCGCGACCTTCGCGCTGCCCGAGCCCAAGGTCGGGTTGGCAGCACTGGCGGGTGGGCTCCACCGGCTGCCGCGCGCGGTCGGCGTCAAGCGTGCAATGGGCATGATCCTGACCGCGCGCACGGTCGGCGCGGACGAGGGCAAGGCGCTCGGCTTTGTTCACGATGTCGTGCCCGCCGCCGAACTGCTGCCGCGCGCACAGGCGCTGGCGGAGGCGATGTGCGGGCTGTCGCCATTGTCGCTGCGCGCCTCGAAGCAGGTCGTGGCGCGCAGCCTCGACGAGCCGGTGCTGCGCGCCGCCTATGAGGGACAGATGGCGCACCCGGCGGTGCAGGCGCTATTCCGCTCGGACGATCTGCGCGAGGGGCCAATGGCGTTTGCGCAGAAGCGTCCGCCGGTGTGGACGGGGCGTTAAGCCGAGCGTCGCTTCTCGGCAACAATCCTGAAAAATCGAAGGGCCGCACGGGGTTTCCCCCGGCGGCCCTTCCATTGCCTGTCTGGAAACCGGCGATGGCGCGTTATGCGCGTGCAGCCTTGGGGGTTACCCCGTGCCGACGCCCCGCAATACCAGTTCCCGACTTGGAGCAATGAGACACTGGACCACCTCCTTCCGCTTTGTTGCAACCGATAGCGAATGTCGGACGGCATACCCGTGAATGCAAGCCCTGAAAACGCGGGCGGTACCGTTGTCGCGGTGCATGTCGGGGGCGTCGCGCCGCTCGGCCCGCAGCGTGTCGCCAGCGGCTACCGCAAGGCGGCAGTCGCGCATCCGGTGCGCGTCGGCGAACTCGGCCTGACCGGTGACGCACAGGCCGATCTGCGTGTCCACGGCGGCCCCGACAAGGCGGTCTATGCCTATGCCGAGTCGCGCTATCGGGCCTGGTCCTACGCCTTTCCGGGCCTTTCCGACCGCTTTGTCGCCGGCGCGATGGGGGAAAACCTGCCGGTCCGCGATGCCGACGAAACCAACGTCCACATCGGCGACCGTATCCGCGTCGGCGGCGCGCTGCTGCAGGTGACGCAACCCCGCCAGCCGTGTTTCAAGCTCGAACTGGCTCTCGGCGCGGCGGGGCTGGTGCGAC
>JBBQVB010000229.1:0-2398 GCA_038211965.1 Sphingomonadales bacterium
ATGGCGCTGTCGGTTCCGTATTTCTTCACGCGCGCAGGGTTCGAGAAATCGTACCAGCTGGCGCTCGCGACGGTGCAGTCGGACCTCAACAAGGACCTGTGGGTGATGGGCGGCGACGCCGACACCACGGCGGTGCGCGAACAGGTCGGCGGGGTACGCAGCGGCGTCGCGTCGCTGTACGCGCGCGATTACAATGCCGCGTGGGACGGCGTCATCGCGCGCCTCGAGCCCGCCGATTATTTCCACAACCCGGCAGCACTCGCGAACTTCACGCGCTCGCCGTCGCCGCTCAAGCTGGTGCTGCTCGAAGTCCGCAAGAACACGCTGTTCACCGGCGGCAGCGGCGCGGCGAAATCGATGCTGACCGAACGCGTCACCGCTGCGCTGGGCAACAAGGCGAAGCTGCTCGGCGCGTCGTCGGGCTTCGACGCGGGGCGCGACATCGAAATGCACTTCAAGACGATCCACACCTATGTCGGCGACGGCAAGGCGTCGGCCCCGATCGACGAGTTCCTGAACGCGCTCAAGACGGCGGGCATCGCGCTCAACCAGGCGCAGATCAGCGCGGGCGGGCTGGGTGCCGACGCGGCGCAGGCGGCGAGCGCGGGCGCGGTCGCGGCGGTCAACGCGGCGGCGGCAGGGGCTCCGGCGGCGCTGCAGCCGTTCGTTGCAAAGCTCGCGCAGGGCGGCGGCGCGGCGCAGGTCGGCGCGGCGACGGGGGCGGTGGCGACCGAATATGCCAGCGCGGTGCTGCCCGCGTGCCGTCATGCGGCGACCGACCGCTACCCGTTCTTCGCGGCGTCGGCGAACGACCTCAGCGTGGTGGATGCGACGCGCGTCTTCGGGCTCGGCGGCGTCGTCGACCGCTTCGTTCAGACGCGGCTGACGGCGATTCTCGATACCAGCGGCCCGGTGTGGCGCTGGCAGGAGGGCAACCCCGTCGCCGCGACGCTCGACCCCGCCAACCCCGACCAGTTCGCGAAGGCCGCCGAAATCCGCGACCTGCTGACGGCGGGGCTGATCCTGCGCATCGAGGCGGCGGGCATGACCGGCGGGGTCGACGCGGTGGTGCTGCAGAGCGGCGACGCGGTGATGCGCTTCGACAAGGCCAACATGGCGGCGCGTCAACTGCGCTGGTCGCTGCAGGGCGGCACGCCCGAGGCGAGCATCACGCTGTTCGAAGGCGCGCAACAGGTCGCCAAACTCAACGAGGAGGGCATCTGGGCGCTATTCCGCCTGATCGAAAAGGCGCGGCGCGAGAATGCCGGGCCGACGGTGTTCGTCGCGACCTTCGGCGAGGGGGCGAAGAAAGCCAGCCTCAAGATCGGCCTGCCGACCGAGAAAAATCCGTTCGCCAAGGGCGGGCTGTGGACCTTCCGATGCCCGACGACGCTGTGACCGCGCAAATCTTCGGCAAGCTGCCGACGCACGGCGATTTCGTTGCGCGCGGGCTGTCGGCGGCGCGGCGCGAGACGCTCGATGCGTGGCTGTCGGGGTCGCTGGGGCGCGCACAGTCGCGCTTCGGCGCGGCGTTCGACGAACTTTACGATACCGCACCGCCGTGGCGCTTCGCGGTCGCCGACGGGCCGGCGTGGCTCGGCGGCACGCTGTCGCCCTCGGTCGATGCCGCCGGGCGACGCTTTCCGCTGTTGGTCGCGCGTCCCGCCGCCACCGACGCAGGCGCGGCAGGCGCTGCGGCGCAGTGCGAGGACATGATCTATGCCGCGTTCGCGGGCGGCTGGACCGTCGACCGCTTGCACGCCGCGCTGACCGATCTCGCAGCCCCCGCCGACGGCACCCGGCGGGGCTGGTGGACGGGCGACGACGATGCCAGAACCGGTGACGACTGGCCGACCGAGGTGATGACGCTGATGTTGACGCAGGACGACGCGGCATGAACGGCGCAGCCTTCCGCTTCGAAGCCGTCGCGCTCAGCGATGTCGGCCTCGTCCGCTCGGCCAACGAAGACAGTTTCTGCACGCTGCCGCAGTACGGTGTCTGGGCGGTCGCCGACGGCATGGGCGGACACGCGCGCGGCGAGTGGGCGTCGGGGGCGATCGTCGAGTCGCTGACGCACCTCGACACGAGCAGTACCGAGTTCGACGACCTGCTCGGCGCGATGGCGACGTCGATCCACACCGCCAACGCGCGGATTCACGACGAGGCGACCGCGACGGGCAGCCGCATGGGCTCGACCGTCGTCGCGCTGCTCCTCAACGGGCGGCGTTTCGGCATCGTCTGGGCGGGCGACAGCCGCGCCTATCTGCTGCGCGGCGACCAGCTTCACCGCCTGACCAAGGATCACAGCCAGGTCCAGCAGATGCTCGATCGCGGGCTGCTCAGCGAGGCCGAGGCACAGGGCCATCCGATGGGGCACGTGCTGGCGCGCGCGGTCGGT
>JBBQVB010000230.1:0-2357 GCA_038211965.1 Sphingomonadales bacterium
GTCGACGGCGGCATGGTGGCGAACGACTGGCTGTGTCAGGACCTCGCCGACACGCTCGGCATCCCCGTCGAGCGGCCGCGCGTCATCGAGACGACAGCGCTCGGTGCGGCGATGCTCGCGGGCGTCGGCGCGGGGCTGTTCGCGTCGCTCGAGGCGGCGGCAGCAATGGCGCGCCCCAACCGGGTGTTCGAACCCGCGATCGATGCCGCGACCCGCGCGACGCGCCGTGCGGCATGGGCGCGTGCGATCAGACAGGCGCTCACCGCATGATGCAGGCCGCACTCACCGCCGCGATGCTCGCCGCGCTCGTGCTGATCGTCACCGGCGGCTGGATGCTGGCCCGCGGCGTCGGCACCAAGCTCAAGGCGGGCCTGATGATCGCTGCGGGCGTCGTGACGATCTTCAACGTCTGGGTCGCGACGGTGCCTGTCTAGGACTACTCCGCCGCCATCGCCGCGGCCGGTTCGCGCCACGTCAGCACCGGCCGGCGCGCCGCAGCGGTCTCGTCGAGGCGGCGGCGGGGGGCGAGGAACGGCGCGGTCCGATAGGCATCGGGGTCCGCCAGCATCCGGCTCGCGAGGCTCCGCAGCGCGCCGATCAGCTGGTCGAGGCTGGCCTTGCTCTCGGTCTCAGTCGGTTCGACGAGCATCGCGCCGTGGACGACGAGCGGGAAATACATCGTCATCGGGTGGAAACCCTCGTCGATCATCGCCTTGGCGAAGTCGAGTGTACCGAGCCCGGTGCCGTCGAGGAAGTCGTCGCTGAACAGCGCCTCGTGCATGCACGGGCCGGACGCGGCGAACGGCGCGGTAAACACGTCCTTGAGGCTCGCGAGGATGTAATTGGCGTTGAGTACCGCGTCCTCGGCGACCTGGCGCAGGCCGTCGTTGCCGTGGCTGAGGATGTAACTCAGCGCGCGGACGAACATGCCCATCTGGCCGTGAAAGGCCACCATGCGCCCGAAGCTGCGGTCGTGGTCGGACGAGGCGAGCGCCTGCGCCTCCTCGACGAGTTCGTAGTGGCCGCCGACCTTGCGGACGAAGGGCAGCGGCGCGAATGGCGCCAGTGCAGCCGAGAACACCACTGGCCCGCTGCCCGGCCCGCCGCCGCCGTGCGGCGTGGAAAAGGTCTTGTGGAGGTTGATGTGCATCGCGTCGATGCCGAGGTCGCCGGGGCGCACCCGCCCGACGATGGCGTTGAAGTTCGCGCCATCGCAATACACGAAGCCGCCCGCCGCATGGACAGCCTCCGAGATCGCGATCATGTCGGGCTCGAACAGCCCGCAGGTGTTGGGATTGGTGATCATCACCGCCGCGACGTCGGGACCGAGGCGTGCTTGCAACGCCGCGAGATCGACACGCCCGCGTGCGTCGGCGGGGATGTTTTCGACGGCATAACCGCCGAAGGCGGCGGTGGCGGGGTTGGTGCCGTGCGCGCTCTCGGGGACCAGCACGACGCTGCGCGCATCGCCGCGTGCTTCGAGCGCGGCGCGGATCGCCAGCATGCCGCAAAGTTCGCCGTGCGCGCCCGCCTTGGGGCTCATCGCGACCTCGGGCATGCCGGTCAGCATCTTGAGCCAGTGCGCCAGCGTGTCGATCAGTTCGAGCGCACCCTGCACCGTATCGACGGGCTGGAGCGGGTGGATGTCGGCAAAGCCCGGCAGCCGCGCCAGCTTCTCGTTGAGGCGCGGATTATGCTTCATCGTGCAGCTGCCGAGCGGGAAGATGCCGAGGTCGATACCGTAATTCTGGCGGCTGAGGCGCGTATAGTGGCGCACCATGTCGGGCTCGGCGAGCCCGGGCAAACCGATCTCGCGATGGCGGTCGAGGCCGCCAAGACGGCTGGTGACGTCCGGCACGTCGGGCAGATCGACGCCGCAGCGATCGGGTGCGCCCTTCTCGAAAAGTAGCGGCTCCTCGAGCATCAGCGCGCGGTTGCCGGTCCAGGTTGTCATCGTCACGCCAGCACCTCGTCCAAAGCGTCCTCGAACGCGTCCATGTCGGCGTCGGTCACGGTCTCGGTGACCGCGACGACCAGCCCGCGTTCCAGCTCACGCACACCGGGAAACAGCCGCCCGAGCGACACGCCCCCGAGGATGCCCTTGTCGGCGAGCTTGCGGACGATCGGCCGCGCCTCCTGCGGCAGCTTGAGGGTGAATTCGTTGAAGAACACCTCGCTGACCAGCGACACGCCGGGGACACGCCCCAGCCGCTCGGCCATCTGCACGGCGCGCGCGTGGTTGAGCGCGGCGAGCTTGCGCAAGCCGACTTCGCCCAGCAGCGAGAGGTGCGCGGTAAACGCCAGCGCGCACAGACCCGAATTGGTACAGATGTTGCTCGTCGCCTTTTCGCGCCGGA
>JBBQVB010000231.1:0-2357 GCA_038211965.1 Sphingomonadales bacterium
TCGCAGGACTCCAGCATCGCGGTCACCGCCCTGAAGGCCGGCGCCGCCGACTATCTGGTCAAGGATGTCCAGGGCGATTTCATTCCCCTGCTCCAGGTCGCCGTCAACGGCGCGCTGCGGCAGGCGCGCATTCAAAAAGCCCGCGATGACGCCGAAGCCGAGGTCCATGCCTCGCGCGACCGCTATGCCGCGCTCGCCGCCGAGCGCGAAGTGCTGTTGCGCGAGGTCAATCACCGCGTTGGCAACAGTCTTCAAATCATCGCGTCGCTGCTGCACCTGCAGGCCAATTCAAGCACCCAGGACGACGTCAAGGCAGCGCTGACCAATGCGATGGGGAGGGTCGCCGCGGTGGCGCAGGTTCACCGCCGGCTGTACACCTCACATGACCTGAAGAGCGTGATGCTGAACCAGTATCTCGAGGCTTTGCTTGAGGATCTCAGGAGATCCACGGAAGGTAACAGGATGTCGCGGCTGACGTTGAAGGCCGAGCCGATCGAGATCGATCCGGACCGTGCGGTGGCGATCGGCATTATCGTCAATGAGCTCGTGATGAACGCCGTCAAATACGCATACCCCGACGGCGCCGGGCCGATTCACGTCGACCTCAATGCGCAAGGTGACAATCTGCTGTTGTCGATTGCCGACGACGGAGTAGGCCTCAACGTCAAGACCGACCCGCGCTCCACCGGCATGGGACAACGTATCGTCTCGGCCATGGCGTCCAAGTTGGAGGCAAGCGTCGAGCGCGACCCCGCCCATCCCGGCACCCGGATCCTGCTGCGGTTCCAGCGTGTCAACGCACCGGCAACGAAGCCCGCCAGAGCGGCAGCCAACTAGCCGCCGCGGCCTTGACCCTGCTATCCTGCCGCGCATGACGTCGCGCGACTCCGCCGCTTCCGAAATCACGCCCGAAGTGCTGCTGCGCGCCTATGCCTGCGGCATCTTTCCGATGGCCGAAAGCGCCGACGATCCGACCCTGTTCTGGGTCGAACCGGAAATGCGCGGCGTGATTCCGCTCGATGGCTTTCGCATTTCCTCCCGGCTGGCGCGCACGGTGCGCTCCGACGCCTTCACCGTCACCGTCAACACGGCATTCAAGGCCGTGATATCAGGCTGTGCCGCGCCGCAAGCAGGCCGCGACGACACCTGGATCAACAGGCGCATCCGCGATCTCTACATCGGGCTGCATGAACGCGGGCATTGCCACAGCGTCGAGGTCTGGGAGAATGACGAACTGGTCGGCGGATTGTACGGGGTCAACCTCGGCCGCGCCTTCTTCGGCGAGAGCATGTTTCATCGCGTCCGCGACGCCTCCAAAGTGGCGCTGGTGCATCTGGTGGCGCGGCTGATCGCGGGCGGATTTGTGCTGCTCGACACCCAATATGTCACCGAGCATCTGCGCAGCTTCGGCGCCGTCGAAATCCCGCGGCGGCGCTACACGTCGCTGCTCGACAAGGCGATCGCGGGCGACGCGGATTTCATGAAATTGCCGGTGGATCGGCCGATCAGCGGCGCGAAGGCGTTGGAGATTATCGCAGCATCGTAGAGTGGGCCAAGGCGCTCTTTTGCGCCGTGCCCATCTACTACCGGAAAATCCCGAACAGACCGGGTTGCTGCGGCGGCTGCGGCGGCGGTGGCGGCGGCGGCGGCGGCTGCTGGAACTGCGGCTGCGGCGACGGACGAGGGGCAGCCTGTTTTTGCGGCGCGCGCTTCTGCACGGGCGGCGGCGGCGGCTTCGGCGGATCGGGCTGCGCGCTGACGATGGTCGCGTCAGGCACTTTGCAGTCGGTCAGCCAGATGTCGTAGATCGGATGCTCGACGCCGTGCAGGCCGGGGCTCGCCGCATACATCCAGCCGGAAAAAATCCGCTTCACCTCGCCCTGCAGCGTGATCTCGTCGACCTCGACAAAGGCATCGGTGTTAGCGGCCTCGGTCGCCGGGCGCGTGTAGCAGGCGTCGGTCTTCACCCGCAGCGCACCGAACTGCACGGTCTCGCCGATATCCTCATCGAAATTGATGATACGGCCGGTGATCTTGTCGAGCCCCGAATAGCTCGCCTTCTTGTTGACGATCTTCTGCGCCGGCGGCGCGGTGACCACCTCGTCGCCCGGCTGCAGCGTGGCCGGAGATTGCGGCACGCCCTTGGGCTTGCGCTGTCCCGGCGCCAATCCGCCGGGAGTGCCGCCGGGAACGCGCAAGGGCGTGCCGCAATCGCCGGCGACGCTGCAGCCGGGCGACGAGGTGGTCTCCGCGCCGCCGGCGCAGAAGCGCGCACCGCAGAAGCAGGCGGTCCCGCGTTCGTCGCCACCGCCCCAGCCGCAATTCCAGCAGCAGCAACCGCCGCCGCCCCCGCCGCA
>JBBQVB010000232.1:0-2332 GCA_038211965.1 Sphingomonadales bacterium
TCTCGGTACCGCCGCCGCGCGCGTCGCTGCGGCTCAAGCGACAGCCGCCGCGGCGCGCGATGCCGCCGCGCGCCAAGCCGCTGCTGCCATCGCGCGCGCCGATACGGTGGCGCGTGCCGCACAGCGGGCACAGGCTGCCGACCGCGCGGTGCGGCAATGACCATGGCCCTCGCCGCGATCGTTCCGGGTGCAGGCGTGTCCGATGCGGTCTCTGCAGCGCCTGCCGATGCGCGGCAGGCGACGGCAGGGGCGGTCGCGTTCGTCTCGCTGTTCAACGCCCGATCTGAAACGCTCGGCCCGTCGCCGCAGACCGCTGGCGCGGTGGGCAAGTCGTTTGGGTTCCTCATCTCCGCGCCCCGCGACGACCCGGACGCCGCCGAAACCGACCTCGACGACGAGCCCGGTTCCGAGAGCGCTGGCGACGCATCTGCCGGTGATAACGCCGGGGGCCTCGTGGCGACGACGGCGCTTGCGGCGACCGCGCCCGACGGCGGGGTGGCGGCGACGCTGGCGGCGTGTGCCGCGCTGCTGCCGCCGTGCGCCGAGCCGCCGCCGGCATCGCCCGAGGCGGCGCAGCCGCTTCCCGAGCGTGCCGAACTTCCGATGGCGGGTCGGCGCGCGGTGGGCCGGAGCGCCGACCCGTCGACGTTGCACGCGGCCGCGAGAGTCGGCATCGACGCGACGCCCCCTTCTCGCGATGGTGACAAGCCTGCGGACACTGCGCCCGCGATACCGATCGGGCGCTTCACGGCGTCCCCGACGCCCGAACCCGTACCGCAACGCCTTTCGGTCGCCTCGATCGCCCCGCCTGCAGCCATCCGGCACGATGCGCTGACGCCGCCCACCAGTGGCGCTGACGACGGAGCCGCTGCTGCCATGGTCGCTCAACCGCCGTCGGGCGCGGCCGCGCTGCCCACCGCTGCGCCGTCCGCACCGCAGATCGCCGGAAGCAGCCCGGCGATACCCGGCGCGGCGACTGGTTCGGCTCCAGCGCGTGCGCTGCCGTTGCCTGTCGCGTTGCCGCTGCCCGGCGCAACGCCAGCGCCGCCCGCCGCCCCGGAGTCTGCCGCACCACCCGCTCCGCCGCCCAGCGCCAGCATCGTGCGCCCGGCGCTCGCGCGGCCTGTCGCGCGTCCGGCGACCGGTGCAGAGCGGCAAGGCGAAGCCCTCGCCGCGGGGGTCGTTGCCGCCCTGCCGGCGATCCCCGCCACAATGCCCGACGTCGCGCCGCGCGCCGTCACCATAGTCCATTCTGCCGCAGCAGACACCGCGCCCTCCGCGGCTGTCGCGGCGCACGTCCGGCACGCCGACCGCGACAACGCGATCGATCTTGCCACCGACCGGCTCGGCGCGGTGCGCGTCGAACTCGACGCGCGCGCGGCGCGACTCGGCGTCCGGCTGACCGTCGACAGCGGCGCGGTGGCGACGCTGCTCGGCACGCAGGGCCAGCGCCTCGAGGCAACGCTCGCGGCTGCGGGCACGCGGCTCGATGCGCTCGCGGTCGACGTTCGCAGCGAAGGCGGGCGCCACGGCGCGGCAGGCGGCAGCGACACGCGCGGTGACGCGCGCGGCGACGCGCGGGCACGCGCGCGGCTGCCCATCCCAACCCGAGCGCAGGCTGCCGCTCAGGTCTCTCTTGCCGCCGCGCGCGACCGCTACGCCTGAGGTATTTGCATGTCCGATCCCGATCCCAAGCCCGCCGCGAAGGCCAAGCAGCGTGGCGGCGCGGGCAAGCTGGTGCTGATCGGGCTGGCTTTCGTCGGCGGCGCGGCGGCGGGCGGCACCGGGGCAGGGATCGCCTTTGCGTCGCTCGGCGGGTTGCCGGGAGCCAAGGCGACCGCACCGGTGTCCAGGGAAGCGGCCAAGCTCGACTACGTCGAACTCGACACGGCATTCACCTCGAACCTTACCGATACCGGGCGCTATCTTCAGTTGCGCATCGCGGTGTCAACGACGGGTGGCCCCGCCGTCGTCGCGGCGCTGGCGGCGCACAAGCCTGCCGTCGTGTCGGCGGTGCTCGGCGTGCTCGGCGATCTCGCGGAGAACGACATCGCGGGCCACGCCGCCAAGGCCAAGCTGCGCGGCCAGCTGCGCACCGCGATCGACGCCGTGCTGCGGCAGAAGGCGAAAGTCGGTGGGATCGACGAGGTCTTCCTGACCAGCCTCGTGGTGCAGTGATGGCGGGGGCCGCACGGATCACCGCAGGCTATGACGAGGGGCCGCTCGAGCATGTCTTCCCGCGCGCCGCTACCAGCGAGGTTGCGGCCTTCGACCCCGCGACGCTGCGCGAACCTCTGGCGGCAACGCTGACGGCACTGTGCGGTGCCCCCGC
>JBBQVB010000233.1:0-2176 GCA_038211965.1 Sphingomonadales bacterium
ACGGCGTGGAGCGCGGCGGCGACGACGCTCATCGCGTGCACCACGGCGGGCTCGTGGACCGCGTCCCATTCGAGGCAGTGGATCTGGAAGGCGTTGACGAACGCCGCGCTCGCCGACGGGAGCTGAACGTCGGGGCCGCGCCCGACGACCGGCGCGGCGGGCACCGCGCCGCCGGGGGCGAGCGCACCCCACGCCCGCGCCGCCGCAAGCACGCCGTCCGCCCCCGGCGCGGTCGATCCCGCTATCCCGACCGCCAGCGTATCGGCGAGCAGCGCTAGCGCGTTCTCGCGCACAGCGGGCGGAATCGCGTGCGGCGCGGCCGCGAAGGCGAGGAGGCGTGCGGTGGCGGTCATGCCTCGACGATCTCGTCGATCAGCGAGCCGAGGTCGTCGCCGGGCGTCCGGTCGTCGGCGTCGAGCGCCAGCGCCACCGCCGCGTCGATCGCCGCGGCGCGCATCCCGCCCCACGCCATCAGCCGCCGCGCCTTGGCCTCGATCCCCGCGCGGTCGAGCGGGCGTTCGGGATCGCCGAGCGTGTCGACTCGTTCGATGCTTGCATCGCCGCACGTCACGCGCGCGCCGAAGTGCGCGGGGTAACGCGCGGTGAAGTCGGCACTCTCCGCGACCGTGACGCGGGCGCGCGCGGCGATGAGCGCCGGGTCGGCAATCGCGGCGGGCTCGAAATCGGCGAGGTCGGGGATGCCGCGCACCGCGACGATCGCAACGGCATGCTGGAGGGAGAATTTCGCCTGACCGACGCTCTGCGGATCGGGGCGGTCGCAGAAGGTCAGCGCATCGGCATAGGTCTCGACACGGATCGGCCCGGTCGCCAACGCCCCCGCGTCGCGCAGTGCCAGCGCGGCGTCGATGGCGGGGTGCGCATGGCGGCACGCCCCCCACGGCTTGAAGCTGACCTCGCCGATCCGCCAGCGCGCCGGGTCGAGCCCGAAGCGGTCGGACCCCGGACCGCCGCACGTCGCCGCCCAAAGCCCCTGCGGCCCTTCGAGAATCAGGCGCGGCCCCGGCAGGTCGGCCCAGCGTGCCGCCTGCGTGCCGGTATCGACGGCGCGCATGACGTGGAACTGCTTGGTCAGCGTCGTCTCGTGGCGCAGCTGCCACAGGCCGCCCGCCAGTGACCCTGCATTGCCGAGCGCGTTGACCGTCCCGGCGATATCGACGCTTTCGAGCGAGCAGACTGCCGCCGCCGCGCCGAACACGCCCGCCGTCGCGGTGGGATGATACATCGCATAGTGGTGCGCATCGAAGGTCGCGCCGACGGCGATCATCGCCTCGTAGCCGCGCACCCCGGCATCGAGCTGCTCGCCGAGCGCCGCGCCACTGTCCGCGCTGGCGCCCGCGACGGCGGCCCATACCACCGGGCCGGGGTGGAGCAGCGCGGTGCGGTGGACGTCGTCCATTTCGAGCAGGTTGCCCAGCCCGGCCGCATTGCCGAGGCGCCTGCCGTCGGCCGATTGCAGCCCCCCCGCGACGCAACCCAGCCAGTCGAGCAGGTGGAGCCGAGCCCGCGCGCGCGTCGCGGTATCGACAGGCAGCGCGAGGCGCGCCGCAAGGCGTTGCGTCAGGCTCGCACCGTGGCTCGCCTCGTTGCTCAATGCGTCCGATCCCCCTTAAATTTGTCCGGACACATTGCGGGGAACTCCGACATCAATCAAGGTCGCGCGAGGGGCATCGAGGCAAGCATGGCAGGCACGCGCGACAGCGGCGAACCGCGCTACGTCCAGGTCGCGACCGACCTGCGCGTGGCGCTGACGCGCGGCGATTTCGCCGACGGCGACCAGCTACCGACCGAAACCGCGCTGTGCGCGCGCTACGGCGTCAGCCGCTTCACCGTGCGCGAGGCGCTGCGGCGGCTCCAGGCCGAAGGCCTGATCCGGCGGCGGCGCGGGTCGGGCACCGTTGTCGACCGCAGCGGCGGCCAGGCGTTGCGCCAGCCGCTCGGCGACGTCGCCGAGCTGTTGCAATATGCAGCGGGTTCGACCTTCTCGATCGAGCGCCACGGCATGGTGACGCTGGGCAGCGCGCGCGCCGCGATCACCGGCCTGCCCGCCTCGTCGCGCTGGTCGCTGCTCACCGGGCTACGCGTCATGGCAGGGCAGGCGGCGGCGATCGCGGTCACCGACGTCTATGTCCACGCCGACCTCGCCGAATATGTCCCG
>JBBQVB010000234.1:0-2169 GCA_038211965.1 Sphingomonadales bacterium
TTCATCGATTTCAAGAACACCCTGATCCTGCTGACGTCGAACGTTGGAACCGAGCTGATCACCACGGTCAGCGAGGACGAGGAGACAAAGCCCTCGTCGGAGGCGTTGGCGCAGATGCTGCGCCCCGATCTGCTCAAGACGTTCCCGCCTGCGCTGCTCGGCCGTCTGATCGTGCTGCCCTATTACCCATTGTCGCCAGACATGCTGCGCGGCATAGTGCGCCTGCAGTTGAATCGAGTCGTCAATCGCATCGCCGAGAACCATAGCATTGTGTTCAGCTTCGGCCAGGAGGTCGTCGACCTTATCGTCTCGCGCTGCAACGAAGTGGCGAGCGGTGGCCGCATGATCGATGCGATCCTGACCAACACGATGCTGCCCGAACTGTCGATCGCCTTGCTCGAAAAGCAGATGGCGGGCGAGGAAGTCGCGACCATTGCGGTGAGCGTGGGTGACGACGTGTTCACCTACGAGTTTTCGTAGTCGATCAACCGGAGGGTGATACCATGGCCAATCTTGCCGAGCGCTATATCGACCTGCTTGCTAGTGGCGATCAGTCGAAAATCAACTGCGTGCTCAAGGCGACGTTCGGCGGTGCACTTACTGCCGGCGTCGGCGCGGCGGTCCTCGCATCGCCCAGCAACGCCGTGCCGGGGGTTGGCCAGGTGTCGTACGGCGTCATCGTCGGTGCATCGGCGGTCGCGGGGCTGATCATGGGGGCATCGGCGGGCATGAAGATGTGCGCCGGCGGCACCGAAGGGTCGTTGGAGCGTATCCTGACGGGCAAGATCAGCGAGAGAGAGTTGAACTCGGTCGAGGCGAAGCTGCTCGGCATCGGACTGACGGGTTCCGAGGCTCGCCTCGCGATAAAGGCGGGCATCGTCTATATCATGAACAACGGCGGAGGCGCGGTGCCGCAGGGTTCGATTCCCGATCGCGGCACGATGCTCGTCCTCGCGGCGCGCCTGCAGACGGCGGGTGTTGCCTAGCGGCGCGTCTGCGTCGATGCGACCGGTCCGAAATCGGCGGCGCGGCGCGGGGTTAGCGTGACCCAGCCCGGGGCGCACTCGCGCATCCCCGCCTTGCACGCCGTCAGCAGCAGCGCGGCGCCCCCGGGCTTCGCGACGATGCGCGCGCCTGCGCGCCCATCGCGCAGGATCAGCGCGGCTTGCGCACCCGCTGCCAGCGACAGGCGCGCGACATAGTTGCCGTCACCATCACTCAACCTGCCCGGTTCTAGCCCGACTGTGGCGCAGCTGGGTGTGCACCATTCCCCGATGCGTGCAGCCAGCGTCGCACCTAGTTCGGGGATGCCGTCCTCGAGCGGATAGGGGCGGTCGACGCCGTCGAGGCTGACCAGCGGCCCCGCGACCCAAGTCCCTGTCAACGCCCAGGCGTCGAGGTCGAGCAAAGTCGGGTTGGCGTCGGATACGCGCGCCGCGAGCGCGGCGACGAACTCGGCGCGGTGTCGTGCGACGCGCGCGCGGCAGGCGGCGGCCCGGCGGCAGGCCGAGAAGTCGCGCTGCCAGCGCGCACGGATCGCCTTGAATTCGGCGTGCAATTCCGGCGTCCCAAGCGCCCGCGCGATCCGCAGTTCGTCGCCCATGGGCGCGGGTAGCCGCGCCGCCCCGCAGGCCAAGATCAGAGTCGCGATCAGTGCGACGCGCCGCAGTTTCACCCGAACCGCCCGGGGGTGCTCGGGCGCGTGCTGGCCGGAGGTTGCGGCGTCGCGCCTTTGCCTGCGGGCGGAAGCTTGGGCACCGGCGGCAGCTTCAGCATTGGTGGCGGCGAGGCAAGGCCGAGGTGCCCCGCCTCTTGTTGGACGCGCGTTTTGTACCAGCCCTCGGTCACCGGATAGGCGGCGAGATCCTCCACCGCCTGTGACCAGTTGCCGGCGGTCGCCGACGTCCAGAACGCCTTCATGACCTGCGTCGGGTGCGCGCCGACGCCTTGGTGGAAGAAGCGGGAGAAGATGACCGTCTGCCAGGGCTCGGGCAGCATGGTAAAGGCCGGGACGCCCGGTTTCCGTGCCGCATCCCATGCCCTTACCGCGGCGCGCAAATGCTCGGCATGGAGCAGCCTGTCGAGCAGAACCGCCTCGGTTTTGGTGATTTCGGGGACCGGCGCGCCCGCAGCCTGGACCGCAATCACGGTTTGCGACAGGTTCATGCC
>JBBQVB010000235.1:0-2157 GCA_038211965.1 Sphingomonadales bacterium
GCGGCGAGCGCGCGCTCGGGCGTCTCGACGATGAAGGCATTGAGCCCCCGCGCCGCTTCGACTGCGGCGATATGCGCCGCCGCCAACTCGCGCGCCGAGAAGTCGCGCGCACGGAGCCCCGCCTGCATCGCGGCAATTGTCAGGTCGGTGAGGCTCATTCGATGACCTTGGGGACGGCGTAGAAGCCGAATTCGCTCGCCGGGGCGTTGCTTAGCACGGCGTCGCGCACGTCGCCGTCGGTAACGACATCGGCGCGCCACGCGAGGCTTTTGGGAATCACCGCCGTCATCGGCGCGACGCCCGCCGTGTCGACCTCGCCAAGCTGCTCGATCCACCCAAGAATGCCGCTCAGCTCGCCGACCAGCGGCGCGACCTCGGCGTCGCCGATGCGGATGCGCGCGAGCCGCGCGATCTTCCTGACGGTGGCGGCGTCGACGGACATGCGGACCCTTGTGCTGTGTGTGGGCCGGGTAGCATGGTGCAGTGCGGAAGTTCAAGGCGGAGGCGGCGGGACGCGCTTCATCCCAAAGCAATGGCGGGTCGTAGGAAGGCGGCGCTTGCCTAACCTTCACCGGCCTGCAAATCATGCCGCCATGATCGGCCTCGCCCTCGCGCTCCTCCTCGCCGCCCCCACGCTCGCCGCGCCTGGACCCACCACCCCGTGGCCCACCACCGAGGGCGATTACACCATCGCCAATTTCGCCTTCGCCAGCGGCGAGACGCTGCCCGCGCTCAAGCTCCATTACACAACGCTCGGCACCCCGCACCGCGACGCGAAGGGGGCGATCGACAACGCGGTTCTCGTCCTCCACGGCACCGGCGGGACGGGGAAGCAGTTCCTGCAACCCCAGTTCGCCGACGAACTCTATGGCCCCGGCGCACCGCTCGACCTGCGGACGACGTACGTCATCCTGCCCGACGGCATCGGCCACGGAGCATCGTCGAAGCCGAGCGACGGACTGCACGCGCGCTTTCCCCACTATGCCTATGCCGACATGGTGAAGGCGCAGCACGCGCTGCTGACCGGCGGCCTTGGGGTGACGCGGCTGCGGCTGCTGATGGGGACGTCGATGGGGTGCATGCACGCCTTCGTCTGGGGCGAGGCTTACCCGGGGTTCGCGCGCGCGCTGATGCCGATGGCGTGCCTGACGGTCGAGATCGCCGGACGCAACCGGATGTGGCGCAAGCTCGCGATGGACGCGATCAAGTCCGACCCGACGTGGGCGGGGGGCGAGTACCAGGCGCAGCCGGTCGCCGGCCTGCGTACCGCGATTGCGCTCGGCCTCGTCGCGGGGTCGGTGCCGCTGCGTCAGCAGCACGACACACCGACGCGCGCCGCCGTCGATGCGGGCGTCGAGACGCGCGTCGCCGCCGACCTCGCGCGCGTCGACGCCAACGACCAGCTCTATGCCCTCGACGCGTCGCGCGATTACGACCCATCGGCGGGCTTGGCGAAGATCACCGTGCCGGTAACGTGGATCAATTCGGCCGACGATTTCATCAACCCGCCGGGCCTGGGCATCGCTGAAACAGAGGTGCGCAAGATGCCCAACGCGACCTTCCGACTGATCCCCGAGAGCGTCGAGGGCCGGGGGCACTCGACGCATACCTGGGCGCGCTTCTGGAAGGGCGACCTGGTCGCGCTGCTGGCGCGGAGCCGGTAGTCCCCCGGCACAAGGGTCGGTGCGCGCTACCTCGCCATCAGCCCCGGCAGCCAGCCTTCGTGCGCGGTGCGGAGGGTAGCGAGCGGCATCGACTGTGGGCCACCACGGTCGACGAGGTCGAAGGTGAGCGCATCGCCGCCGGTCGTACCGACGGGGATCGCAATAAGCCCCGCCGCACGGGCGCGCGCGATGACGAGGGCTGAATCGGCGGTGGTAACGACGTAGCGCCCCTGATCTTCGCCGAACAGGATCGCCGCCGGGTTGGGGATCTGCGGCACGACGGTCATCGCGAAACCGATGCCCCCCGCCAAAGCCATTTCGGCCATCGCGACGGCGGCACCGCCGTCCGAGCAATCGTGCACCGCCGTCACCGCGCCATCGGCGATCAGCGCGCGGATTAACTCGCCCGCCGCGCGTTCCTTGACGAGATCGACCGGGGGCGGCGGGCCATCCTCGCGACCGTGGCATTCGCGCAGCCACAGCGACTGGCCGA
>JBBQVB010000236.1:0-2124 GCA_038211965.1 Sphingomonadales bacterium
GCGGCGCGGCCCGGCGGCGGCGAGCGCGCGCATCAGCCAGGCGCGAGTCTCCAGCGGATCGATGACTGCGTCGATCTCGAGGTGCGCCGCGACCGACGCGGCCCGCCCACGGTCGTACATCGCGGCGATCAGCTTGGCCTCAAGCGCTGCCCGGTCGGGGGCTGCCTCCAGCTCCTTGCGGAAGCCGAGGCGGACCGCGCCCTCGATGCCCATCGCGCCGAACTCGGCGGTCGGCCACGCGATGATCGCGTTGGGCTGGCGGAAGCTGCCCGCCGCCATCGCCTGCGCACCGAGGCCGTAGCCCTTGCGGACCACGACCGCGAAGAACGGCACGCCGAGGTTGGCACCCGCCGCGATCAGGCGGCTGCCGCGGCGCACGGCGGCGGTCTCCTCGCTGGCCGGACCGACCATGAAGCCGGGGGTGTCGACCAGCGACACGACGGGCAGGCCATAGGCGTCGCACAATTGCAGGAACCGCCCTGCCTTTTCCGCGCCCTCCGCCCCTATCGCGCCGCCGAGATGGTGCGAGTCGTTGGCGATCAGCCCGAACGCGCGGCCCTCGATGCGAACCAGCGCGGTGATCATCTCGCGGCCATAGGCAGCGCGCAGTTCGGTGACGCTGCCGCTGTCGGTCAGCGTCGCGATCAGGGCGCGCATGTCATAGGCGCGCGACCGGTTCTCGGGGATCAGTTGCCGCAGCGGGCGTTGGTCGGCGGCGACCCACGGAACGGCAGCCCCACCGAAATAGCCGAGCAGCGCCTTCGCCGCCACAACGCCCGCCGCCTCGTTGGCGACCAGCAGGTCGATCGCGCCTTTCTCAGCCAGCAGCGGCGCGGGGCCGATCGCCTCTGGCGGAAACTTGCCCAGCCCGCCGCCTTCGATCATCGCCGGGCCACCCAGGCCTATATTGGAGCCGATCGTCGCCACCGTGATGTCCGCCAGCCCGAACATTACCGCATTGCCGGCAAAGCACCGCCCGGCGTTGACCGCGATGCGCGGCGCGATGCCGTTCATCCCCGCCCAGTGCGCGAAGCTGGTGACGTCGAGCCCGGTCACCGAAATCTGGTCGGCGTCGACGTCGCCGGGCCGGCCGCCGCCGCCCTCGGTGAAAAACACCACTGGCGTTTTCGCGTCCGCCGCGACGGCGAGCACGCGGTCGGTTTTCTTGTGGTTGAAATAGCCCTGGGTGCCGGCCAGCACGGCGTAATCGTAGGCGAGCACGCATGTCGGAGACCCCGCAACCGTGCCGAAGCCCGCGACCATGCCGTCGCCCGGTGTCGCGCGGATCAACTCGTCCTCGCTCCGCCGCTTGCGCTGCGCGGCCACCGCGAGCGCGCCATATTCGTTGAACGAGCCGGGATCGAGCAGGTCCTCGACGTTCGCCCGCGCGGTGCGCATCCCCAGCGCGGCGCGCTTGCCCACCGCCTCGGGCCGCGCCGCGTCGGTGCCGAAGGCGAGGCGCTCACGCAGCGCCGCCAGCGCCGGGCGGATCGCGTCGGGGTCGACGGCTGCGGGGGCTGTCTCGACCGTCTCGCCGCCCGGCTCGATCTCGATCAACGGTGCGTCGGCCTCCACCGCCGCGCCGACCGCTGCCAGCACGCACACTACCCGCCCGGACACCGGCGCGACGACTTCGAGCTGGGTCTTCATCACCTCGACCAGCGCCAGCAATGCGCCGCGCCGCACCGTGTCGCCCGCCGCGACGTTGACCGCGACGACCAGCCCCGACGCAGGCGCGACCGCGACGCTGTTCCCCTCGCCGGTCATGCGGTCAGGCCGCGTAGCGCTTCAGCTGGTAACTCGGACGCGCTGCAAAGCGCGCGATCAGCCAGCTGCGGAACAGGCTGATGTCGGGGTCCGACAGGTCCTCGGGCCGCAGCTTGAGGTAATAGCCGAAGCCGTCCTGGATCACCGCATCATAGGGCATGACCAGCCGCCCGTCGGCGAGTTCGGGCGCGAACATGTCGATGTCGGCGAGCGCCGCGCCGTCCGCCGAGATCGCATAGCTGACCGCGAGCAGGTTGGTGTCGAACGCCAGGTCGCGGTCGACGTCCAATGCAATCCGCGTCTGCCGGGCATAACGGCTCCACAACAGGCCGCGTGGCTCGTTGTCGAGCTTGACGT
>JBBQVB010000237.1:0-2102 GCA_038211965.1 Sphingomonadales bacterium
AAGCTGAACGACGACCAGCTCAGCGACGACTATCACTACATGATCTTCCCGAACGCGACGATGAACGTCTACGGCGAGGCGATGCTGCTGTTCGTGTCGCGGCCGCATCCGACCGATCCGAACAAGATGCTGTTCGACCTGATGAACTTCGCCCACCTCGAGCCGGACCAGCCGTGGCAGCTGCCCGAGCACCAAACCTATGCGCACGGCCAGATTTCGCTGGGCCAGGTGCTCGACCAGGACGCGCACAACCTGCCGCGCGTGCAGGAGGGCATGAACAGCCGCGCCTACGAGGGGCTGATCATCGGCACGCAGGAACTGCGAATCCGGCATTTCCACCACATCCTCGGCGAATACATCGATGGCGAGTGTCCTGGGCGCTGACACCGGCTACGTGCCCGCGACGCCTGCCGACCTTGGCCTCGGCACGTCGCGTTGCGTCGACGTGGGCGGCGCGCAGGTCATCGTCGCACGCGGGCAGGACGGGCAATATTATGCCGTGCAGCGGCTGTGCAGCCACGCCGCGCTGCCGCTCGACGGTGGCCGGGTGCGCGGCGCGAGCATCGTCTGCCCGCACCACGGCGCGCGCTTCGACCTGAAATCGGGGCGGGTGCTGGGGCCGCCGGCCTTTGCTGCCATCGCCGCCTATCCGGTGCGTGAGCGCGACGGTCAGGTCGAGGTCTGGGTGTACCAATGAGCCTTACCGGCAAGGTCTTCATCGTCACCGGCGCGGCCAGCGGCATCGGCGCGGCGGCCGTCCGCCTGATCCGCGCGCGCGGCGGCGTCGCGGTCGCGACCGACCTCGCGGGGGCGGACATGAAGCTCGATGTGACCGAGCCAGGCGACTGGGATGCCGCCATCACTGCCACGGTCACGCAGCACGGGCACCTGGACGGCCTCGTCTCCAACGCCGGACTTTCCAGCAGCGGCGCGCTCGTCGATCTCGACCTCGCCGAGTTCCGGCGCGTCGTCGCCGTCAACGTCGAGGGCGCGTTCCTCGGCATCCAGAAAATCGTCGCGCAGCTCCGCGCCCAGGGCTCACCCGCGCACGGCAGCATCGTCGCGGTCGCCTCGGTGATGGCCGCGCAGGCCGCGCCCGACACCGCCTCCTATGCCGCGACCAAGGCGGCGCTGAGCAACATGGCGCGCGCCATCGGCGTCGAGCTGGGGCGCAAGGGCGACTTCATCCGGGTCAATGTCGTCGCGCCCGGACCCGTCGCGACACCGATGCTGCGCGCCACGATGAGCGCCCGCGCCTTCGACGACCCCGCCTCCTGGACCAGCGTACCGCTCGGCGGGCCGTCCGACGCCGACGACATCGCCGAGACCATCGCTTTCCTGCTGTCCGACGATGCCAGCTTCATGACGTCGAGCGTCACCACCGTCGATGGCGGCTGGAGCCTGACATGATGGCTGCCCCGCGCATTGCCGTGGTCACCGGCGCGACTTCCGGCATCGGCCGCGCCGCCGCACTGCGCCTCGCCCGCGACGGCTTCCACGTCGTCGCCTGCGGCCGCAACGCCGCGCGCGGAGCCGATGTCGTGACCGCGATCGAAGCGGCGGGCGGCAGCGCGCGCTTCCACGCCTTCGACGTCACCGCCGAGGCCGACTGGGCGGCGCTCGCCGACCGCATCGCCGACGACCACGGCCGCTTCGACGCGCTGGTCAATTCGGCGGGAGGCTTCTTCTCCAAGCCACTGCCCGACACCAGCCTCGCCGACTTCCGCGAGCTGTGGACGTTGGACGTCGAGAGCGTCGTGCTCGGCACCAAATACGGGTTGCGGGCGATGCGCGACACGCGCTCGGACGGCAGCATCGTCAATGTCTCGTCGCTGGCCGGGCTGATCGCGCTCGATGATTGCGCCGCCTATTGCGCCGCCAAGGCCGCGGTCACGCATCTGTCGCGGGTCGCCGCGCTGGAGGGCGCGGCGTTCGCGCCCGCGGTCAGGGTCAACTCGCTCAACCCGGGCGTGATCTGGACCGAGATGATCACCGGCAGCTACGGCGACAGCGACGCGGTCCGCGCCTTCTGCATGGACGGCAACGCGCTGCAGCGGGTCGGCGAAGCGGCGGACATCGCCAATGCGGTGGCCTATCTCGCC
>JBBQVB010000238.1:0-2087 GCA_038211965.1 Sphingomonadales bacterium
AAGCACGACAAATCCGCGTCGCTGCCGTGAAGGAGCTTGACCACCATGAGCACGTCCTTCGCCGATCCCATCCAACTGTTCCGCGTGTTGAAGACGGTCTGGGCCGAAGACACTGCGGGTGGCACGACGGGCTGGAGCCCGGACAATCCGGCGAAGAACCATTGCAGTATCACATCGCTGATCGTGCAGGATTATTTCGGCGGGGAGCTTCTCAACACCAAGACCGCCGGCGGCACGCATTTCTATAATGCGATCGACGGCAAGCGCTGGGACCTCACCGTCAGCCAATTCGCCGAGCCGATCTGCTTCGACGATACCCCCGCGACGCGCGAGGCGGCGATGGCTGACGCAACCGAGGAAAAATATCGCAAGCTCGCCGATCGGGTGCGGCGCGGGTCGATCTAGCCGCGCGCGCGAATGCGGACGCCGACGCCCTAGCTGGCGATTGCCAGCATGCCGCTGGTATAGGCGCAGCTGATCATGTGCGGCGTGTTCCGGGCATGCATTTTCTGGCGGATGTTCTCGATGTGACGCTCGACCGTGCGCGGCGCGATCTCGATGCGTTGCGCGACTTGCTTGGCCGAATAGCCGGCCGCGATGAACTCAAGAATCTGCTGCTCACGAACCGTGAGAAGCCCCTGCCGGTCGATCGAAGATCTCACCGCATTTCGCTCCCGCCGGAGAACGATAGATGAAGAGCCGTCACGGCAGATTACCGTTCTGCCAACGAAACGACCCACTTGATTCTGGGAACGCAACCGAACCGACTCGCCGGGCGAGTTATCCACAGGTTTTACTATTAAAATTCGTTAGGCAAGACCATTTGTAAGGTCCGCTATCGCTCCATTTTGATTGGTATGTCACTCGCAACGATATGCTGCCACAAACATTTGATATTACGTCTAAGATTCCCCGGATCCCGTTGGGAAGCACGGCTCTGGCGCGCTAGCTTTCTCCCCCGTCATCGCGCCGGACCAGCTCGGCAAGGCCGCGGGAAATTGTCTCGATCGCCCGCTCGCCTTCTTCAACCGAGGCGACCGGCCGGCAGAGCAATACCTCATCATCCTCGCGCAGGATGATCGCGAGGTCCGGTAAGCCGGCATAGGGCGCGCGGTAGACCGCGCCCCGAAATTCCACCACCGCACCCTCCGTGCTCTCGGCCCGCGACGTTGTCACCCGTCTGGCAGGTCATAACCGCCAGCGCCCGGCCCGGATCCATCGCCGCATTCTGTCCCGCCAGGCGATCGCCGCCAAACCGGGTATCGACAAAGCGATTGCCGCGCCGCCGGGCCAGAGACTAGCTGGTCGCCGCATCCCGGGCGAGAGGTCAGCATGGCGACACCGGCGACGATCAGCTTCACCGATCCCGCGGTCCAGCGCCGCCCCTTCCCGGCCTATGCCGCGCTGCGCCAGGACGGCCCGGTCTATTGGGACGAGTCGAGCCAGGCGTGGATCGTCATCGGCTATGGCGAGGTTCGCGCCATCGCGCTCGACCCGACGACCTATTCCAGCGTCACCGGCCGGCTGCTGGTCACCAAGCGGCCCTATCAGGACGAGGTCGACGCGATCTATCGCGCGCATGGCGTGCTGCCGACCAACACGCTGGTGGTGGCCGATCCGCCGCTGCACACATTCCACCGCGCCCTGGTCGACAAGGTGTTCACGATCTCGCGGGTCAAGCAGATGCGCGACTATCTCGGCAGCGTCGTCAACGGACTGGTCGACGGCGTGATCGACCGCGGCGAGGTCGAGTTCAGCGCCGAGCTGGCGACCAAAATCCCGATCTACGTCATCGCCGACCAGCTCGGCATGCCGCGATCCAAATTCGCCCGGTTCAAGCTGTGGTCGGACGCCGTGGTCGACGGCAACGATCCGACCAACGACAAGGAAACCCAGCTCGCCCTCACCCGCACGATCTGCGAGTTCCACCGCTTCATCCTCGACCGCGCCGACGAGTATCGCCGCGCCCCGGCCGACAATATGCTGAGCGACCTGGTCCGCGCCCGCGATGCCGACGGCCGCGCGCTCGACGACCGCGAGCTCGCCTCGATCGTGCTGATCATCCTCGTCGCCGGCAACGACACCAC
>JBBQVB010000239.1:0-2068 GCA_038211965.1 Sphingomonadales bacterium
GCGCGCCAAGCTGCGCGGCGGCGAGGCAGTGCTGCTGTTCTACGGTCCGCGCTCGACCGACCTGCTCGACGAAGCGGGCCTCGAGATGATCGAGGCGGCGCGCGCGGCAAAGGCGCGCACCGTCGTCGCGACGACCACCGACGGGCAGCGCGAGTTCCTCCAGTCCTTGGGCTTTGAGGATGCTGTCGCGGGGATCGTCAGCCTCGAGGACCTCGCGCGCCGCCAGGGCGACAATTTCGCCTGGCCCGACGCGATGCCGCGCCTGACCCCGGCGCGCGACGACATCGAGACCTTCCGCGCACAGGTCCGCGATTATCAGGAGAAGACCCTCAAGCCCTTCGGCGCGGCGGTCGGCAAGCTGCTGCGCTCGCCCGACAATCCGCGCGGCTCGCCCGACCTGATCGTCGAGCGCGCGGCGCAGGACACGCTCGGGGTGTCGACCGCGCTGGTCAAGCCCTTCACCGGGCGCGTCGTCTATGCCGAGGATATGGGCGGGCGGCGCTACTCGTTCTACGCGCCGCAGGTGTGGACGCGCCAGCGCCGCATCCTGATGCCGACCGCCGAGATTCGCGGCACGCATCTGTGCAACGCGTACGAAGTGACGCGGATGAACGACATGATCGCGGCGGGGCTGCTCGACGTGACGCCGCCGACGGTGGTGCCGTGGGAGGGCCTGCCCGAGGCGCATCAATCGATGTGGGAAAACCGCCATTCGGGCGCAACGTATGTGGTCAACCATGCGCTGCCCGCGATGGGGCTGCGCGGCAAGGACGCGCTGCTCGAGGCTTGGGCGGCGGAGGGCGGGGCGTGAACTGCGCACGCGGTAACCATTCGGGAGACGCACGATGACCACCGGCCGCCTGACCGGCAAGATCGCGCTCGTCACCGGCGCGGCGGGCAATCTCGGCGGCGAGATCGTCCGGCGCTACTTGGCCGAAGGCGCGACGGTCGTCCTCACCGGGCGCGACCGCGCGCGCGTCGATGCGGCGCGTGACGCCGCACTCGCCGCCACCGGTGCAGCTGCGGACCGCGCGATGAGCGTCGTCCTCGACGGCGGCGATCCCGCGTCGGTGCGCGCCGCCATCGCCGAGGTCGTCGCGGCGCACGGCCATATCGACATCCTCGTCAACAACGCCGGGTCGGCAGGGCCGAAGCAGCCTATCGAGCGCCTGCCGCTGACGCCGGGCGAGTTGCAGGATGGCGATACCGAAACCGTCGGCGCGGCGGCGCAGAGCCTGCTCGGCGTCGCGTGGAACCTCGTCCGCGCCGCCGCCCCGGCGCTCGGCGTCGGCGCATCGGTGATCAACGTCTCGACGATCTTCAGCCGCACCGAATATTACGCGCGCGCCGCTTACACCGTACCCAAGGCGGCGCTCAATGCGCTGTCGCGGACGCTGGCGACTGAACTCGGGCCGCGCGGTATCCGCGTCAACCTGCTGTTCCCCGGCCCGATCGAATCGGCGCGCATCCGCACCGTTTTCGCGGCGATGGACAAGCTCCAGGGCAAGGCGGCTGGCGCGACCGCCGATCAGTTCACCGGGATCATGGCGCTGTCGAAGGGTGCCGCCGCGCCCGACGCCAAGCCGCTGCCGACGCCCGCCGACATCGCCGCGACGTGCGTCTTCCTCGGCAGCGACGAGTCGGCGGCGTTCTCGGGCCACGACTTCGAGGTGACGCACGGCATGGCGGTGCCGAAGGAGTCACGCTCGACATACCTGTCGCGCCCGACGATGCGCTCGATCGACGGCGCCGGGCTGGGCGTCGTCATCGTCGCCGGGGCCGATCTCGACGCGGCAGTCGAGTTGGCGAAGGTTCAGGCGCAGTGCGGCGCGGCGGTGCTGCTCGGTGTTGCGGGCGCGGCGGTCGAGGACATCGCGGCGCGGGTCGCAGGCGCGCAGATCGCCGTGACCGCCTTCGGCCGCGCCGACGCTCCGGCGATGGAGGCGGCGCTCGCCGCGTTCACCGGGCGCGACTGCGAGATCACCGGGGCGATCGTCCTGCCCGCCCACGCGGCGGGCACGCTTGCGGGACCGCTGTCCGAAGCGTCCGACGCTGCGGTCGCGGCTTT
>JBBQVB010000240.1:0-2004 GCA_038211965.1 Sphingomonadales bacterium
GAGTTGCTTGGTCTCGCGGCTGTTGTCGTAGGCGTAGAAGCCGCCGACGAGGCGCTTGCGGTACGAATAGGTCTCGCGGCTGAACAGGCCCACGGTGACCCGCGTGCCGCGCACCGGCCTGCCGTCGAGATCGACGACGACGAGCTTCAGCCGCAGGTCGTCGGCCTTCATCAGCCAGCCGTCGCTGGCGATGCCGACACGCAGGCTCGCGGGGTCGAGGTCGATCTTCGCCGAGACCGTCGCGACCTCGCCGTTGGCGTCGTCGTAGTCCATCTCGGCGACGAGGCGCGACGGCTGAGTGACGGCTGCGAGCTTGCCGACGACGACGCGTGCGCCGCCATTCGCCGCCAGCGTCACCGGCTGGACGCTGGCGCGCAGTGGCCCGGGGCTGGCCGCTTCCTCGCCGCCGTCGAGGGGGACGATGCCCGCCACGACGCTCTCGCCGCCGAAGGTGAAGGTCGGATAGTCGGCGACGCTGACCTCGCGCGGTTCGACCTGCGTGCGCAGCTTGACCGGCGCGCGCGCGACAGCCCCGCCCGACAGATAGGTCAGCGACAGGTCGAGCGGCACCGTCGACGGCGCGACCTGCTTCGTTGTCGGCCCGCGCACCGAGGCGCGGATCGTCGGCAGGCGGAACTCCTCGACCTTGAAGCTCCCCGACTGGTGGCGCTCGGTCGCCCCCTTTGCGCCGATGGTGACGTTGTATTCTCCGAGCGCCGCCGCCTTGGGAACGGTCCAGTCGCTGACGCCTATGCCATCGCTGCCCATGCGCAACGGCAGTTCATAGCTTTGGTCCGAACCCAGATGCGTGACGACGAGCGTCGCGTCGGCGGGCAGATCCTTGGGCCAGCCGAAGCCCGCGTCGGTGCGCGCGCGGACGATGTGCTTCATGTGCACCGTCTCGCCGCCCTTGAGCAGGGTCCGGTCGAAGACGGTGTGCCAGATGCCGGTGTCGCTGCCGTAACCGGTGGGGAGCTGGAAATCGCCGGGCTGGATGCCGTTGTTCCACGTCGTCAGCGTGAAGGAATAGTCGTCCGCCGTACGCGCGCTGATCATCAGCGGGTGGGTGCCGTAGCGGCAACTCCCATAGCCCGACGGTTCGGGGAGCGTGTCGGGGACGACCGCGCGCCCGCTCGCGTCGGTGCGCCCGCGCCACAGCAGGGTGCCGTCGCAGCTGTCGGTGATCGCGACCTGCGCGCCTGCGACGGTACCGGCGTCGGCGAGACGCGTCACCCACGCAAGGCTGCGTCCCTTGCCCCACTGGAAGTGCACCGCCATGCCCGTCACCAGCGCACCGGTCGCGACATAGCGCGTGCCGCCCTTCGACAGCAGCGCGCGGCCGAGAATCGGCGAGGCGATCTCGACGAGATGGAAGCCGTTGGTGCGTAGCGGGATGCCGACGACCTCGAAGGCACGCGGCCCGCCGGGCTTGGGGATGACGAAGGCGCGCGCCGGGCTCGCGGGGGTGCCCGACACGATCGTGCTGACCAATGAATTCTCCTCACCGAAAAGTTTTCGAAAGTCTCTTTCTGCGATATATTGCCTCGTCGTGCTATCTTCAGTTTTACCTAAACCGGACGTACCATCACATGATCTTGCGATCATCGGAACGATTGTCATGTCGCATGGAGTGACCAGAACCTCGGCGGCGTTATTTCTGCTTGCAGGCTTCGGCCTGACGCCCGCGGCGGCGGCGCCGGTGAATGTGACCGGATCTACCGCTGTGGCGGTCGCCGGCGTGATAGCTCCGTATTCGCCGCTGCTGAGCGCTCGCGAAAAAAGAGCGATCGCGGCTCTGTTCAATGGCCACGCCAGGGCTGGAAACAAGCTGACGGTCACGGCCGGATCCATCACCTGCCGGGTCAGCAATGTCGATATCATCATGCGCAGTTGTGAAATGACCTTTGACAAGGGCACGCGCACCCTGAAGGGCCGTGAAGCCAATGAAGTCAATGCAACGTTGACCGCGGCGGGCGCTATCGCGGAAGGCGCGGCCGGCTCGAT
>JBBQVB010000241.1:0-1964 GCA_038211965.1 Sphingomonadales bacterium
AGCCGACTTCGATGCCTATGACGCCAAGGCCGAGGCGCTCGCCGGGCTGGCAGCGGCGGGCGTGCCGATCGAGCGGCTGATGGTGCTGCCGCCCGCCGATGGCTGGTATCACCCGGGCCGCAGCGGGCGTCTCGGCCTCGGCCCCAAGACCATCCTCGCGGCGTTCGGCGAACTCCACCCCAGCGTCGCCGCCGACTTCGACCTGAAAGGCCGTATCGCGGTCGCCGAGTTGTTCCTCGACGCGGTCCCGGCGGCGCGCAGCCAGAGCCACAGCCGCCCGGTGTTCACCCCGCCCGCGCTGCAGGCGCTGACCCGCGACTTTGCCTTCCTCGTGCCCGACGACATGGCGGCGGACGCCCTCGTCCGCGCCGTCCGCGGTGCCGACAAGGGCGGAATCGCCGATGTCCAGCTGTTCGACCGCTTCGCCGGCGCGGGCGTGCCGGAGGGCAAGGTCAGCCTTGCGCTGGCGGTTACGATCCAGCCCGCCGAGCGCAGCCTGACCGACGCCGAGATCGAGGCGGTCGCGGCGAAGGTGGTCACGGCGGCGGCGAAGGTCGGGGCAGTCTTGCGCGGTTGAGGGACTTCCCCCATATCCCCCGTGGGAGTCGGGCGGGCAGTGCTCTCGCCAACCCGGTCAGGTCCGGAAGGAAGCAGCCGTAACGAATTCGCGCTGGGTCGTTCCCGGCTCCCACTGCGCCCGGCAGCGATTCGCACGGCCCGGCCACGCCCGCTAGGCTGTCGCCGGTGACACCGACCGAGCCCCTGCAGACGCTCCGCGCCATGCCGCGTCGCCACCTTGCCAAGGCGGTCTCGTGGCGCATCGTCGGCACGCTCGATACACTGGTCCTGTCGTTCGTGCTGCTGACCTTCCTCGGCCCGCTGATCGGGCTCGAACCGGCTCCCGCGCGCGAGCGCGCCGAGACCGCGGGCTACATCGCGGCGACCGAGGTGTTCACGAAGATGGCGCTCTACTACGGCCACGAATGGCTGTGGGCGAAGCTGCACTGGGGCGAGGTAAAGCGCGGCCGCCGCCTGGTCGCGACGACCCGGCGCAGTGCGGCCAAGACGTTCAGCTGGCGCGCGCTCGCCAGCCTCGACACGACGGTGCTGGCGCTGATCTTCACCGGCAGCGCGGCGATGGCGGTGACCATCGGCGGGGGCGAGATCCTGACCAAGCTGATCCTGTATTTCATCCATGAGCGGGTCTGGGAGCGGATCGCATACGGCCTGCCCGGGGCCCATGCGACGCCCTCCGACCTTTCCGCTGAGGCTCCGAACCGCTAGACCTTGGCGGACTCATGGAAACCCTGCTCATCCCCGACGACGCGCCGCCCGAATACCGGGTGCTGGCCCGCAAATACCGGCCCGCCAGCTTCGATACGCTGCTCGGGCAGGACGCGATGGTGCGGACGCTCGGCAACGCGATCCGGCGCGGGCAACTGGCGCAGGCGTGGCTGCTGACCGGGGTGCGCGGGGTCGGCAAGACCTCGACCGCGCGGATCATCGCCAAGGCGCTCAACTGCATCGGGCCGGACGGTCAGGGCGGGCCGACGATCAGCCCGTGCGGCGTCTGCGAACCCTGCGTCGCGATCGCGGCGGGCCGCCACATCGACGTCATCGAGATGGACGCGGCGTCGAACACCGGCGTCGACGACGTCCGCGAGATCATCGAGGCGGTGCGCTACGCCAGCGTCTCGGCGCGCTTCAAGATCTACATCGTCGACGAAGTCCACATGCTGTCGAAGAACGCCTTCAACGCGCTGCTGAAGACGCTCGAGGAGCCGCCGCCGCACGTGAAGTTCATCTTCGCGACCACCGAGGTCCAGAAGGTGCCGGTGACGGTACTGTCGCGTTGCCAGCGCTTCGACCTGCGCCGCATCCCGGCCGACACGCTGGCAGCTCATTTCGCGCGCATCGTCGAGGCGGAGCACGCGACTGCCGAGCCGGAAGCGCTGGCATTGATC
>JBBQVB010000242.1:0-1953 GCA_038211965.1 Sphingomonadales bacterium
GACCTCATCCTCGCGGGCGGCGGACTGCACAACGGGCTGATCGCGTTGCGACTGTCGCAGCTGCGCCCCGAACTGCGCGTCGCCATTGTCGAGGCGGGCGACGCGATCGGCGGCAATCATACCTGGTCGTCGTTCGGCGGCGACCTGACGGCGGTTCAGCAGGCGTGGACCGCGCCGCTCTACGCGCACCGCTGGGACCGCTATTCGGTGCGCTTCCCGGCACTGCGGCGGACGCTCGACATGGGCTATGCGAGTGCGACCTCCGAACGCCTCGACGCAGCGGTGCGCGCCGCGCTGCCTGCCGACCATATCCTGACCGGCACGCCGATCGCGGCGCTCGATGCGACCTCGGTGACGCTCGCCGACCAGCGCGTCGTGCATTGCGGCGCAGTCATCGACGGGCGCGGGCAGGGGCCGACGGCGGCGCTCGACCTGCGCTGGCAGAAGTTCATCGGCATCGAGGTCGAGCTGGCCGCCGACCACGGCCTCGACGGGCCGATCATCATGGACGCGACGGTGCCGCAGATCGACGGCTATCGCTTCGTCTACACGCTGCCGTTCGGGCCGCGCCACGTGTTGATCGAGGACACTTATTACAGCGACGGGGCCGACCTCGCCCCCGAGGCGGTGCGCGCGCGGCTGCACGACTATGCTGCGGCGCAGGGCTGGACCATCGTCCGCGTGCTGCGTGAGGAGACCGGCGTGCTGCCGATCGCGCTCGGCGGCGACGTCGGCGCGTTATGGGCCGAAGGCGTTCCCGGCGTCGGGCGGGTGGGGCTGCGCGCCGCATGCTTCCAGCCGACGACGGGCTACAGCTTTCCCGATGCGGTGCGCACCGCCGACCTCGTCGCGGGCCTGCCCGATTTCGCGCCCGCGACGGTCGATGCGGCACTCAGGGCGGCGGCGGTCGAAGCATGGGAAGCGCGCGGCCTGTACCGGCTGCTCAACAAGATGCTGTTCCTCGCGGCGCACCCCGACGAGCGCTACCGCATCCTCGAACGCTTCTATCGGCTCGACGCGGGACTGATCGGGCGCTTCTACGCGAGCAAGTCGACCTTCCTCGACCGCTTGCGCATCCTCACCGGCAAACCGCCGATCCCGATCCCGCGCGCGGTCTCGGCCCTCCTCAAATACGAGTTCGCTAAATGACTGTACGGACAGCCTGCGTCATCGGTAGCGGCTTCGGCGGCCTGGCCCTCGCCGTCCGCCTGCAATCGGCGGGCATCGCGACGACGCTGATCGAGGCGCGCGACAAGCCCGGCGGGCGCGCCTACGTATTCGAGGATCAGGGCTTCGTCTTCGACGCCGGTCCGACGGTCATCACCGACCCGTCGTGCCTCGAGGAGTTGTTCGGCCTGTCGGGGCGCAAGCTCAGCGACTATGTCGAACTGTTGCCGGTGACGCCGTTCTACCGGCTGCTGTGGGAAGACGGCTATGTCTTCGACTATTCGAACGACGACGCGGCGCTGTTCGCACAGATCGCGAAGAAGAACCCGCGCGATGCCGACGGCTACCGCGAGTTCCTCAAGTTCTCCGAAGGCGTCTTCCGCGAGGGCTATGAGAAACTCGGCCACGAAGCCTTCCTCGATTTCAAGTCGATGCTCAAGGCGGCACCGAGCCTGATGAAGTACGAGGCGTTTCGTTCGGTCTACGCCATCGTCGCGCGCTACATCAAGGACGATCAGCTGCGTCAGGCATTCAGCTTCCATTCGCTGCTGGTCGGCGGCAACCCGTTCAAGACGAGCTCGGTCTACGCGCTGATCCACGCGCTCGAAAAGAAATGGGGGGTATGGTTCCCGCGCGGCGGCACGCACGCGCTGGTGCGTGGGCTGGTCAAGCTGTTCGAGGACCTCGGCGGCACAGTCCGCATGGGCTCGGGCGTCGAAACGATTGCCGCCGACGGCGCGCGCGTGACTGGCGTGCGGACCAAGGACGGCTGGTCGAGCGACTTCG
>JBBQVB010000243.1:0-1951 GCA_038211965.1 Sphingomonadales bacterium
ATCGTGGCGATCGTCGCCGGCTGGTGGTTTATCCACGGCGCGGGGTCCAGCGTCACGACCGACAACGCCTACGTTCGCGCCGATGCCTCGATCGTCGCGCCGAAAGTGCGCGGGCTGGTCGCCGCGATCCTGATTGCCGACAACAGTGTCGTGGCCCGGGGCACGCCGCTGGTCCGCCTCGACGACGAGGAGTATCGCGCGCGCCGCGCCTCCGCCGAGGCCGATGCCGCCGTCGCCCGCGCGGGGGTCGTCGCGGCGCAAGCGGCGCTGGTCCGCCTCAACTCGGAGAAGCGCCTCGCCAGTGCCAACGAGACCACTGCGGCGACCGCGATCCGCGCCGCAGACGCCGAAGTGATGCGCACCGCCGCCGACCGCGACCGCCAGCGCGTCCTGATGCGCGACGGCTTCGCGACGCGGCGCAGCGTCGAAGCCGCCGACGCCGCTGCCGCGTCTGCCACCGCCGAGGCCGAGCGTTCCCGCGCGGCACTCGGTGGCCGCGCCCGCGAAAGCGAGGTGACCGGCGCGCGCCGCGCCGAACTGATCGGCGCACTCACCCAAGCCCGCGCCGCCGCGCTGCGTGCCGACGCTGCCGTCGCGCTGGCGACGCAGGATCTCGGCCATACGCTGATCGTGGCCCCGGTCGCCGGCATCGCCGGGGATCGCCAGGTCGATGTCGGCAACTACGTCCAGCCCGGCACGCGACTGATGCGGGTCGTGCCGAACAGCGCGCCTTATGTCGTCGCCAATTTCAAGGAAACGCAGATCGGTGAAATGCGGATCGGCCAGCGCGCGACGGTGGCGGTCGATGCGCTGCCCGGCCAGCCGTTCGCCGGGCGGGTCGAGAGCTTTGCGCCCGGCTCCGGTTCCGACTTCGCGCTGCTTCCGTTCGAGCCCGGGACCGGCAACTTCACCAAGATCGTTCAGCGAGTTCCCGTCCGCATCCGCCTCGACCCCGGGCAGCCCGCCCTGCCTCGCCTGCGCTCGGGACTGTCGGCCGAGGTGAAGGTTCGCGTTCGCGACGATTGAGGCGCCTGCCCAACTGTCCGCAGGCCTCGCCGCATCCCCCCCTGACGTCCCTCACTTGGTGAAGTGCGACCATGACCCTCCCGATCGAGTTATCTTACGATGTCGATCGTTCGATCGACGTCGCGTGGCAGCGGCAGATGCGCCCCGACGCAAAGAGCGACGTTTGCATCTCACCCGCCTCGATCGCCTCTGAGGACCGTCCAATCTTGTGAGCCATGGTGACCAGATGTCCGAAGCGAGCGACGGGCCAGACGGCCTTGCACAAATCCGCGCGATGATGGCGGCCAACACGCCGCCGCCGATGATCGAGAAGCTGGGCCTGACGCTGGTCGAGGCGGAGCGCGGCCTCGCGGTGTTCGAGGCGACCCCCGACCGCTCGGTCTATAATCCACACGGCGCGGTCCATGGCGGCTATGCAGCGACACTGCTCGACAGCGCCTGCGGCATTGCGGCTCACACTACCCTCGGTCCCGCGCGCGGTCATACAACGCTCGAACTCAAGGTTTCGTACCTGCGCGCGCTGACCGAAAAGAGCGGTGTCGTGCGTGCCACCGGGCGGGTCGTCGCGTCGGGTCGTCGGGTCGTTTTCAGCGAGGCGACGCTCCATGACAAAGCGGGGCGGTTGTGCGCAACGGCGACCTCGACGCTTCTGGTGTTTGACGTCTAATTCAAACCACCGGTTGGTTCGCTCGCGCTGCGTTGACCGAACGGCTGCTGCACGACTGGGTGTCGGTGCCGCCGACGTTCTGCGGGTTCGATAGCAGAACTACAGCGGCTGCTATTCGCCCGAAGTCTCATGCGAGGGGTACCAGCTGAAATGGGCGGTGCCGACCGCTATCGGCAGATTTGTGAGATTGATCGTCCCATGCCCGGGCGATCGCGCGCGCCAATAGCGTCGTTGTCGTGCCGACGATCGCAGATTTTT
>JBBQVB010000244.1:0-1946 GCA_038211965.1 Sphingomonadales bacterium
GGGCGCGCAGGGAACTAGCGCGCCGTGAGGACAAGGTCGTACGGTGACAGCCTGGGAAGCGGCCGTGCGGCACCAGTATTTGCGTACCCCGACGCCCGTCCGACGGCGTCCCGCCCATGCCGACGTTCGTATTGCCGCATCCGTTGTTCAGGTTCCTGCCCGAGATTAGCGCCGGGGAGGGGAGACCCGAGGACGGACGGACCAGGTCGCAAGCTCCCGAGGCGATAGGATCGCCGGCGGGGGTTTCGTGCTGCCTGTTGTTCTTCCCCCCTCCCCTCCCGGTGAGAGGAGAAAGTCACCGACCCTCGCCCGCCCCGTGACAAACCCCCGCGCGTTCCGTACCTGTTCTCCGGTGATCTCGCTCACCATCCCCGCGCTCGTCGCCTCCCATGCCGGCGTCTGGATCGCCGAGCCTGATGGCGCGACGGAGCAGGTCTCGGCGCGCACCGCGATTCGCCGCGCTGCCGACACGCCGATGCTGTTGCTGGGCGCGGTGGTCACCGCAAGCCGTCTCGGGCTGCCCGAGATTTCGGGCCTCGACCTGCTCGAACTCTTCGCCTTCGCCCATCCGGCGCGCTTCGCAGTGCCGACGGCGGCGGGGCTCGCGGCGGCGCTCGGGCTGCCGTCGCCCGGCGAGCGGGGTGCCGAGGCCCAGTTCCTCCAGCGTGCCGCAGCGACACTTCTCGACACCCTCGCCGATCCCGCGTGGCCCGAACGTCACGGCGCGTGGAGCATCGCGCAGTCGCTCGCCCGCCTGCGCTGGGCGTGGAGCGGCGAAGTCGCCAGGCGGCTCGCGCAGCCGCCCAAGCCCGAGCGACTGCTGTTCACCACCCTGCCAAAATGGGAGGACGCGCCGCCGCGCCCGCGCCCCAAGGATATCGCCGTCCCCGATGGGCAGGTCGACGCGACGCTCGACCGGCTGCTCGGCATCGGTGCCGAAAAGCGCGAGGGGCAGCGCGCCTATGCCCGCGCCGCCGCGCACGTCTTCCGCCCGCGCTCGATGGCGACCGCGCCCAACGTCGCGCTGGCGGAAGCGGGGACGGGCATCGGCAAGACGCTCGGCTATCTCGCGCCCGCCGCGCACTGGGCGGCCGAAGCGGGCGGCGCGGTGTGGCTGTCGACCTATACCAAGGCGTTGCAGCGCCAGCTCGATCACGAAACCGCGCGCGTCTATCCCGACCCGGCGGTCAAGCGCGCGCGCGTCGTCGTCCGCAAGGGGCGCGAGAACTATCTGTGCCTGCTCAACCTCGAGGACGCGATGCAGGGCGGCTTCGCAGGGAGAGCCGGAGTGTTCGCGCAGCTCGCGGCGCGCTGGGCGGAATATTCGCGCGACGGCGACATGGTCGGCGGCGACCTGCCCGGTTGGCTCGCGACATTGTTCGGGCGCGGCAGCTTTACCGGTCTGACCGACCGGCGCGGCGAGTGCATCTACGCCGGCTGCCCGCACTACCGGACGTGCTTCATCGAGCGCGGCACGCGCGCCTCGCAGCAGGCCGACCTCGTGATCGCCAACCACGCGCTGGTGATGGTCAACGCCGTGCGCGGGCGCGCCGAGGCAGGGGCGATGACGCGCATCGTCTTCGACGAGGGCCACCACCTGTTCGACGCCGCCGACTCGACCTTTGCGCTGCATCTGTCGGCGCGCGAGTGCGTCGAGCTGCGCAGCTGGATTCTCGGCCCCGACAAGGCGCTCGGACGCGGGCGGCGGCGTGGCCTCGCGGCGCGGCTGTCCGACCTGACAGCCTATGACGACGAGGGCGCGCTGGCGCTGGAGGCCGCAGCCAAGGCGGCGCGTGGGCTGCCCGCCGACGGCTGGGGGGCGCGGCTGACCGGCGGCGAGCCCTATGGTCCCGTCGAGACGCTGCTCGCCGCGGTGCGCGCGCAGGTCCACGCGCGCGCCGCCGCGACCGATAGCGGCTATTCGATCGAGAGCGCGGTTGCGGAAG
>JBBQVB010000245.1:0-1876 GCA_038211965.1 Sphingomonadales bacterium
CGAGAACGATCCCAAGGTCGTCGACATGGCGTCGACCGCGTGTCGCAACACCGATGCGGCGCATTTCTGCAACCTCGGGCTCGAGGCGCGCGCGTGGTCGCGCATGGCGGCGGTGAGCGGTCGCGACGAGCATCTACGCGACCTGCTCGACATGGCGAAGCGCCTGGCAGGCGACACCAAGCAACTGCCGCAGCGCGTCAACATCGGCCCCGACCGCGTCATCGATGTCCTCCACGGAGTCCTCGCCGAGCGCTTCTTCAAGGCCTCGCGCCCGCTGACCGCGCCGCCGCGCAACCAGGTCGTCTCGCGCGCCAATCTCGCGACCTATCTGACCGAAGCGACCGCCGCAATGACGACCTACAAGGTCGAGCAAGTCCGCCTTAAACGCCTTGGCCTTGCGGCATGCTGCGATTCGTACCTCAAGGTCTATGCTGAGCAGGGCGACGACATCTGGATGACGCTGACCGGCTACATCCCCGCCGAATGCCTCGCGCGGCGCGGAGTGCTGGAAATCGCGGACTATCTGGACTGGTAGGCGCTCCGGGCCAGCCCCCCTATATCGGTATCGATGCCTGATCTTTTCGCCGCCGAAGCGCCTGCCGTCCCCGTCGCTGCGCAGCCGCTTGCTGAACGCCTGCGCCCGCGCCGCCTCGCCGACGTCGTAGGGCAGGAGCATCTGACCGGTCCCGACGGCGCAATCGGACGCATGGTCGCGGCGGGACGAATCGCGTCGCTGATCCTGTGGGGGCCGCCGGGGACGGGCAAGACGACGATCGCGCGGCTGCTTGCCGACGCGGTGGGGCTGCGCTTCGTCATGATCTCGGCGGTGTTCTCGGGCGTCGCCGAGCTCAAGAAGCTGTTCGCCGAGGCGCGCATCGCCGCCGGAAGCGGCCAGCGTACACTACTCTTCGTCGACGAGATCCACCGCTTCCATCGCGGCCAGCACGACGGGTTCCTGCCCTAGGTCGAGGACGGCACGATCACGCTCGTCGGCGCGACCACCGAGAATCCGAGTTTCGAGCTCAACGCCGCGCTGCTCAGCCGCGCCCAGGTTCTGATCGTCCGACGGCTCGACGCGGCGGCGCTCGATCGGCTCCTCGAACGTGCCGAGGCCGACGAGGCCCGCGCCCTGCCGCTCACTCACGCGGCACGAGAAGCGTTGGTCGCCAGCGCCGACGGCGACGGGCGCTTCCTGCTCAACCAGGCCGAGACATTGTTCTCGATCGCCGTGCCAGCGCTCCTCGAACCCGGCCAGTTGCGTGACCTGCTCCACCGCCGCGTCGCGGTCTACGACAAGGATCGCGAGGGGCACTACAACCTCATCTCGGCGCTGCATAAATCGTTGCGCGGCTCGGACCCCGACGCCGCGCTCTACTATCTCGCGCGGATGCTGACGGCGGGCGAGGAGCCGCTTTACGTCCTGCGACGACTGGTGCGGTTTGCCAGCGAAGACATCGGGCTGGCGGACTCGAACGCCCTCGTGGTGACGCTCGCGGCGAAGGAGAGCTATGACTTCCTCGGGTCGCCCGAGGGGGAGCTGGCGATCGCGCACGCCTGCCTCTACCTCGCCACCGCGCCGAAATCGAATGCCGCATACAAGGCGCAGAAGGCGGCATGGCGCTCGGCGAGGGAGACCGGCTCGCTGATGCCGCCACCGAACATCCTCAACGCCCCGACGCGGATGATGAAGGATATCGGTTACGGCAAGGGCTATGCCTACGACCACGACGCCGAGGGTGGGTTTTCGGGTGCGGATTACTGGCCCGCCGGGATGAGCGCGCAGACGTTCTACGCTCCGACCGACCGGGGCTATGAGAAACGCATCGCAGAACGCCTGGCAGCGTGGGCGATATTGCGCACGGCGCGTGGTGGCGGT
>JBBQVB010000246.1:0-1845 GCA_038211965.1 Sphingomonadales bacterium
AGCGGCCTGCGCTATTCGTTCGACATCACCGACGCTGCGAAAAAGAAGTTCGAGGTCGGGGTCGATGCGAAGACCGGCAAGGTGCTGGAGAACAAGGCCGAGGGGAAGAACCCCGACTAAGTCGGTCATCGACCGCGGCGCATCGTCAGCCGCCCCTCGCCTGAACAAGGTCCTGGCGCGTGCGCCAATACGGGGGTCGGGCTCGGCGTCGCGGGCGACCGTAGCCTCGAACCCGATCTCGCGGTCAGAAAAATTGGTCACGGCATACCGTGGGCAGGTCTGCCGATCTGCTTTAGGGGTGCACTAGCCAAGGTTCAATCGCGAGGGTATCGGTGACGAAGCGGATGGTAATACTGCTGACGGCGTTGGCGATGACAGCGTGTGAAAAGAAGGATACCGGCGAGCCAACGACGGTCGCTCACATCGTCGAGCCACAGGCGGACAGCGCCGTCAACGTCGCCGAAGGGGCTCCGCCGCCCGCATCCCCCGCCACGGCAAAAGCGGCGATGGCCGCCGCGCCCACCAGCGCCACCGCGACCATCGCCTACAGCTACAAGCTCGGTTTCGAGCTGCCCAACCGCCGCCTCGACGCCGTCGTCGCCGCCCACCGCGCCGCGTGCACCGCGCTCGGGGCGCGGTGTCAGTTGCTCAATTCGTCGCGCGCCGGTGGGGACGGCGACGCCGCCGAAGCGAGCCTCGACCTGCGGTTGGTCCCCGCCGAGGTCGCCCCGTTCACCGCTCGGATCACCGCGAGCAGCACCGCCGCCGGGGGCACGCTGCTCGATAGCCGCACGACCGGCGAGGATGTCACCCGGCAACTGATCGACGCCGACGCCGCGCTCAAGGCGAAGCGGACGCTGCGCGACCGGCTGCAGACGCTCCTCGAATCGCATCAGGGCCGCCTCGCCGACTTGCTCGAAGTCGAAAAATCGCTGAGCGAAACCCAGCAGGCGCTCGACACCGCGACTGCCGAACTCGCCGAACTGCGCCAGCGCGTCAGTTTTTCGACGCTGACGATCACCTATCGCGCCGAGCACCCGCTCGGGTCGACCGGACGCCCGCTCGCCGAGGCGCTCGCCAATGCGGGGCAGACGCTGGCCACCAGCCTCGCATTGCTCGTGACGGCGGCGCTCGCGCTGCTGCCGTGGCTGGTGCCGATCGGCGGCATCGTCTGGCTGCTCGCCCGGTGGCGTGCGCGGCGGCGGGCGCGGCGTCCGGCGGGCTAGGCGCACGGTGGCGACGCATTGTCAGCCGCCCGCCCCCGCGCTATATCGATGGTCTTGCCCCGGCCGCGCGCGACCACGCCCGCGCCGGGGCGCTTTCTTTTCGGCTCACGGGCAGCGGCGCTCCGGGAGCCGCCGATGACGCAGGAAGGACGACGCCCATGTCCCGCCGCCGCCAGATCTACGAAGGCAAGGCCAAGATTCTCTACGAGGGTCCCGAGCCCGGCACGATCATCCAGTATTTCAAGGACGACGCGACCGCGTTCAACGCCCAGAAGAAGGGCACGATCAGCGGCAAGGGCGTCCTCAACAACCGCATCTCCGAACATCTGTTCACGATGCTCGGGACAATCGGCATCCCGACGCACTTCATCCGCCGGTTGAACATGCGCGAGCAGCTCGTCCGCCAAGTCGAGATCGTGCCGATCGAGGTCGTCGTCCGCAACGTCGTCGCCGGCAGCCTCGCCAAGCGCTTCGGGCTCGAGGAGGGCACCGCGCTGCCGCGCACCATCCTCGAATATTATTATAAGGACGACGCGCTCGGCGATCCGCTCGTCACCGACGAACATATCAGCGCGTTCGGCTGGGCGAGTCAGGACGAGATGCACGACATCGCCGACAT
>JBBQVB010000247.1:0-1843 GCA_038211965.1 Sphingomonadales bacterium
CGCAAGCCGGTACTCATCCCCGTGCTCTCACTCCGCGTGACACTTGACCGCCTAATTCGCCGTCGCTACGATGCGACCACGCCCCGGCACGTCATGGGGCGAGGCCCACCCGGCCGGCAAACCCCGCAAAGAGTCGCCGACCGGGTAGACAGGAAAGAGGGTATGCCATGCCGGCTGCACCTGTCCATCCCGTCGCTGCGCACCATGCGGCCATCGACGAGGCGGTCGACGAGCTGCGCCAGGGCGGCGGAAACGCGCTTGCCTACCACGCTGACCGTGACAGTCGCGATGTGCTGCTCGGGCTCGTCTTGCGGATGTGGGACGGTCGGATCGACCCGACCGACGAACGATTCCCGCGGCGGCCGGTCGATCGCAATGACGACCGTTACCGGGCGGCGTACGTCGCGCTCGGGTTCGATTACGACTACGACGACGGCGACTCACGCCGCGTGTTGGTTGACAGCATGCGCACGTTCCTGGTCGCGGTCGACCACATCGATGGCGAGATCCACGCCGGGTGCGGTCACACCACCGTCGACCAATTCGACCGGGCGCGGATCGCGTGGTGTGCGATCTGGCCGGCGCTACTCAAGTGGCGCCGAGCGGCCGAACTGGCTCGAGCGCATGACGATTGGGGGTTCGACCGATGACCAGCGAAACCACAACAGCCGGCCCCGACGTCCTGCGCGAAGTAGAGAACCTCGCCGAACTTGCAGACCGCGTGACGGATCGCATTCGCAGCCTCTCCCAGGGCGTCTGCGAGCCGGACTCCGACATCGCCTCGTTCGCGCTGCTCGCGGCCGATGTCATCCACCAGGACAGCGAGTCCGGTATCTGCATGGATGCGGACGGCTGGCACCGCGCGATCTGCGCGATCGCCAAGACCGGAGAAGCGTTGGGCACATCGCCGGGCGACGAGAGCGCGGACATCGGCTCAGCGGACCGGGCCATGACGTACGGCCAATCCGTTCACAATCAAGAGCGGGGACGCCCGCGCAGAAAGGCAGACCGATGACGAACACCATCAAGACGAACTACGACGACGCATGCACCCGTGTCCGCGACGCGATCGCGGTGCTCATCGATCACCGCGAGTGGATCTGCGACGCCAGCCGCGGCTGGCGCGGCGTGGCGCTCGAGTCTGTGATCCGGGAATGGGACACCGTCGCCGCTGAGACGGATGTGTGGCAGGGCGCCGCGGAGCTGGTGCGCACGCGCGATCGGTTTGACAATGACCTCAACGCCGCCGCCGCACGGCTGCTCGCCGCTGCATTCGACGCCTACAGCGAGGAGGCCGACGAGGGCGGCTTGACGGTCGGGACACTGACCACGATGCAGGAGGCGAGCATGGACATCGCCAGGACCGTCGCCCGCGCCGCGGACAAGTACAGCGGACGAAGCGAGTACGTCGGTAGCGCCGAGAACGTCCAAGACCTGGCCAGCGCGCTGGGAGGCATGGCCGCCACGCTCGGCGAGCTCGCCGCGAGGTTGCCGCGGATGGTGGCCGCCGAGTAAGGGACGTTGCACGGCCTACGGCCGGTCGCCAGCTGGTGGAAGGCTGGCGACCGGCCGTTTTCGCATGGGAAGCCGTAGCCGCCGAACCCACGGTTAGGCTTGTGACGTGGCGCGCTTTTGCCATCGGTGTGGCGCTCCGGCTGATGGGAAGAACTTCTGCTCGGACTGCGGTGCTGACCTGCGAGACGCTCCTTCTTCGCGCGCCGCCGCGGCCGAGCCCCCAACAGGCCTCGCTGCAACTCTCCACCCATCGAACGGGCCTCCACCGTACCGACCGTCGGTGCCATGGACGATCCTCGCGGTGCTGTGGTGGCTCTTCGCTGCGTAT
>JBBQVB010000248.1:0-1784 GCA_038211965.1 Sphingomonadales bacterium
GCTGCCGCGGCATGAACCCGGATGATTCATGAGGGGGGCGGCGAGCGCGGGCGCGCGGGCGACTGCCGCGGCATAAATGCCTTACGTCTATACACCCCCCTGCGCGGCGGCCAGGAGTGCGGTACCGGTGCGGCCAGGAGCTCCGCACCATGCTCGATGTCCAATGGTTGATCGCGGCGGCCGAACTCGGCGATCCGCAGCGCAATCCGCGCGTCCACACGCTCGTGCTCGACCTGATCCGCGGCGCCGGCGCCGGCACCGACGGCGCCGCGACGGCCGGCACGCGCGCGCCGCACGCCCACACGATCGGCGCCTTCCGCTTCTTCAACAACCCCGCGATCACGCTGCCGGCGCTCTACGACATCGTCCGCGCGGGGCTGCGCGAGGCCGTCGCGCCGGGCGCCCGCGCCTACGTCCTGCACGACGTCTCGGTCGTCGACTTCTCGAGCCACCACGCCAAGCGCGACCGCCGCGTGATCGGCAACGGCCACGGCGACGGCTACGAACTCTGCACCGCGCTCGTGCTCGACGCCGATGGCCGGCCGCTCGGCCCGGTCGCGCAGGCGCTGCGCACCGCCGACGGCGTCTGGTCGTCCGACGCGGTCACCCTGCAGCCCGACATCGACCACCACGCGCAGTACGTCGCGCACGTCGCGGCCGCGGCGGCGCACCTGCCGGGGCGGTGGTTGATCCACGTGATCGACCGCGAGGGCGACGACGTCTGGCTGCAGCGCGCGCTGACGAGCGCCGTCGAGTCGTACGTCATCCGCGCCCAGCACCTGCGGCGCACCGTCCGCCACCGCGGTCTCGAGGTGCCGCTCGCGGCGGCCGTCGCGGGCGTGTCGCTGGCCTTTTCGCACGTCGTCGCGCGCCCGGGCGTCGGCGCCGGCGACCGCGCGCAGCTCTGGCTCGGCGAGACGACCGTGACGTTCGCCGGCAAGTCGTGGCGCGGCCGCCACCGGGGCGAGACCGCGCAGGCCGGGCCGGCGATCGACGTGCGCGTCATCGTCGCCGAGCTGCGCGGCGACGGCACGACCGATCGGTGGATCCTGCTGACCAACCTGACCGAGCCGGCCGTCGACGTCGTGCAGGCGTACGTCTGGCGGTGGCGCATCGAGCGGCTGTTCTACTTCATCAAAGTCGGCTTCCGACTCGAGGGCTGGAACCAGCAGACCGGCGACGCGATCGCGCGGCGGCTGGCGCTGGCGTCGCTCGCGGCGATGGCGCTGCATCAGCTCCGCGCCGCGACGACCGACGCGGCGACGGAACCGGCCGCGGCCGCGGCGCTGCGCGAGGTCGCGGCGTGGGGCGGCCACATCGGTCGCGCCGACGCCGCGCCCGGTCCGATCGTGCTGCTGCGCGGGTTGATGGTGCTGATCGGCGCGATCGGGATGATCGATCAGTACGGCGTCGAGGGCATCCGCGCGCAAATGGCGCACGTGCAGAGCATCGTCCGACTCGACTTCACGCCGATGCCGATGCCAGGCGCCAAACGCTACCCAAAGGGGGGTGTATAGACGTAAGGCATGAATGCCACGGCAGTGCGGACGGAGAGTGGCGCGCGCAATGCCCGCCGGTGGCGGGCTCTCGGTGCGGGTCGGGCGTGCGCGGCCGCTCCGCACTCCCGTGCCCGGCCGCTCCGCACTCCCGCGCGCAGGCTCCGCACTCCCGCGCGCAGGCTCCGCACTCCCACGCGCGGGCTCCGCACTCCCACGCGCGGGCTCCGCACTCCCACGCGCGGGCTCCGCACTCCCGCGCGCGGGCTCCGCACTCCCGCGCGGCCG
>JBBQVB010000249.1:0-1725 GCA_038211965.1 Sphingomonadales bacterium
GGCCGCGCACGCCCGACCCGCACCGAGAGCCCGCCACCGGCGGGCTTTGCGCGCGCCACTCTCCGTCCGCACTGCCGTGGCATTCATGCCGCGGCAGTCGCCCGCCAGCCCGCCGGCGTTCCGTCGAACCGATAGGCATTCATGCCGCGGCCGTCGCCCGCGCGCCCGCCCGCGCGGCCCGCTCATGAATCATCCGGGCTAGCCCCAATGCCAGTCACTTAGCGGCCGTCAAGCGAGGTGAAGCGGCGCGGAGCTCGCGGCGTTCTGGCAGAACGGCGGGATGTCTTCGCCACCGACCTCGACACCCGCTCCCCTTGACCTGACGGCCTTGTTGACCGCGCTCGGTGACCTGCCGATGGCGTGGATCGAGGCGAGCCTCGCCACGACCGCGACGGCGTCGGAACGCGAGCGTCGGCTGCCGGCGCCGGCCGCCCTGCTGCTCGTCGTTGCCATGGGCGTGATGCGCGATCGCGCGATCGCCGACGTCGCCAACGACCTGCGCCTGGTGCGCTCGGGGCCCGACGACGCGCCGCTGCGCTCCAATGCCATCAGCGCCGCCCGCGCGCGGCTCGGCGAGGCGCCCGTCGCCGACCTCGCGGCACACTCCGGACGCGTCTGGGCGCACGCCGCCGCCGACGCGCAGCGCTGGCGCGGGCTCGCGGTCTACGGCTTGGACGGCAGCACGCTCCGCGTCGCCGACACGCCGGCCAACCGCGCCTACTTCGGCGGCCAGGGGGCGGGGCCGACGCGCGGCACCAGCGGCTACCCGCTCGCCCGGATCGTCGTCTTGATGGCGCTGCGGTCGCACCTGCTGGCGGCGCTCGCGATCGATTCGTACCGCGCGAGTAGCGAGCTGCGCCTGACGCCGCCGCTGCTCGCGCAGGTGCCCGACGCCTCGCTGACGATCCTCGATCGCAACTTCCTGAGCGCGGCGCTGCTGCTACGGCACGCCCGCGGCGGCGCCGATCGGCACTGGCTGCTGCGCGCCAAGTCGACGACGCGGTGGCGTCGCGTGCAGGCGTTGGCGCCGGGCGACGACCTCATCGAGATGACCGTCTCGTCCAAGGCCCGGCGCCGCGATCCGACGCTGCCGCGGACGTGGCGCGGCCGCGCGATCCGCTATCACCGCCGCGGGTTTCGCCCGCAGGTCGTGCTGACCTCGCTGCTCGATCCGGCGCGGTGGCCGGCACGCGAGCTCGTCGCGCTCTATCACGAGCGCTGGGAGTGCGAGCTCGGCCTCGACGAGCTCAAGACGGAGCAACTCGACCGCGACGAGACGCTGCGGAGCAAGGCGCCGTGGAGCGTGCGCCAGGAGGTCTGGGGGCTGATGATCGGTTACAACCTGATCCGCCGACGCGCGGTCGCGTGCGCGGCGGCGCAGGGCGTGCCGCCGATGCGCATCAGCTTCGTGGTCATGCTGCGGCAGCTGCGTGATCGCTGGGTGATCCTCGCGATCGCGGGGCCGGAGATCGTCGCGCGGCTGGACGCCCACGCGCACCAGCAGCGCCGCCGCGCGCGATTGCCACCGCGGCGCGCGACGCGGCAGTATCCGCGCGCCGTGAAACTGAAGATGAGTCCCTACGCCCGCAAGCGCCCGATCACGAGGGCGGCGTGAGCCGCCTCGGCTCGACCGCACGACCGGCCGTCGTGCGCGTCACGACGCGCGAGGCCGCGGAAGAGATCCTCGCGCTCTGCCAGGCGCGCGGCTGGCACGTCATCGCCAGC
>JBBQVB010000250.1:0-1693 GCA_038211965.1 Sphingomonadales bacterium
AGCGCTGGCCGCGCACTTCGACGAGCGCCAGTGCATGGACCTCGTCTACACCGTCGGCCAGTACACCCAGGTGTCGATGCTGCTGAACAGCTTCGGCGTCCAGCTCGACCCTGGACTGGTGCTCGACCCCGATCTCGACCATCGCGGCTGAGAGCGCGTCAGCGCCGCCCGCGCACCCTGGCGAAGGCCTTGAGCGCGTAGTCGAGCCGGTCCCGCGCCTCGCCGTGCAGCGCGGGCGTGGCCGCAGCCAGCCCGTGGATGACGGGGTCCGGCTGGTTGAACGCCAGCGCGCGCCCGGCGCGGTCGGTAACGATGCCGCCCGCCTCCGTGCAGATCAGCGCAGCGGCGGCGACATCCCATTCGTTGATCGAGCGGCCCTCGATCCAAGCGTCCGCCTCCCCGCTGGCAACTTTGGCGAGGCGCAGCGCCAGGCTGTTGGGTTTTTCGACCGCGGTGCCGGGCCAGGGCGACGGCCAGAAGCTCGCGGTCAGGTTCGGCGGGTCGATCGGCAGTCGAACACCGTCGAGCGTCGCCAGCCCGCTGACCTTCAGCGGGGCGCCGTTGCAGGTCGCACCGGACCCCGCCTCGGCAATGAACAGCTGGCCGCGCGCCGGAACTGCCAGCACGCCGAGTACAGGCCTGCCATCCTCGACCAATGCCGCCGAAACGCACCAGCCGGTGCGGCCGCGCACGAAATCGCGGGTGCCGTCGATCGGGTCGACCACCCAGATCTGGCTCCGGCTGAGGCGCTCGGGGGCGTCGGCGCTCTCCTCCGACAGCCAGCCGTAGGCTGGGCGCGCCCCGAGCAAGGTGGCTTTCAGATAGTCGTCGCAGGCGATGTCGGCGGCGCTGACCGGGTTACCCGGCGACTTGTCCCAGACCTCGACCTTGTCATGAAAGCTCGCCATCGCGAGGTCGCCGGCGGCGCGCGCCGCCTCGACGAGTAGCGCCAGATCGTCCGCCCGCTCAGGCACCGGCGAGCGTCATGCCTTCGATGCGGATGGTGGGAACGTTGGTGGCGTGGCGGAAGTCGAGATCGTTGGCGACGGTCAGGTTCAGGAACATGTCCTTGAGATTGCCCGCGATCGTGACCTCGGCGACCGGCTCGCCGATCTCGCCGTCCTCGATCAGGAAGCCGGAGGCGCCGCGGCTATAGTCGCCGGTCAGCCCGTTGACCCCCATGCCGATAAGCTCGGTGACGTAGAGGCCGCGCGTGATGCCGACCATCAGTTCGGCCGGCGTCCGCGTCCCCGCTGCTAGGTGCAGGTTCGCCGGCCCTGCACCCGGCGCACCGCTGGTGCCGCGTGCCGCATGGCCGGTGGGGGCCAGCCCCAGCTGCCGCGCCGCACTCGAATCAAGCAGCCACTGGGTCAGCACGCCGTCCCGGATGATCGGCGTCGGCGTCGTCTCCAGCCCCTCGCCGTCGAACGGGCGCGAGCGCAGGCCCCGGATGCGGTGCGGATCGTCCATGATCTGGATGCCGGGCGCGAAGACCTGCGTGCCCAGCGCGTCGAGCAGGAAGCTCGACTTGCGGGTGATCGCACCGCCGGTAATCGCCCCGACCAGATGCCCGAGCAGGCTCGACCCGACGCGCGGATCGAAGACGATGGTCAGCGCCTGCGTCTCCAGCTTGCGGGGATTGAGGCGCTTCACGGCGCGGTGACCGGCCCGCAGACCGATCGCCTCCGCCCCC
>JBBQVB010000251.1:0-1675 GCA_038211965.1 Sphingomonadales bacterium
AGCAGCAGCGCGAACGGCAGGATGGCGAAGCCGCCGAAATGCAGCAGCGTGCCGAACCAGATATAGGGCACGCGCTTCCACCCCAGCGCCGAAACGTGGTGGTCGGACTTGAAGCCGATCAGCGCGCGGAACGGGGCGAACAGCAGCGGCAGCGCGACCAGCCCCGCGACGAGCAGCGCCGACATGCGCAGTTCGACGATCATCACGCGGTTGAGCGTGCCGGTCAGCAACACCGCCGACAGCCCGCAGGTGATCTGGAATAGCGACAGGCGCAGCAGGCGCGGCAGTGGCAACTCAGGCGTCGCCGCATCGGCGAACGGTAGCAGGCTCGTCGCGACGCGCGACCATTGGCGGGCGAGGCGCGCGCTGTTCAGCATGGGCGGACCATCTCGCCTGCGCCGGGGCGCACCAACTCAATCGCGTGGCTTTTGTAGAAGCCCGTCGAAGTGCCTTCAGAACGCCCCCCCGTCCAGCCGGTGCGCGCCGCGATGTCGCGGGCGAGGCGCGCCGGGTCGGCGGGAATGATCGCAGGCGAACGGTCGCCGCGCGGGAAGACCTTGCCCGCCGCTTGCATCGCCAGCAGCAGCGGCGTTCGCGGCGCGACGGTGAACAGGATCGAACCGCTGGTCCGCGTCGCCAGCCGCGCGACGGCGGCGACGATATCGCTGGTGCGGTAGTGGATCAGCGAGTCCATCGCGACGACATGGTCGAAGTCGCCGAGGTCGTCGGCGAGCATGTCCCCGGCGCGGAAATCGATGTTCAGGTGCGCGGGCAGTCGCTCGCGTGCGACGTTGACGAGGTTCGCCGAGACATCGACCGCGACTACCTGCGCGCCGCGCTGCGCCGCCTCGACCGCCAGCGCGCCGGTGCCGCAGCCGGCGTCGAGGACGCGCTTGCCGGTCAGATCTGCGGGCAGCCAGTCGAGCAGCCGCGCGCGCATCTCGTCGCGCCCGGCGCGCACCGTTGCGCGGATGCGGCTGACCGGCGCGTCGCTGGTCAGCTTCGCCCACGCGTCGAACGCCGTGCGGTCGAAATAGGCTTCGAGCCGCCCGCGATACGCGTCGTATGTCGCGCTGCCGGTCATTCGAACCCCAGAAACTCGAAGATGTCGCGGTCCTTCATCGGCATCGCGTCGAGCGCCTCGGTGCCCGCGTAGAGCTGCGCGGCGAGGCGCATGTATTCGAGTTTCACCGCTTCCAGCTCGGGCGTCGAATCCATCTCGAACACGGTGCATTTTTTGAGGCGCGAGCGGCGGATCGCGTCGAGGTCGGGGAAATGCGCGAGGCGCTTCAACCCCGTCGCCGCGTTGAAACGGTCGATCTCGTCGGTCGCGGCGCTGCGGTTGGCGATGACGCCCGCCATGCGGACCTCGTAGTTCTTCGACTTGGCCTTGATCGCTGCGACGATGCGATTCATCGCGAAGATCGAGTCGAAGTCGTTCGCCGCGACGACGACGGCGCGCTCGGCGTGCTGGAGCGGCGCCGCAAAACCGCCGCAGACGACGTCGCCGAGCACGTCGAAGATCACCACGTCGGTATCTTCGAGGAGGTGGTGCTGTTTCAGCAGCTTGACCGTCTGGCCGACGACATAGCCGCCGCAGCCGGTGCCCGCCGGGGGGCCGCCCGCCTCGATGCACATGACCCCGTTGAAGCCGGTGAAGCAGAAATCCTCGGGG
>JBBQVB010000252.1:0-1651 GCA_038211965.1 Sphingomonadales bacterium
AGGACAAAGCCCTCGCCCGCGAAGAACCCCGCGCCCAGCCGCTGCTGGAAGGCGATGTCGAGCGTCACCGACAGCTCGGCGACGAGGAACGTCTCCTTGCGGCAGATCAGCGACTGGCCGGCGGCCAGCTTCATCGCGACGATCTGGCCGGGGAAGCGCGGCGCGAACGCGACATGGCCGGGGCCCTGAGCGCGGTACTCGGTGATGAACAGCCCGCCGCCGCCCATCATCCGCGCCAGCCCCGCGAACAGCCCGCCGCCAGTGTGGGTGTCCATCTCGATGCCGTCGTCCATCCACGCCATGCTGGCGGTCTGGCTGAACAGCGCCTCGCCGGGATCGAGGTCGATGGCGACGGTCTGCATGACGGTGCCGGAGATTTCATAGCGCATGGGTCGATCCCCTGATTTTTCTGTTGCTGTCATCCCGGCTTTCGCTGGGATGACGAAACTAGGATGGCCCTGCCCGGGCGCCGCGCACCAGCCGCCCGGGCAGGGCGCCGGTCGGCACGCCGCCGCGATAGGTGACGGTGCCGCTCTTGATCGTCCAGGCATAGCCGTCCGCGCCCTGCCGCAAGCGCTTGCCGCCGGCGGGCAGGTCGCGCGCGATGCTCGGCGTGTGCAGGCGCAGGCCCGCCAGGTCGATGACGTTGACGTCCGCCTTGTAGCCGACGCCCAGCCGTCCGCGGTCGCCCAGCCCGACGGTGCGCGCGGGCGTATCGGTCAGCGCGCGGATCGCGGCGGGCAGGGCGACGGCCTGCGCGCTCGTGTCGTCGCGGACGTAATTCTCGAGGTAGAAGGTCGGGAAGCTGGCGTCGCAGATCATCCCGTAGTGTGCGCCGCCGTCGCCCAGCCCCAGCACGGTGTGCGGGTGCGCGCACATCTCGCGCGCCGCATCGAGGTTGCCGTCGCGGTAATTCGCGCCCGGCAGGAAGAAGATGCTGCGTCCGTCGTTCTCCAGCATCAGGTCATAGGCATAATCGGCGAAGTCGCGGCCCGCCGCCGCCGCCAGTTTGCCCAGCCGGTTCGCGGGGTCGGGGTCGTACACCGGCGGATCGCCCATCGCGTAGGCCGCGTGGAACGACTGCACGATCGCCATCGAGAACGGGTTGGTGTCCTCCGGCACCTCGCTCAGCAGCTGCGCCCGCAACGCCGGTTCGCGCAGCGCCGCCAGCTTGTCGGCCAACGGCAGGTTGGCCAGCGGGCGGAAGCTCGGGTGCAGCGCAAACGGATGGAACGACAGGTCGAGGCCGTACAGCAGCCCGACCGGGCGCGGATAGACCTGCCCCTTGATGGTCACGCCGTCCGCGTTCGCCGCGTCGAGGTGGCGCAGGTAGTTCTGCCAGTTCTCCGGGTCGCCGCCCGGCGTCTGCAGCAACGTGAACGACAATGGCCGCCCCGCCGCCTCCGCCACCCGGCGCATCAGGCCGAACTCGTCCGCCGCGTCGCCGTCGATGTCGGCGATCAGCTGGTACACGCCCGCCCCCGCGTCGCGCAGCCCGGCCGCCAGCGCCAGCAGCTCGTCCTCCTCGCTGTGCAGGCTCGGGGCCAGTGCGCCCGCCTTGGTCCGGTGCAGCATGTTGCGCGACGTCGTCACCCCGAACGCCCCGGCGCGCACCGCCTCCGCGGTCAGGTCGCGCATCTGCTGCAGGTCG
>JBBQVB010000253.1:0-1630 GCA_038211965.1 Sphingomonadales bacterium
GACCCACCTGTCCCACCCGACCTGCCCGACCCACGTGACCCGTCTTCGTCACTTGACCACCTCCGCCGCGATCGCACCCAGGTCGTCCTTCCCGTGTCCCTTCGCGATCGCCTCGTCCATCGCCTTCGCGATGCTCGGCAACACCGTCATCGGCTGCCCATTCGCCGCGTCCAGCATCAGCCGCATATCCTTGCGCGCCATGGTCAGCTCGAAGCTGGCGCTGAAGTCGCCGCGCGCCATCTTGTCGCCGCGCGATTTGATCAAGCCGCCCGGCTGAAATTTCGAGAACACCGCGAGCGCGTCGGTTGGCGCGATGCCGAGCCCCTTGGCCATCGCGAAGACGTCGGTGACGCCGGCGGCAATGACGAACAGCATCGAGTTGCCGAAGATTTTGTATGACGCCGCGAGGTCGCCCTGCTCACCGAGGTACCAGACCTCGCCGGTCATCGCTTCAAGCGTATCGAGGGCCGCGTCGTAGACCGCCTGCGGACCAGAGGCGAGGATGATCCCGACCGAGTCGCGGGCCATCTGCGGCGACATGAAGACCGGCGCGTGCAGAAACTGGACGCCCGCGGCGGCCATGCGCGCAATCCGCGCCTTGGTGCCGCGAGGCGAGGCGGTGGTGTGGTCGATGACCAGCGTTCCTGGCTGCAGGCGCGGTGTGAACGCGGTCAGCATCTCGTCGACGACCTCGTCGTCGGAAAACGTCATGTGCACGCGGTCGGCCGCAGCGACCGCATCGCCAGGCGTGGCGGCGACGGTCGCACCGTAGGACTCCAGCGCGCGTGCCTTGGCTTCGGTGCGGTTCCACACCGTCACCCGATCGCCACGGCGCAGCATGCCTTCCACCATCGCTCCGCCCAGGAGCCCGGTCCCCAGAAACCCCACACTCGCCATCGCTGACCTCCAGCTAGAATCTACTCCAGTGGCCGCCCGCCGACTCGTCCTGGCATTTCTGGTCTCCGCGATTTCCGCGGCTTCGGCGCTGATCGTCGTCTCGGCGGCAGAGCCGCCAGGCGTGCTCCGCTGGGCCGGCGATCCCGAGGGCGGTGCGCCATTTGTCGAGGCCGATCCCGCGCACCCGGACACCGTCGTCGGCTTCGATGTGGACGTCGCCGGGCTCCTCGCTCGCGGCCTCGGCCGGCGCCCCGAGTTCCTCAACGTCACGTTCACCTCGATTGACCAGAGCATCAAGCGCGGCGACGCGGAGATTGGCCTGAGCGGCATCGAGGACACCCCCGCCCGTCGCGCAACGCTGGCGGTGACGATGCCGTATTACGAATTCCGCGAAGTATTAAGCGTCCGCAACGCCGATGCGACACGGTTCCGGACACTGCCGGATCTGCGCGGCAAGACCGTCGGCACCCTCGCCGGGACGATCGCCTATGAAATCCTGTTGCGGGCCGAACGCGAGCACGGCATTCACGTGGTGTCGTACGAAGACGATGTGCATCCCTACTCGGATCTGGTGCTGGGCCGACTGGACGGGGTCCTGCTCGATAATGTTCTGGCCGAGCGGCGCAGGACGGCCGTGCCCGGCTACACCATTCAGCCCGAGAGCGTCGCCACCAGCCACTATGTCGGGGTGATGTCGCCGGCCGACCCGACGTTGCGTGAGCGCACCAACGAG
>JBBQVB010000254.1:0-1585 GCA_038211965.1 Sphingomonadales bacterium
CTGCCGCCGCAGGTCTATTTGCGTTCGACCGAGCTGAGCAGCGCCGACGCCGCCATCCGCGACTATGCCCGCGCCAACGCCAAGCCCGACCGGCTCGAAACTCTCCACGCGCTGATGCTTGGCCTCTACGGCAAGTTCGCGTTCGATGCCGAGGCGACCGGCGCGGGCACCGATGCGGCGACCGCCTTCGGCGCCGGGCGCGGCGTCTGCCAGGACTTCACGCACATCTTCTGCGCCGCAGCGCGCCAGCTCGGCATTCCGGCGCGCTATGTTTCGGGCCATTTCGTCCACACCGAGCGCCAGCCTGCCGGCCATGCGTGGGCGGAGGCGTGGATCGACGATCTCGGCTGGGTCGGCTTCGATGCGACGCACGGGATCTCGACAGCCGACCGCCACATTCGCGTCGCGGTCGGTCTCGACTATCTCGATGCGGCCCCGGTACGCGGTGCGCGGCGCGGCGGCGGGTCCGAGACGATGCACGTCGCGGTCGATGTCTTTCAGGTCGGCGGGCAACAATGACCCGCAACAGGGGTTCGCAGCATGAGCAGTTCAGCTCGGAGGTTACCGCGATGACCTATTGCGTCGGTGTGCTGGTCCGCGACGGGCTCGTGATGATGGCCGACACGCGCACCAATGCGGGGGTCGACAACATCTCGACGTACCGCAAGCTGCGGCTGTTCGACACGTCGGAGGGCCGCTGCCTCGCCGTCGCGAGCGCCGGCAGCCTGTCGGTGACGCAGGCTGCCGTCACACGCCTGCAGGACGCGATGCTGCTGCCCGGGGCAGAGGAGCGCGAGACGCTCGACACGGTGCCGTCGATGTTCAAAGCGGCGACGCTGGTCGGCGCAGCACTGCGCGAGGCCAAGCAGGCCATCGATGCCGAAGTCACCGACGACAAGATCGCCACCGGCGCGAGCCTGCTCTTTGGCGGCAGCATCGGGGGGCGCAAGCCGCGCCTGTTCCTGGTCTATGGCAGCGGCAATTTCATCGAATGCCAGCCCGACACGCCCTTCCTCCAGATCGGCGAGCATAAATACGGCAAACCCATCCTCGACCGCTCGATCACCTACGACACGCCGATCGACGAGGCGATCAAGGTCGCGCTGATCTCGTTCAGCTCGACGATGCGCTCGAATCTCGCGGTCGGCCTCCCCATCGACGTGCTGACGGTCAAGCCCGGCGCGTCGGTCCCCGACATGCTCCACCGCATCGACGGCGACGACGCCTACTACCGCGAACTCGACGAACGCTGGTCGCGCGCGCTCAAAGCGGCACAGGCCGCGATTCCGAGGCCGCCGTACGGCGAGCCGGGGGCCGAGCCGCTGTTGATGGAGATGTAGCCACCGCGCGGTTACCTGCGGCACCATGGCATTGACACGCGCGGGCCCAGCGCGATTCAGGGAACGATGGCGACGTTTGCCCCACCGTCCGCGCGCACCTTGTTCGACAAGCTCTGGGACCGGCACCGCATCGCCGACATCCCCGGCGGTGCGTTGCTCGGCATCGACCGCGTGCTGCTACACGAGCGCACCGGCGGGGTCGCGCTAGCGGGGTTGGCTGCGGCGGGGCGGCGGGGGGGCGCGGC
>JBBQVB010000255.1:0-1560 GCA_038211965.1 Sphingomonadales bacterium
TCGCCGGGCATCTACTTCACCGCGACGGAGGACCCCTCGACGGGTCGCCATCTGTTCGCGGCGAAACTGATCCCGAACCGGGGCGCGTGGCTGGAGTTTGAGACGTCCAATCGGGACATCCTTTCGGTCAAGGTGGATCGCAAGCGGCGCATGCCGGTGACGATCCTGCTCCGCGCCCTCGGCTATGGCACGGACGAGCAGTTGCTCGATCTCTTCAAGGAGATTGACACCAACGAGCAGCACCGCTACGTCGCCGCGACGCTCGACAAGGAGCCGATGAAGGGAACGACAGACGAGAAGAAGGGGCGCGACGAGGCGCTGCTGGAACTCTACAAGCGCATTCGGCCGGGCGACCCGCCGACCCGCGAGAACGCCGAGAACCTGCTGAAGAACCTCTTCTTCTACGCGCGCCGCTACGATCTGGCGAAGGTCGGCCGGTACAAGTTGAACAAGCGGCTCGGCGAGGACCCGGCGAACGACACGCGCGTCCTGACGCACGAGGACATCATCAAGATCGTCTCGACGATGATCAAGTTGAACAACGGCGAGGGCGAGCCGGACGACATTGACCACCTCGGCAACCGCCGCATCCGCGCGGTCGGCGAGTTGATCCAGATGCAGGTGCGCGCCGGCCTCGCGCGCATGGAGCGCGTCGTCAAGGAGCGCATGACGATCCAGGACCCGGAAACGGCGACGGCGAACGCACTGATCAACATCCGCCCGGTGATGGCGTCGGTGCGCGAGTTCTTCGGCGGCTCGCAGTTGTCGCAGTTCATGGACCAGACGAACCCGCTGGCAGAACTGACCAACAAGCGGCGATTGTCCGCGCTCGGCCCCGGTGGCCTGAGCCGCGACCGTGCTGGGTTCGATGTGCGCGATGTGCATCACTCGCACTATGGCCGCATCTGCCCGATCGAGACGCCGGAAGGCCCGAATATCGGTTTGATCGGCTCGCTGGCGACTTTCGGGCGCATCAACCAGTACGGCTTCATCGAGACGCCGTATCGCCGCGTGCTGCGGCTCCTCGATATTCAGCGGGACGGGGATCGCCTCGTCGGCCAGCGGCTCGCGGAGCGCATCGTGGACCCGACGACGAGCAAGGAGATTGCCGCGACCGGCACGGTCGTGGACAAGAAACTTGCGGACAAGATCGCGAAGGCAGGCCTGCGAACGGTGCGGATCAAGCCCGTCGTCACCGACGAGATCGAGTATCTTTCCGCCGATGTCGAGGAAGACTTCACGATCGCACAGGCGAATGCGACGCTCGACGAGAACAATCATTTCGTGGACGAGCGCGTGTCGGCGCGGCACGGCTCGCGGATCATGATCGAGGTGATTGACCGGATTGACTACATGGATGTCTCGCCGAAGCAGGTCGTCTCGGTGGCGACGGCGCTCATCCCGTTCCTCGAACACGACGACGCGAACCGCGCCTTGATGGGCGCGAACATGCAGCGGCAGGCCGTGCCGCTCCTGCGGCCGGAAGCGCCGGTCGTCGGCACGGGCATCGAATATCAGACGGCGCGCGACAGCGGCCAGGTCGTCGTGGCGCGCGAGAAT
>JBBQVB010000256.1:0-1506 GCA_038211965.1 Sphingomonadales bacterium
GACCAGACGGCCACCGTCGATTCGTAGAGCCATCACGCGCATCGGAAGCTCGAGGTCTGCCAGGGCCGCGCCGCCACGGTCGTAGACCCGAAGGCGGCGTTGCGCGTCGCTGGCCACCACGCGCCCATCGGCAAGGAACCCTACGGCGTCGATGCCTCCGGAGGCGGCCGGAAACACGACCTGTGCGCCGTTGTCGCGGGTGACGAGCAACGAGCCATCGACAGCTCCGCTGACGATGTCCCGGCCTGTACTCGCGAAGGCCACCGCATTGACGGGAGCGCCGTGTGTAGTCGAGCGCAACAAGCGGCCGCCCGGAAGCTCGTAGATCTCCACCGTGTTGCCGCGGGCGATCGCCGCGCGGTCCCCCGCGACGGACACAGCTGGGAACGCCGACGCGAAGTCACCCTCGACGTGCGTCACGCTCGGCAACTCGGCGAGCAACTCGTCGCGCGCCGTATCCCAAATTCGAGTAGCGTTGTCTCTGCAGCCAACGGCGATGAAACGCCGGTCTGGCTCGGGGCGTTCGACGATGCCGCAGTTGTCGCTGATTGGCGGGGAACTCCAGCGACGATAGGGCGCGGTCGCATCCCAGACTCGGGTGGTGCCATCCAAGGATGCGCCGATCACGCGGCGCGAGCTTGTGTCAAAGTGGGCGGACCACACACCGTTTTGCGGTCCCTCGAGCACCGTGATTGGCATCCCCAAGATGGCGTCGGCGACGACGACGGTTCCGTCGCTGCCAGCCGCGAGCACGAGCTTGGAGGATCGATCAAACTCGACTGCGAGGATCTTGCTGCGACGAGGATTGAACTGACTCTGGAGCTCGCCCGAACCGGCATGCCAGATTTGCTCTGCGCCATCGCGACTCGCAGCAATGACCAGCTGCCCATCGGGCGAGAATGCCACCGCGTCAACCGGCTCGCCGATCTCGCGCAGATGTCGGATTCTGATGCCGTTCGGAATCGACCATATCGATGCATCACCGGTTGTGGCCCCGGTCATGAGACGCGCACCGGTGGGGTCGAAGGCGATCCGGTTGATGTGAAGCCCGCGGATGGTGAGGATTGTTCTCCATGTCTGCGTGTTGAGCACCTGCACGTCGTTGCCGCCCGTAGTGGCAAGCCAACGCCCATCGGAGCTGAAGGCGAGACCAGGAGATGCCAATGCATCGTTCCCGATCTCCGCGAGCGGAATACCAGTGGCGGCTTCCCAGACGTCAGCGACATCGCCTTTGACGTCGATGGCGGCGACTAGTTTTCCGTCGGGCGACGCTGCCACTCGGCCATAGCGCGGGCGGGCCCTGCCAAGTCGCTTTGGCGTCAGCTTGTGCAGCAGCGCGCGGCTCGTGGCGTCCCAGATTCTCACGGCGCCATCGCCGCAGGCGGTGACGATCCGCGTGCCGTCGGAGATGTACATGGCCTGGTAGACGGTTTCACCGTGCGGCAACGTGGACAGCAGCTGGTACGTCTGAGCATCCCAGACCTGGGCGTCCCGGTCGTCGGTGGT